>CALJSB010000037.1 GCA_937976305.1 uncultured Acidimicrobiales bacterium
GACCCAGCATCGAGACTTTGCTGGTCCGGTCCATGCCACCTCACACGGGAGGCAGCTCAAACGCAGACCAACCCGGCGATACCGGGGAGGGGAGACCGTGGTCGCCGTTGTTCGCATGCTGTGTCAATCGGCGACCACAGCCCAAACTTGAGACCCACCCCATAGGGGTCAGGTCTCAAACGTCAACAAAACTCCCGGGCCTACGGCCGACGCACACGTCCGCTGCGGCGTCCGCTTCGCTTCCGAGTCCTCGCTTGAGGTGCACATCGCCCTTCGGCCCTCGTTGGGAGTGAGCTACACACGTCACGTGCTCTGCCCCCAGCGAGTTGGAGTACTAGTGAGAGACGGCGGGTGCCAGTTTCTTGGCGTGGGCGACCCAGCGCTCGACCTCTGACTCAGCTGGCGTGCGACGAACAATGCTCTTCTTCGTCTTCTTGATGGCAGCGTCGTTCACTTCGACCATCTTGGCCGCGAGGTTCGCGGCATTGCGATTCCGCAATTCCTTCACGGTGTCGACCCCTGCCTGCTCAAGGAGATCGCTGTACTCAGATCCGACGCCGCGGACGCGCATGAGGTCAGAGCGATTCACCCACTCGAGAATTGGGCCTTCGCCGATGCCACAGGCGTCCGAAAGCTCCTTGCGACCCTTCTTGGTCCCACCACGCTTGAGGAGGGCCTCACAAGATCGGACCCCGGCGGCTCTCAGCTTCTTGCCGTTCGCTGGACCAATTCCTTCGATTGTCTCGATTGACGCCATCGTTCACGCTCCTGTTGGATGAATCGTCGGGTGAAGGAGCGAAGGTAGACGAAGAGTCAGCGTTTTTCACGCGGTTCGCAAAGCGAATTCACCGAAGTCGCAGAACCGAGGCAGAATGAGCACGCGGTCTTCGACCCGGCAGATCGACGAGCGAAGCAACGATGAACGCCGACCCATCCCAACATCCGAGCGGCATCGTCACCTTCCTCTTCACCGACGTCGAGGGATCGACCCGGCTGTGGGCCGCTGACACCGAGGGGACGGCGCACTCGTTCGTTCTCCACGATGCGCTGGTTCGCGACGCCATTCAGTCAAACGGCGGCTACGTCTTTGGGTTCGCGGGCGATTCGTTTCGAGGAGCGTTCACTGACGCCGGCTCGGCAGTGATTGCCGCCAAGCTGGCGCAAGAAGCCCTGCGCACAACCGATTGGGGAAGCGGGCCACCCCTGCGCGTTCGCATGGGGTTGCACCGAGGTCGAGCGACGTATCGAGCTGGCGACTACTTCGGGCCGGTCCCGAACACAGCGTCACGCCTCGAAGCAGCGGCCCACGGAGGCCAGATCCTGATGAGCGAGGCGGTGCGCAACGAGGTCAACCTGTCGACGCTCTACCTCGGAAGTCATCGGCTGCGTGATGTCGACGAGCCGGTGGCGATCCATCAACTCGGCCACGATTCACACCGGCCTCTACGCACCGTCGACCCCGAACTCTCGACACTGCCCAACCCCGGTACACCGATCGTCGGGCGGGAAGCCGAGATCAACAGAGTGAGAGGTCTACTCGAAACGTCTTCCCTGGTCACGCTGACGGGGACCGGTGGATGCGGGAAGACCCGCCTCGCGCTCGAGGTAGCACATCGGGAGCTCGCCAACCGTCGGGACGGTTGCTACTTCGCTGATCTGTCGGCAGTTTCAGACGAATCGGAACTCCCTGCGGCACTGGCCAGCGCGGTGCGATTGCAACTCTCCTCGGGCGACGCCACGGGTCAGGTCGTCGAGCACTTGGGGCGACGAGAGGCGCTGGTGTTGCTCGACAATTGCGAGCATCTCCTCGAAGCATGTGCCCAGTTCGCCGAGCGCCTCCTCGGTCGCTCCGAATCCACCATGCTCTTGACCACGAGCCGGCAGCGCCTGGATGTCGGGGGCGAGGAAGTCGTCATTGTCTCCTCGCTGTCGAACACTGCCGAGGACCCGGCAGCAGTCGATCTCTTTGTCGAGCGGGCCAAGGCCGTGCACCCCTCGTTTGTCGACGACGCACCAGCCCGACAGGTCATTTCTGAGATCTGCGACCGGCTCGATGCCATGCCGCTCCCGATCGAGCTGGCGGCAGCACGAACCTCGGTCATGTCGCCAAAGGAAGTCCTCGAACGCATGGGCGATCGTTTTCGGTTGCTCTCGGGCGGCAAGGGCCGACAACGCCGGCGCACGCTGCAGGCCACACTGGACTGGAGCTTTGACCTCCTCGATGAAGACGAACAGCGGTTCTTTGCGGCTATGGGAGTCTTTGTCGGACCATTCGATCTTGCCGCCGCGGTCGCCGTGTCCGGAGTCGATGATTACGAGGCCATCGACCTCATCGGATCTCTGGTGGCGAAGTCGCTCATTACGCCCGTGCCATCAACCGAGCAGCAGTCGATGTTCCGACTGCTGGAAACAGTCAGGATCTACGCCGGGGACCAACTCTCTCGAAGCGACAGAATCACCGTCACCCGCCAAGCCCACCTCGATCACTACGCCGACCTCACCGCTGCCGGGAGCTGGACCGAGGCGGAAGATCTCGGGCGCAGCCTGCTGTTGGCCCCGCACTGGCCAAACATCGTCTCCGCACTCGAGTGGGCAGCGTCGACCAACAACTGGCGCACCGCAGCGCACATTGCGTTCGGCTGCCAGGGGTTGTGGGAGAGCCGAGTCCCGGCGGTGGAGGGGCACCGCTGGCTCAGCCTCATCGCCGCAAACATCGATTCCGAGAGCGACCAGCTGCCTCGGCTCAAACGAAACCAGGCCATGTTGGCGGTGCAGGTCGACGAGTTCGAAGAGGTTCATCGAATCAACAAGGAGCTCCTCAAGACGAGCGACCCGCAGGCGTTGGTGCTCACCACGACGATGCATGCCTTCACCAGGGCCCGGCAGTTTCCGAAAGAAGGCGAGCAACTTGCCAACGCGGCAATGGCCCTTGTTGAGGAACACGACTTCGGGTTTGCTGAGCGAGCAGGTGTCAACTGGGCCAAGGGCGCCCTCCACCTGTACCGACGAGATCTCGAGAACGCGCTGAAGTTCTTCGAACTGGGCCTGAGCGACATCCAACAGGTCGATCACCAATTCAACTATTCGGTGATGCTCACGCTGTCGACGGCGACCACACAACTCATCGTCGGTCGACCTCTCGAGGCACTCGACCTGCTGCACGACGCTGACTTTTCGTCATCGATTTGGGACTCGTCTGATCTCATCCGTGCGGTTGCCCTCATCGACAGCGGCCGCGTCAGCGATGCCGCCGATCTCATCGTCGACTACGGCCGCGGAGCCTTGCGGGGCCGTTTGAATCGCCAGTCCAACGACGCGCTCGTTGGCCTGGCCGCTCTTGCCCTCAACCGAGGCGAGACCGACCACGCCTGGCTGCTTCTCCAGCAGGCCGTGACTCCGCGAACGCCCTTCACGATCGGCTTGGCCGAGGCTCTTGCCGCGCGGATCGGGTTCGGAGATCAGCTGCGGGATCAGCATCGAGGCCGAGTGACTCCCCTGCGCGAGCTTGATGCGACGCAGTTCCTGCAGATCGAGCTCGATCGGCTCGCCGCCGACTGACGCCTGCGATCGTCGGCTGCCTCAACTCCAACCGACCGCAGCCGATGGGGGCCTCATGGGGCTTGCTTCAACCCGAACGGCTGTCGTGCTGTCACTTGCCATTGCTGCAGCGTCATGTGGCACCGTCGCCGAGATCTCAGGATCGACACTGCCTGTTGACGCCGACAATGGCACGACCGTTCCAGCTGCTGTTGCCCTCGACGGTGCTAAGTCTGCAGACGAAACAGCCGTGCCCGATGGACAGGCCGAGGGTGGTCTCGGAGCGACGACAACAGAGGGACCCGACACCACCGATATCGCGGCAGACACGATCGAAGCTGACCCAGACCCAACGGACACCACCGCACCACCCGAAACAACGTCTGCAGCGGAACCCACCACGTCGACCACATTGGCAGCGGAGACAACCGCTCCCCCAGCAGCTCGTCAGGCGGCCGATCGGATCGTGAGCGTGGCCGACTTCGAGTCGAACGGCATTGCGATCTCTTCGGACCGCTCGATTGCGGAGTCGGCTGCCCCACAAGGAGATACCTGCGGCGTCCCTGACCCCATTCCGTCCGGACGACTGACCCAAGTCTTTGAGACACCAGCCGGAACCCTGATCGCACAGTTCGTGCAAGAAGGCGCCGAAGCTTCGGATCAGTGGATGGCTGCCCTCGCCGCAATGGTCGGATGCAACGACCCAGGGGTCTCGCCCATGCGGCTCGATCCCGGCACGGCAGCGGGTAGTGACGAGACGTTGGTCCTCGCCTCGAACGGATCGGACGAAGACGGCGGCTACATGGCCGCCGTCGCAGGACGCAAGGGAAATCTGGTGACAGGGTTCATCACGGTGACCAACGACCCGGCGGACGCCGCACTGTCGACAGAAGCACTGGTCAAACTGCTCGAACTCGCGATTGCCGGTTGAGTCATCCGGCGCTCTCGGACCGAGATTCTGGGATCGCCAGTCCGGCAAACTGATCGGCGGAGTTGACCGGCCTTTGGGGCTCTGAGTCAGGTGGCCTAGATTCATCGGCCATGCATTACATCAACGGTGAATGGATCGCCGGGACCAACGAGTTCGTCGTCACCGACCCGGCAACCGGCAAGGAGATCGGCCGAGTTGCAGACGGCGGACAAGCTGAAGCAACTGCCGCAGTGGACGCCGCCGATGCTGCGTTTGCCGGATGGTCGACAACAACTGCCTATCACCGCAGCGAGCAGCTCTATGCCGCATGGCAGTTGATGACCGAACGCCACGAGGATCTCGCCAAGCTCATGACGAGCGAACAGGGCAAACCCCTTCGTGCTGCCCGCAACGAGGTGAAGTACGCGGCTGACTTCCTGCTCTGGTACGCCGAGGAAGCCAAGCGAATCTATGGCGAGACCATCCCGTCGGGCCGTGCCGACCAACGCTTCATGGTGATGCGCCAAGCCGTTGGTGTGTGCGCCGCAATCACCCCATGGAACTATCCGATCTCGATGCTCACGAGAAAGCTCGGACCAGCCCTGGCCGCCGGCTGCACTGTGGTGCTGAAGCCAGCCGAGCAAACCCCGCTCTGCGCCAAAGCAGTGTTTGAGATCTTCGAAGAAGTTGGTCTGCCACCCGGCGTGATCAACATGGTCAACGCCTCGGATCCAGTGCCAATCGGCGACGCCTGGCTCGACGACGAGCGTGTACGCAAGTTCACGTTCACCGGCTCGACTGAGGTCGGCAAGCTCATCGGGGGCCGGGCGTCTGCCAACGTGAAGCGAGTTTCAATGGAGCTCGGCGGCCACGCTCCCTTCATCGTGTTCGACGACGCCGACCCGGTGCACGCGGCAAAGGGCGCTTCGCTCGTCAAGTTCCTCAACACCGGCCAAGCCTGCATCTCGCCCAATCGCATCTACGTTCAGCGTTCGATCGCTGAGCCGTTCCTCGCAACGCTCACTGAGCGCGTCAACAAGATGCAGGCCGGCTCCGGTTTCACCGATGGCGTGAGCATCGGCCCACTCGTCGACGAGCCCAGCGTTGCAAAGGTCGAACGACAGGTGAACGACGCCGTCGCCAAGGGTGCGCGCGTCCTTGCCGGTGGCGAACGTTTGACCACCGACGGCCTCGAGCAAGGCAACTTCTTCGCCGCCACGGTTCTGGCCGACGTCACCAGCGACATGGTGATCCACTCCGAGGAGACTTTTGGGCCCGTTGCACCAGTGATCGTGTTCGACGACGAGGACGACATCGTGGCCAAGGCCAACGACACCACCTACGGCCTCGCTGCATACATCTACACCCGAGACGTGTCGCGAGCCTGGCGAGTCGCCGAAGGTCTGCGCTTCGGCATCATCGGCATCAACGACATCAATCCCACCTCTGCTGCCGCCCCTTTTGGTGGCGTCAAAGAGTCCGGTATCGGCCGCGAAGGCGGCCACGTCGGACTCGATGAGTACCTTGACACCAAGCTCGTTGGCTGGTCGGTCTGATCATCGTGCTTCGCAGTACCCGTCACCGCTCTGGGCCATACCAAGGAGAAACATCGTGCAAGATCTGAGAGGCAAGACAGCCGTCGTCACGGGAGGAGCAAGCGGCATCGGCCTCGGCATGGTGACGCGCTTCGCCAAGGCAGGCATGAACGTCGTGATCAGCGACATCGAAGAGCCGGCCCTCGCTACAGCAGTCGAAGTAGTCAACGCTGCGGTCGCTGACGCTGGGGGCGACGCCGTTGAACTCCTCACCGTCGTCACCGACGTGAGCGACAACGACCAAGTCGAACAGCTCGCAGCCACCGCTTTCGATCGTTTCGAGAAGGTCGCTGTGTTGTGCAACAACGCCGGCGTCGCTGGTAACAGCCTGACGTCCAGTCCCGGCGAACTCGATCTGAAGGACTGGAAGTGGGTGATGGACGTCAACCTCTGGGGTGTCGTCTACGGCCACAACGCCTTCCTTCCGCACATGATCGCCAACGGCGAGGGTCACATCGTGAACACGGCGTCGATGGCCGGTCACTTCCCCGGCCACAGCGCCTACACCGCGTCAAAGTGGGCAGTGGTCGGAATCAGCGAGGGGCTGCACGCTCAAATGGCAAACGAAGGTCACGGCGTTGGCGTGTCGTGCCTGTGTCCGGGATGGGTCAACACAAAGATCGCCGAGAGCGCCCGCAACAAGCCCGAGTGGGCAGCAGGCGGCTCGCTCTCGGAACCGTCGGAAGAGCAGGGCGCACGGATGGAGTTCATCAAGGACCAGCTCCGGTCCGGGATGGACCCTGCCAAAGTCGGCGAACTCGTCCACGACGCAATCGTCACCGATCAGTTCTGGGTCTTCACCGACCTCACAATGGTTGCCGCTCTCGAAGGCCGCTTCAAAAACGTGCTGCAAGCCAGCAACCCAAGCATCGACCTCGGCGCCGCCTTGTCACAAACAAACTGACCGCTAGAGCCAACCGCGATCGCGAGCTATCACGGCTGCCTCGGCGCTTGATCGGGCGTGGGTCTTGGCGACCCCGGACGACAGATAGTTGCGCACCGTGCCAGCCGAGAGGCTCAACGTCTTCGCCACCTCTGCGACGGGCGGGTACTGCAGAAGCTCACGAACTCACTGTGAGGATTGTCATGCGCGACGAAGGCCCGGGTTCTCCAACCAAAGAACTCCGGGCCTTCGCTGGTTGTCGACGAGCGAGGCTTCGCTCGAACGGAGCCTCGCTCAGCTAGCTCCTGGGGATCAGCCAGCGGCGAGCGCCGTGGCGAGCCACTGATCGACGAGATCGCGATTGTCTGCGATCCAGTCGGCGGCGATCTGCTCAACGGCCGCTTGTGAACCGTCCGAGTCGGTCAATGCGACGCCGGCAATGGCCATGTCGATGAGCGGCGGCTGAAACGCGAGAAACAGCGCATGTGCTTCCGGATTTTCGTCGAGCCAGGCCGTGTTGGCGGTGACTTCGATGTCGGCTGCCGCCCACCCGAGCTGACAGCCATCAGGCCCGGCGAGACACACATCGGTATCAAGCCCGGTGTATCCGGGGCTCTGGTCGTAGTTCTCTCCGCCTTCACGGCCAAGCGGGTTCGAGTCGTTCAGAACGCTGTCGGAATCGACGGAGAGCCACATTGTGGTTTCGCCAGGAACGGCCTGAGCCAGGTAAGCGGTGGGTGTCCACGTGTACATGATTGCCGGCTCGCCGGCCTGGGCCATGATGAGGAATTCAGCAAACATTGCGTCGTAGCCGGCCTGCACCTGTTCGAGGTTCTCCCACCCAGCAAACTCGATCTGCGAGGCCATGATGTCGTCGCACGTCCAATCCTCAGGACAACCGAAGAACTCCCCCTTGCCATTGCCGTCAGAGTCGAGCTGGCTCCAGAGTGCCTCGTCGTCATTGATCTGATCGAGCGTCAGCGCTCCGTTTTCATCGGCCCAGCTCTTGGTGACCAGCCATCCCTGGAGGCCACCTCCCGGCATGACTGATCCTTCGACGCGACTCAGGTTGTCACCGATCCGGGTGCCGTCCGGAAGCTCACCTTCCCACCACGAAAGGTGACCTGGGTACCAACTGTTTGGCCACAGGTCCATCTCGCCCCGAGCCATCGTTTGATAGGCGAGGTCGGGGGCAAACTCGAGGAGGTCAGGACTGGCGACGTCATAGCCAAGCTCTTCCATCAGGTCATGCAGGATCTGGGCGTGGACGTAGCCCGAGCTCCAGTTACCTCGACCCATGTTGACGATCGGCTTGTCCGCCCCGGGGAGGTCACCACTGTCGCCAACGGCTGCCTCGTCCTCCCCATCATCATCGGCCGACTCGTCGGACTCTGATGTCGAGTCCTCGTCGTCAGGTGCGTCACTCGTCGACTCTGTCGAGCCACCGCAGGCCGCTGCGAACAGCGAAAAGGACGCGAGTAACAAGAGCCAAAGGCTCGGTTGCTTCTTCTTCAGTTGCATTGGGTCTCTCTCCCTATGTGTTTTGCTCGAACATTTCTCTCGAGCAGTCGGCGTGGTCGTGTTCGACCTGGCCAGTGCCCGTTCCGGAACGAACGGACTCGATCTGTGTTTGATTGTTCGGCACTTCGGCAAGCTGCTGCACCGCAGCCAGCTCGGTGACTGGAGTCGACTCAGCAGAACTGTTCACTGCCGTCATGGTGAGAACGGCTGCCATCGCGATGGTTGCCCCCTGCAGGAGCGGGCCGGAGTTTCGGGCCCGGACTTGCAGGCCCCGCCCTGCGACGTCGGCGAGATCGGGCAGCGACACCACTCGCTGACCCTCACCCGAGCCGTCGAGAAGGGTCGCAACAAGATCTTCGCCGTGACGCCGCCGCCAAGCAGCAGGGAACGCCCGGGCCAACAGCCGGTATTGCCGCTCAAGTTGCATCGCTAACTCAGCCCCAGCTGCATGCGGGCAGCGGCTGCGTTCGACTCGATGCGAACGATCTCACCCTCGAGAGCTTCACGGCCCTGTGAGGTGATGACGTAGTAACGCCGGTTGCGACCATCAACGACTTCTTGGCCGTCGAGTTCGATCAACCCGTCGGATTCGAGACGATCGAGGGCGGCATACAGCGTTCCAGCTCGAAGCTTCACCCTCCCCTCCGACAACCGCTCGACTTCCTGGATCACCCGGTATCCGTGGGCTCGTTCAGACGCAAGCGCAGCGAGGATGAGAAACGACGGTTCACGCACGGCCACGAGTATATACCGATAACAAGACTATGCACAAAACCTCAATCTGTGGTGAAAGATTGCTCTTTGTGGTGTGAGCGGATAGACACCTCGTCATGCATGTCCGGCGGGTAATTGCAGGTCTCCTCAGCGCTGTGGCGGTTCTGAGCCTGAGCACTCTGAGTGGTACAGCCGAGAGCTCAGACTTTTCGTCTGATGCCGAGCGGGTAAGCGCTCAGATCAACTCGGCGCCTGGCCCGACGGCCAACGGCACCATTCCTCCGCTGATCCGGCAAGTCTCCGGATGGCAGCTCGTCTGGGCCGATTCCTTCGAAGGTGACTCGCTCGATTTCTCGAGGTGGACACCAGAGTGGTCGACCTACGGAGCTGGCAACGGAGCGGTGCACTGCTACCGCCCCGAGAACGTGGTCGTCGAGAACGGGTCCCTCCACCTCGTTGCCATGCCGTGGGACGCACGCTGCCCGAACGGCGCACGACGCAACTACGCCTCCGGCATGGTGCGCACCAAATACAAGGTCGATTGGACCTACGGACGGTTTGAAGTCGATGCCCTGATCCCCGACGGGCAGGGCATCTGGCCCGCAGCGTGGCTTGGTCCTCAGGGCGAACCTGACCGATGGCCAGACGCCGGCGAGATGGACATCTTCGAGATTCGCGGCCAAGAGCCGAACCGTGTTGTTGGCTCTGCCCATTGGGCAACCACCGGGGGCACCCACCGACTCGACAACGCCGCCTACTACCTTCCCGAGGGCTCGTTTGCCGACGGTGTACACACCTACGCCATGGAATGGACCCCGACCCAAATTGTGTGGAGTGTCGACGGCATTCCCTACAACTGGCTCGACCTGACCAACCTCGAGACATCGGCCGGTGTCGGGGGCGCACCGTTCAACCGCAACTTCTACCTCAAGCTCAACCTCTCGGTGGGCGGACGGTGGGTTGGTGATCCTGACAGCACAACTCCCTGGCCAGCCGACTTTCGGATCGACGAGATCCGCGTTTACCAGCGGTAGCCACAGCGAGGCCGCTGCCGAGCAGCGGCCTCACCTGACCGGCTTGGCCGTCGGTTACCGAGTGACCCGAGCCTGGTTGAGATCAGCCGTTCCGCCGGCAACATCGCCTCGTTCATAGTCGAACCCATCGACACGAACCGAAGCCCGCGAGACGCGGACTCCCTGAGCTGCCAGCTCGCCGTAGAGGCCGGCACGCGCTGCGTCGCTTGTGGGAACAAGAGCGTTTGAGTTTGAGTACGCAACACTCTGCGCGACCTGAAGACGAGCGGTGACTCGAGCCGCCCACCCCACCGAGTACGACTTGCGCGACCGCGGCCGATCGCGGCTGATGTCGCTGCGCATCTGTGGGAGCAAGTGGTCGAGCATCAGATCGACGTTCTCACGCTGGCTTGGGGTGGTGTGAAGCTTGGCGTAGTGGCGCCGATCAACGACGCTACGCACTCCGGCGCCGCCGAAGAGGTTGGCGAGACCGATTGCGAGCGAGGCCGCCCCCGTACCGGCATTGCCCATATGGCCGAGATCGATCTCTTCTGAGCTGAAGCCGCTGGCATCCCGCAGCTCACGCTCTTCAATGTCATACGCCGCCATGATCTCGAGAGCCTTGGCCTCGAATGACTCGGCTTCAGCTTCGTGAACCGTCGATGCGGCCTTCGCCAACATGGCGCGTACCTGCTCGACCTTCTTGGCTCGTCTCTGCCCGACGTCTGCGCCAGCAGCCGTTGAACCAGCAGGGGCGGCGCTTCCCGTCGCCGCGTTCCCGAGAGATGTATTTGTCATCGTGTTACTTCCCGACGTGACCTGTATTGAGGGGGGAAGATCGAACTCGTGTGCTAGCCCATGCCGGGCGGCACCGGGAACACCGACACCAACGTGCAGCCGGTATCTGTCCGAAACTCCGAATGGGTCGTGCCCATCTCTGCCGCGTAGCTGTGGCCAGTTTCCATGAGAACACCGTTGCTCACCATCGAACCTTCGAGGATGTAGGTGAACTCGGGATCGGTCGTGTGTTCGTGCGAGCCGCCGACGTACCCAGCATCGAACTTGAAGAGGGCGATCATCTTGCCGGTTGCCACGCCCATGTTTTTCATGGCGATTCCTTCACCGAGCGGCTGCCATTCGACGGCGCCCTGATCAGTAAAGGTCCAACCCGTGTTTTCAGTCATCCTCTGAAACTAGCGGGACGATGTGACGGCGACTATCCGTAGGAGACACCGAGGCCCGCTCTGGCGTCTTGTTGCACGCCATAGTTGGGAATCGGGTAGCGCAAGCCATTGCCGGAGAGGGCTTTGAGGCCGGCGATGGCCTTGGGAAGGAACGACGGCGGTGTAGCCATCAGCAGTTCGTCGTCTTGCACGCCGCCGTATCGACGTTCGGCAAAGCACGGGATCGACACACTCGGTTCGCCGGTCGAGAGGGCTCGACCCCACGAGTCGGCACAGGCCGACTCACCGACGCATCCCCACTCGAAATTCTTGTAACCCGACCACTGCAATCCGTTGATCAGCAGAATCATCTGAGCTGGATTGGCGTAGATGAGCGCAATGTCTGGTGGGTCGAGGCGTCCGGTTGCAAGAGGCGAAACGGCCATGGCCTGATACTTGCCGTACTCGACGGTGTGCATGGCGTGCTGGTGCACCGATGCGTCTTCGAGCGTCTCGAACCACACCCCAGCCATCCGGTCGCCGGACAGCCATTCTTCGTCACGAGGATGCAGGCCGAGCACCGCACCGCACTGCGGACCGACAAGGTCGTCGTTGGTGATACCAACCGTCCAGTTCAAGCGTGAGGCCATGCCCACAATCTGATCGGTGGTGTGAATGTCTTTCGGTCGACGAATCTTGGTGATCGACTCCATCTCCTCGACCGTGGCAAACATCGACATGCCGATCGGCGTGGTGCGAAGCCGCAAGAGTTGATTGAGGTCATCGACCAGCGCCGGCCAGTCCTCGATGGTTGGATCTCCGATAGTGACGCTCTGCTCTGCCATAGGCCGACGCTACGAGGTCCAACGCCCGCACACCAAGGCCGTTCGCTCCGGTCACTTGTAGGGCCGCAAGCCCGGAAGGCTGTTGACGTTTGAGACCTGACCCCTACGAGGGCCGAAGGTCGAGGTACACCTCAAGCGAGGACTCGGAAGCGAAGCGGACGCCGCAGCAGAGGTGTCCGTCGACCGCAGGCCCGGGAGCCTCGTTAACGTCTGGGACCTGACCCCTACGAGTCTTCGGGCCAGATGGTCTCGAGGAAGAGCACGATGTCGCCAGCGAGATTCTTCGACTTCTTGAGGCCCACTTGCACCTGGCCACCGTCTGGCCCGTACTCGCTTGGTTTCCACGTGCCGTGCTTGAACAGCCGCTCGAAGCGAATCTCTTGGCTGTCGCGCATCGTGACCGGACCCATCTTGGCGACCCAGTCAGGCCCCCCGAAGCCCGGCCCTTTCACCACGACGAGATCGCGCACGCCAACTCGGGTGCACTCGGCCCGCAACCT
Source organism: uncultured Acidimicrobiales bacterium (assembly GCA_937976305.1). GTDB lineage: Bacteria > Actinomycetota > Acidimicrobiia > Acidimicrobiales > SZUA-35 > CALEWY01. The sequence goes on from CALJSB010000037.1 coordinate 12,682, forward strand.
TGCCACCTCGAGCAGTTTCTCAGCCACCTCGGGAATCGGCCCGTAGCGATCGACCCATTCGTTGCGAATGTCTTCGACCTCTTGCTCGTTCGTCACTGCGGCGAGGCGGCGATAGGCCTCGAGTCGTGCCGTTTCAGCCTCGACGTAGGTGGGTGGCAAGTTGGCGTCGATCGGCAGATCGAGCTTGATCTCAACTGGCTCTTCGACGGTCGTGCCGTTGAGTTCGGCAACGGCCTCGGTCACCAGCTGGCAGTAAAGGTCGTAGCCAACCGCCGCGATGTGGCCAGACTGCCCCGTGCCCAGCAGGTTGCCGGCGCCACGAATCTCGAGGTCGCGCATCGCGATCTTGAAACCCGAACCGAGCTCAGTGGCTTCGCCGATGGTGCGCAGCCGTTCATAGGCCTCCTCAGACAAGGATGCGTCCGGGCGGGTGAACAGGTAGGCATACGCCCGCTGGCCCGATCGCCCAACACGGCCCCGCAGCTGGTGGAGCTGGCCGAGGCCGAGTAGCTCGGCCCGGTCGACGACGAGCGTGTTCACAGTTGGCATATCGATGCCTGACTCAATGATCGTGGTGCAGACCAGCACGTCGTACTCGCCCTCCCAGAAATCGAGCACGATCTTCTCGAGCGACCCTTCGTCCATCTGGCCATGCGCAATCGCCACCCGCGCTTCTGGCACGAGGTTGCGGATGTCGTTGGCCACCTTCTCGATGCTCTGCACTCGGTTGTGCACATAGAACACCTGGCCTTCACGGAGCAGCTCGCGGCGAATGGCCTCTGCCACCGGCCGCTCGTCGTACTCGCCTACGTAGGTCAGGATCGGCTGGCGATCGGCCGGCGGCGTGTTGAGCAGCGACAGGTCACGAATGCCGGTGAGACTCATCTCGAGCGTGCGCGGCACCGGCGTCGCTGTGAGTGTGAGCACATCGACGTTGGTTCGCAGCTGCTTGATTGACTCCTTGTGGGTCACACCAAAGCGCTGCTCCTCGTCGATCACAAGCAAGCCAAGCTTGGGCAACTGCACGTCGTCAGACAAGATGCGATGGGTGCCGATCAGCACATCGACGTCGCCGGCGGCGGTGTCGGCCACCACCTTCTTGGCCTGGCCAGGCGTGAGGAAACGACTGAGCACCTCAACCCGCACCGGATACGGGGCAAACCGTTCACTGAAAGTCTGATGGTGCTGCTGAGCGAGCAGCGTCGTCGGAACGAGCACAGCCACCTGCTTGCCGCTCTGCACCGCCTTGAAAGCGGCCTGCACGGCAATCTCGGTCTTGCCGAACCCGACATCGCCGACGACAAGCCGATCCATCGGGACAACCGACTCCATGTCGTCCTTGATACTGGTGATGGCCTCAGCCTGATCAGGCGTCAGTTCGTAGGGAAACGCACCCTCCAGCTCGGTCTGCCATGGCGTATCTGGCTCGAACGCCACGCCCTCCGTGGCGATTCTGGTTTGGTACAACACCACGAGCTCTTGGGCGATTTCGGCCACTGCCGAGCGCACCTTGGCTTTCGACTTGGCGAAGTCAGCCCCGCCGAGTTTGTGCAAGGTAGGCGACTCGCCACCGGTGTAGCGGCGGATCAGGTCGATCTGATCGGACGGAACGTAGAGCTTGTCGTTGCCTCGGTAATCGAGCATGAGATAGTCACGCTCGTTGCCGCCGATGGCCCGCTTGACCATGCCGCCAAAGCGGCCGACGCCATGTTGGTGGTGGACGATGTAGTCGCCGGGCGTCAGGTCGTCGAAGAACCCTTCGCTTTGGCGTGTCCTCTTCTTTGCCTTTCGATGGGCCCGGCGCCGACCGGTGAGCTCTGCCTCGGTGATCACAGCAAGGCCGACAGACGGAATCACGAAGCCTCGCTCGACTCCCGCCACCACCAAGTGAGCCCCCGGAGCAAACATCTCTGGCCATGCCGAGCCGTGCACGGTCGGGTGCAAACCCCATTCACCCAAAAGCCCCGAGATCCGCTCGACTGTTCCAGCACCATCGGCACAAACGATCAGGCGAGAACCGTCGTTGAGCACCTGCTGGAGCCGGTTGGCGAGTTCTTCGCCGGGAGCGTCCCAACCCGAGGCCACAATCGATGCGACATCGGGCGACTCGGGCAATGCCGTGGCGGTGACTGTCGGAGCGTTCGTGCGGGCCAACAGCCGATCGAACTGCAGGTGCAGCTTCGGGAAGAGGTCGGAGCCGGACTCGGTGGTTGCTTCGTCGAGCGCGCCCCAGGTACGTGCGAGTGAGTTTGCGAGGTCGGCCTCTTCAGCCAACAAGTCGGCGCCTCTGTCGCGCATCCGACGAGGCTCGATCAGCACGATGAGTGCATCAGGACCGAGCAAGTCAGGAAGCACCCGCTCGTCGTCGCTCAACCATGGAAGCCATGACTCCATGCCGTCGAAGTGCTGCCCTTCGGCCAAGCGCTCCCACTGCTCACGACCCCACGGGGCGCTGGCGACGAGTTCGGCAGCTCTGTGGCGGATCTCTTCGCTCGGAAGAAGCTCCCGACACGGGAAAATCTCGGCCTCTGCCACATCGATGGTCGAGCGCTGGTCAGAAACGGAGAAGTTCGTGAGTCGGTCGACCTCATCACCCCAGAGGTCGATGCGAATCGGTACGTCGGCCGTCGACGGAAACACATCGACGATCGAGCCGCGAATGGCGACCTCGCCACGGTGTTCGACCTGTGGTTCACGGCGATACCCGTTCTCGACCAGTTCGACGATGAGGTTCTGTGGATCGAGCTGGTCACCAACACCAACAACGATCGGGTCAACTTCTTCGACGTGCGGACTCAGCCGCTGGACCAGCGCCCGGATCGGAGCGACAACGACCTGTGGGCACCGGGCGGGATCTTGCACATGCCAGAGCGTGCGAAGGCGGTTGCCCATGGCCTCGATGGACGGACTGACCCGTTCGAACGGCAGGGTCTCCCACGCCGGAAAGCTGAACACCTGATCATCACCGAGGTAAACGGCGAGGTCGCGGGCGAGACGATCGGCCTCGCCGCTCGTGGGAACCGCGACCAGCATCGGCCGCCGTGAAGAACCGGCAGCCAGGCCCGCGAGTGCCATCGCTCGCGCCGGTGACGGCACGGCAAGCACATCAACAGAGCGACCAATGACTCGCTCGAGTTCTGGGTCGGCGGCGACGAGATCAGGCAGGCGACGAAAGGTCACCGGGACAGGCTACGGACTCCCCGGTTGAACACTTCGACGATCACCGTGATGGTTGCGCCGAGCATGATTCCGAACATGACGCCGACACCGTTGGCCACGAGATCTTCGACTGACGGTGTGCGAGTTGACGACAGGTATCCCTGTGCCACTTCGACCCCAGCAGACATCACGAACAGTGCCGTTGCGATGAACAACGCGCTCAAGCGCTTGTGAAAGAGCAGCCAGGCGAGCAGCGCCGCACCAAACCACAACACGATGTGGCCAATGGTGTCGTAGGCGAACGGAACGTCGCTGCGATCGATGAGGTCGAACCCTGAGCGGCGTTCGATGCGGCGTCCCACGCCTCGGAACAACGACAAACCGAATCGGGTGAAACCCGGAGCGCGATCAGAAAGCGACAAAACACCAATGGAGCCGAAGAAGGCAACACTGATCGCAATCAAAAAGAGCCGGGCTTTCACAACAAAGAGAATAGACCCCCGGGCATAAAGCTGATGTCCGCCAGGTAGATCGGCTGGGGAACAGGGCACTCCGGCCCAGCGGTCAGCCGCCTACTCGGGCTTGCGATTGAGCGTGTTCATCGCCGCGTCGATGCCTTCAACAAAGAGCTGCTCGATGCCCGCAATGGCACGGTCGAGCGCCTTTTCGAGCGCTTCCGCGTCGGCCTTGCCCGGTCGGCGCAAGACCCAATCTCGACCGGCCTGTGATGGAGGCGGCTTGCCAACGCCGATTCGCAGCCGAATGAAGTCGGTCGTACCTACGTGCTGGGTGATCGAACGCAGTCCGTTGTGACCGGCCAGCCCGCCGCCCTGCTTCAGCTTGAGTCGGCCAACATCGAGGTCGAGCTCGTCGTGGACAACCACGAGCTTGTCAGCATCTTCGACGCCGTAGCGCCGGGCGAGCATCCGAACAGCTTCGCCTGACTTGTTCATGTAGGTCTGCGGAAACCCGATCGCCACTCGAGTGCCGTCGATCATCACCTCAGACACCAGGGAACGTTCTTTGCCCTTCTTCAGCGGGCTGCCATGGCGCGATGCCAATTCGGCAGCGCAGTCGGCGCCAACATTGTGGCGGGTGTGGTCGAACTCGGCGCCGGGATTGCCGAGGCCGATCACCAAAAAGTCTGCTGGCGTGCCGCGCCGCCGGTTTTCGTTCGGACGACGGGACAGCAGGGCCATGATGGAAGGGTACGAGCGACTTACTCGTCGCCGCCTTCGCTGTCGCCATCGTCGCCGCCATCGGCGGCACCTTCGGCCCCTTCGCCACCCTCGGCTTCGAGGAGCGCTGCGGCTGCTGCTGCTTCTTCCTCTTCGAGGGCCTTTGCGCCACGGGGCACAACGGGAGCAGCGATCGTGATGTTGCCGCCGACCTTGGTGGTGACACCGGGCGGCATGGTGACGTCCCCGAGAGCAAGACGCTTGTCGATCGTCATCGAGCTCACGTCGGCGTCGATTTGAGCCGGAATGGCACTCGGCGAGCACAGCACCTTGAGCTGGAACATCTTCTGCTCAACGATGGCGCCGGCGTCAGCAACCTCTTCGGAGTGGCCGCTCAGCACCACCGGGACAACGACGGTGACGTCGGTTCCCTCTTCGACCCGCAGGAAGTCGGCGTGGGTGACCACTCGCTTGATCGGGTCACGCTGCACGGCCTTGACGATCACGTCGGCCTGTTCACCCTCGACATCGAGCGTGATGACGGTGTTGAGACCCTGCTTGGTCTTGAGCGCATCGCGGAGGTCGGTGTAGGTCACCTGGACCTGCTGCGGATCCTGCCCGAGCCCGTAGAGAACACCTGGGAGCTGCCCTTCACGGCGCAGGCGACGAGAGGGGCGGGTTCCCTGTGAACGTCCGGTTGTGGCTTTGACGACGGTCGGCATAACGATCCTTGAGACAGGCAGGCTGCGCACGGGCGCGGCTTCGATTCAACGAGGCAGCGTATCGGGGGAAATCACTACTGCTGCCCTGTCACATTGGGTCTGCTCCGCAGACCGCTACTCGCGATTGGCCTTAGCCTTCAAGCTTCGCTCGTCCCTCGCTTCGCGTTTCGAAACGCGGATTGGGTTTTCTGCTGTAGGGGGCAGGGGTTCACGAAGCGCCCGCCACCAACCTAGTTTTGGTTCTGTCCGCCGAAGATCTTGCTGACGGAGGTGTCTTCGAACACCGCCTGAATAGCGTCGGCAATGAGCGGTGCGACCGACAACACCTCGAGCTTGTCGAACTGCTTCTCGGCCGACATCGGCAGCGTGTTGGTCACCACGACCTTGCGCAGCACCGAATTCTTGAGCCGATCGATTGCTGGCCCCGAAAAGACGCCATGGGTCGCCGCCGCCGTCACCGATGTGGCACCTCGCTCCATGAGCAGCTCGGCCGCCGAACAGATCGTGCCGGCGGTGTCGATCATGTCGTCGATGATGACGCAGTCACGACCTTCGACCTCGCCGACGACATCCTTGGCTTCGACAGCGTTCTTCACGTCTTTGATCCGCCGCTTGTGCACGATGGCGAGATCAGCATGGAGTTGCTGTGCGTACCGCTCCGCAACTTTCACCCGACCAGCGTCCGGGCTGACGACAACGAGGTCGTCTCCGTAGGTTTGGAGATGCTCCACGAGGATGGGCATGGCCACGAGGTGGTCGACCGGGCCGTTGAAGAAGCCCTGGATCTGGCCCGAGTGAAGATCGATCGAGATCAGACGCGATGCACCGGATGCCGCAAAGAGGTCGGCGATCAGCTTGGCCGTGATCGGCTCACGGCCCTCAGACTTGCGATCCTGCCGGGCATAGCCATAGAACGGCATGACGGCGGTGATCCGCTTGGCCGAAGCTCGACGGGCCGCATCGACCATGATCAGGTGCTCCATGATCGAGTCGTTGAGTGAGCGGCCCTCGAGCGAGCCGTGGCCCTGCATGATGAACACGTCGGAGCCCCGCACTGAGGTCCCAAACCGGCAATGGGTCTCGCCGTTGGCGAACTGACTCAGGTGAGCCTCGGTGACCTCGATGCCGAGCAACTCCGCCACATCGTTGGCCAAGCCATCGTTATGTCGGCCGGAGAAGAGATTGAGGGTTTTCTTGGTGACGGTCTGGCGGTTTTCCACTGAGTCTCCTCGATCAAATGTCGGAGCTGTGGCGCCCCTTCATTCCCTCGCCCGTGAAGCATAGAAGGGACCGGTCGTCTCGCCATCAGCCACGTCGGAGCCAGGTTCGAGAACGGCGAAGGGGCCAACCCGACAGTTGTCTCCGACAACCGCCAACCGGGCCATTGTCTTTTCGATCACGGCATCACGACCAACGGTGCATCGGTCGAGCCGGGTGTCTGGCCCAATCTCACAGCCGTCGCCGATCACGGTCGATCCCTGGAGCATCGTTCCAGGGAAGAGCGTGACATCGATGCCGAGTTCGACGGTTGCATCGATGTAGGTCCGGGATGGGTCGATCATCGTGACCCCTCGATCGAGCCAGCGGAGATTCGTGCGGTGACGAAGCTCGGCCTCCGCGTCGGCGAGGAGACGCCGATTGTCGACGGGCCGAGCGTCTTCGGGGTTGGCGAGAACTGGCGCTGTCTCGACCGGGTGGCCGGATTCTGCGAGCACCTTCACGAGGTCAGAGAACCGGTGACGACCGTCTTGGTGGTGAGGACGGGTGCGGCGCAAGGCGGGAGCGAGCAGGCCTCGCCTGACGACATAAACGCCGTAACTCAACTCGACGTCGTCGTCAGAGGTGGAGGGTTCTGCACCCGCGTCGAGGCTGCCCACGTCAGCCCTGTCCACGTCACCACTGCCCAAGTCAGCACCGTCCATGTCAGCACCGCCCGACTCGGCGGTGACAACGGCGCTGACTCGATCTCGGCTGTCGCGCACGATGTGGTCATGCCCCACCGCTCCGGCTCGGTCGGAGCGGGCGGTGAGCACGGTGCACGCCGCACCGGTTGCTCGATGGGTGGCAATGAGTTCTTGGAGTGTTTCGGTACGGAGCAATGGCAAGTCGGCGGGCATGACGATCAACTCACCGTCGTCGTCAAAGTCGTCGAAGCTGTTGAGACCGAGCAGGGCGGCGTCGGCGCTGCCACGATCGTGGCGTTGCTCGACAAAGTTGAGCTGCACCGAGGGCGGATCCTCGAGCACCCGCTTTGAGACCCAATCGCCAAAGGGTCCGGTGACTACGTTGACCTTGTCTGCGCCGGCATCACCCAGGGCGTCGAGCACGTAACGAAGCATCGGTCGGCCGCACAGCAGATGAATCGGTTTGGGGCGTTCGGACCGCATCGGTTCGCCGGTTGCGGTCGCGATCACGAGGGCCGACAAGGGGGTGTGCGCCAGCATGGTCATCTTTCTAGCAAGCCAGATGGACTCGAAGACGAATAGATGGCTCCCGGGGCAGGACTCGAACCTGCGACGGCCACATTCAAAGTGTGGTGTTCTACCAACTGAACTACCCGGGATCGATTTCGCCTACGACGCTATCGGACGGACCGCACAGACAAGATCCATTTGTCGATCAAGATCATCGTCGAGCGAAGCGTGTCTGTCTCCAGTTGGGACGCTAGCCTTTGGCGCCTCATGGGATCACTCATCAAGAAGCGTCGTAAGCGCATGCGGAAGAAGAAGCACCGGAAGCTTCTGAAGCGCACTCGCGTGCAGCGTCGCAACAAGAAGTAACAACACGTTCTGCGCTCCGGGCGTCAGCTTGGGGCACGTGCCGGGTCGACCCTTCAGGGTCGATCTTGGGTACCTGGAAACCACCCCTTCGGGGTGGTTTTCGTCGTTACATGGCCCTCGCCAGGCACGTGGCCCTCGACAAACCAGGTCGAGCCGCTCCCCGCAAGTGTCGGCGTCGTGCCGGCCCGCTCCCCCAACTGATCGCGCCAGCGAGCGAGCTCTGGGGCAACGACGAGGGCTGCCGCCTCGAGGTCGTTCGCCCCTGTCTCATTCCGAGGCCCGCCGAGTTCGTCCCATGCTTTGAACACTGCTGGGGTTGAACACGCGATCGGCGGTGTCAGCAGCGTGAGATCACGAGCTTCAAATGGGAGCTCTTCGACGTGCTCTCCGATGCCCGTGACTCTCGCTCGCCCTCCCACTGAGCAGAAGGGGATGTCGGCACCAAGCCGACTCGCCGCTTCGAGATCATCGAAGCCGGCCCAGCGCAAGATGGCACCGGCGTCGGACGACCCACCGCCAAGACCAGCCTGCGATGGGATGCGCTTCGTCAGCCTGATGCCGGCTTCGCGACCCGTGAGCGCAAGCGCTCGCATCACCAAGTTCTCCGGACCCGTGGGGATGTCTGCGCCACCGCCGCTGACCGACAGCGATCCGAGCGCAAGCTCGTCGCCACTGGTGTCGATCTCAATGGTGTCGTGAAGATCGAGTGTGACCATCTCAGCGTCAAGCAGGTGATAGCCATCGTCCCGAAGCCCGGTCATGCGGAGGGTCAACGTCAGTTTTGCTGGGGCAACGACGGTGGTGGGACCACCGTGATCAGCCTTCGGTGTTGTCATTCCCCGCACAGTACTGGCGCGTGAGGCGGCCCCAAGCCTCGAGATCGAGCGTCTCTGCTCGAGCCGTCGGCGCAACGTCGGCCGCCTCGATTGCGGCTTCATCCATCAGCCCAGACAGACTGCGCCGCAACATCTTCCGCCGCTGCCCAAAGCCGGCTCGCACAAGCGTTGACAGCTCCGCAAATGGCGCATCGACACGAGGAGTCTCACACCGGTTGATACGGACGAGCACGCTGTCGACTCGAGGCTGTGGCACAAAGACTTGCGGCGGGACGCGACCCACGACGGCAGCCTCGCCCCAATACTCGGTGATGACGGATGGGATGCCGCGCTTCTTCGAGCCGGGCCCAGCAGCCAGTCGCTCGCCGACCTCAGCCTGCACCATCACAAGGTACGACGTGAGGCGATGCTCGGTGCTCAGCAACTCGAGCACGAGCGGCGTTGCTACGTTGTAGGGAAGGTTGGCGACGACCTTCCATGATGTGTCGCCCAGTTCGGCCGCCCAGTCGATCTTCATGGCATCGCCGTGAAGAATGCGCACCGATTCCCCGGCGTCGGGCTGGGAACGCTCAACGATCTCGGTCAACGCGGGGATCAGATAACGGTCGATCTCAACGGCAAGAACATCGGCGCCAGCATCGGCAAGACCGAGAGTGAGCGAACCGAGTCCCGGACCGATCTCAACCACCCGGTCACCGGGGCCGACCCCGGCAAGCCGGACGATCTTGTCGATCATCGCTGGATCAGCGAGAAAGTTCTGGCCGAGTGCCCGAGAGGGTGTCAGGTCGTGTCGCTCGAGAAGATCGTTGATCGACGTCTTAGTTAAACGCGGCCAGCCGCTCAAGGGCCGGGCGGCAGATGCCGGCCACACACGGGCCACGGCTGGTTGCCTCGTTGACGCCACAGCGTGAGGGCCATCTCGTCCTGATCAAACGAAGCAGCCATCTCGGGTGACAACCCGACGAGGTCGGTTCGACCAACCGATGCGGCGACGCCGTTCCAGGTGTCTTGATGGAACTGGTACGCGCCGTGGTAGAGCCCGTTCGAGCTCACGATCGTGTAGTCGCCACCCGACTCGCACTGGCGAAGCGCCTCCCACTGTTCAGCAGTGGGCTCGTTGCTGGGCGGCGGAGGCGCGGTTTCGGTCGGGGCGGCCTGCGTGGTCGGCGGGGCGACCGTTGTGGTGGGGGCTTCCGTGGTGGTCGGAGCCTCGGTCGTCGTCGGAGCCTCAGTCGTGGTCGGAGCCTCCGTTGTTGTCGGCGCCTCCGTGGTCGTTGGCGCCTCAGTCGTGGTCGGTGCGGCGGTGGCTGCAGCCGATCCGTCACGGCTCGAAGATTCCTTGGAGGCTGCATCGCCGGCTGACGATGCGCTCGATGGAGACGCTTGAACAGCAGACAGCTCCGACGAGGTGGCGCTCTCTTGCGGACTCGCAGCGTCGCCGGTGGTTGGCGCGTTGTCAGCGGCCTCTTCGCTACTGGCGACGGCACTGGCCGCCGACTCATCGGCCTCTGGCAAATCGTCTCTGGCGCCGGGCGTCAAGACGTCGCCATCGTCGGCTTGTTCGACCGGTGCACTCGACGCCGTGGCACTGTCTTCGTCGAGATCAACCGTTGCGGTCGTCGTGGCATCGACCACAACGTTCTGACCATCGCCGGTTGTCAGCACCAGGATCGCCAAGGCGACAACGGTCGCCGCAGCAAGTGCGATCAAGCCACCGGTGCTGACCCGAGGCTCGGGAGCAACAGGCTGTCGAGCACGTTCGGAGGATGCCTGGGGCAATGACTGCCCAACTGCTCCGCGATCAAGAACATCTCTCTCGCCCACGGCCGAGCACGATAGGAACGCTGTAACAGAACCGCAACATCAGGCTGTGGTCGTCCAATCACGCTCCGTAGAGCTGTTGCCCGTTCACCCAACTGGCTGCTGCCATCTCAGAAATCGTCAAATTCTGAATTTTTGCCACGGTTTCACCCACGACGCTCACGAGAGCCGGTCGATTCTTCTGACCACGGTGTGGGACAGGGGCAAGATACGGCGAGTCAGTTTCGACAAGCGTTCGCTCTGTTGGTGTGATGCGCGCCGCTTCGCGGAGGTCGTCGGCGGTCTTGAACGTCACGATGCCACTGAAGGACAGATACGCGCCCCGGGCCAGACACTGCTCGGCCTCATCGGGCCCACCGGTAAAGCAATGGAACACCGTTCGAGGCGGGATGCCACACGAGTCGAGCACGTCGAAGGTGTCGGCCCAAGCGTCACGGGTGTGAATCACCAGAGCCTGATCGAGCCGATTGGCGAGATCGATCTGGTACTCGAAGACTCGTCGTTGGGCCTCGCGAGGAGAGTGCTCATAGAAGTAGTCGAGACCGCACTCCCCGATGGCCACGATGTTCCGTGTGGCCAACTCCTCGAGTCGAGCCGGTCCGTCGGCGCCGAGCGCCTCGAACGGTTCGGCCTCGTGGGGATGCACTCCGGCGGTGGCCCACACGTTGTCGAAGCGCGACGCAATGTCGATGGCCTCTGCGCTGTCGTCGAGATCACAGCCGACGGTCAGCAGATGGTCAATGCCGTGCTCACCGGCCTCGGCGACAACCTCGGCGGGGTCCCGCTTGAGGCTGGTGAGGTGACAGTGATTGTCGAACCACCCGCGCACGAGCTCGCCCTCAACGGGATCGCTCACGCCTCGCCCGCCTCTGATTCAGCAGCCTCTAACTCAGCAGCCTCTAACTCAGCAGCCTCCAATTCAGCAATGTCGATCTTGGTGAACAACGGCGTTGGCTTGTTGATCGCAGTGCCCACCACAAGCGGCGAACGCTCCCAGCCATCGACCGGGCCCAGCACGTCGTCGAGCTTGGCCGCGGAGAACGGGAGGAAGGGAGCGAACAAGACTCGTGCCCCGTTGATTGCGCTGAGTGCCGTGTGCAGAATCGTCTGGCCGCGGGCCAGATCGTCCTTCACCACCCGCCACGGTTCGAGGGCGTTGAGATACATGTTGACCGACTGGGCGCACGCCATTGCGTCTCGCAGCGCAGCCCTGAGCTCAACCGCCTCGAAGTGAGCGGCGGCCGATTCGATCGCGGCATCAACCGACGCCAACAACTCGGTGTCTGCAGCCTCGAGGGGCCCGGGTTCGAGCACCTGCCCCTCACAGCTCTTGTGCGTCATCGACAGCACACGGTTGACCAGGTTGCCCCACGTCGCCACGAGTTCTTCGTTGACCCGGCGGGCAATCTCTTCAACGGAGATCTCGGTGTCGGCCTGTTCGGGGAACGCTGCCGCCAAGGCGAAGCGAATGGCGTCGGGCTCGAAGAGATCCAGCCCCTCTTGGATCGTGAGGCCAATGCCTCGAGATGCGGACGCCTTGCCACCTTTGAACGTGACGTACTGATTGGCGGGCACGTTCGTTGGCAAATTGAGATCGCCGGCTCCCATGAGCTGAGCAGGCCAGAACAAACAGTGGAAGGGGATGTTGTCTTTGCCGATGAAGTAGTAGCTCTTGGCGTCTGGGTTTTCCCACCAGTTGCGCCACGCCTCTGGGTCGTCGGTGGAGGCAGCCCATTCCTTCGATGCGGAGAGGTAGCCGATCACCGCGTCGTACCAAACATAAATGCGTTTGCCGGGGCCGAGATCGTCGACCGGCAGATCGATACCCCACTCGATGTCGCGAGTGATGGCCCGGTCGTGCAGGCCCTCTTCAACGAAGCCCTTGGCGAAGTTGAGCACGTGCGAACGCCAGCCCTCTCGCTCGTCGAGATAGGCGCCGATCTTGTCGTTGAAGTCTGAGTAGCGAAAGTAGAAGTGCTCGGTCTCGCGCACCACGGGTGTGGCCCCGCTCAGCTTGGAGCGAGGGTTGCCGAGCTCGACAGCGTCGAGCGTCTTTCCGCAGTTGTCGCACTGATCACCGCGAGCATCGGCGTAGTCGCAGTGCGGGCAGGTGCCCTCGACGAATCGGTCCGGCAGGAAACGCTCGGCCTCGGGATCAAACAGCTGCTCGGACACCCGCCGATCAATGTGGCCAGCCTCGAGCTGGGCCATGAACATCTCTTGGGTGACCGTGGCGTGATTGTCGGTGCCGGTGGTCGTGTAGAGGTCCCAGGAGATGCCGAGCTCATCCCACTGCCGCAGAAACTCGCCGTGATAGCGGTCGACGATGTCTTGGGGCGCAACCCCTTCGTCGTCGGCCCGTACCGCGATCGGGGTGCCGTGGACATCTGAGCCAGACACCATGAGCACGTCCCGTCCTGCCAGGCGCTGGTAGCGGGCAAAGACATCGGCAGGCAGGTAGGCCCCGCCCAAGTGCCCAAGGTGTCGGGAGCCGGACGCATAGGGCCAGGCCACCGCAACGAGAATCGGTTCGCTCATGGTGGGTGAGGGTAACGACTCTCGCCGCAGGGCACGGGCCATTTCACGGCTCCCGCGAGTTGTTCGCGGCGCTAGACGACCTGGCGCAGCGCTGGCGTTTCGGGGTTTGCGCCGGTCTCGGCAGTTGATGGCGCGGCTGACAGCTCGAGCTCAGCCATTCGGGTATCGCGCGCCAACTCAAGTTCGTCGAGCTTCTTTTGGAACTGCTTGGTTCGAGTGCCGGTGAGATCGTCGTAGCCCTTCTGGGCCGACGAGAGGCCGCGACCGATCTTGTCGATCGAGTCGCCGAACTTCGACCACTGATCTCGCAGCCCGCCGATCTTGGCCAGGATTTCGTCGCTGCGCCGCTCGACCAAGAAGTTGTCGACGGCCTGGCGAATGACGGCCAGAACCGCAAACAGGCTGGTCGGTGAACACAACACGACCTTTTGCTTGAGAGCAAGGTCGACAAGGTCGGGATCGTGCTCGTGCAGAAAGCCATAGACGCTCTCGTTTGGGATGAAGAGCAGCACGTAGTCGACCGTGGTGGCTGGATCGATGTAGGACCGGTCGCCCAACTCCTTCACCCGGTGGCGCACATCGCGCCGGAAGGCTTTGATGTAAGCCTCACCGTCGGCGGCATTCGGTGTCTCCATCCAGCGCAGGTAGTTGTCGATCGGGAACTTCACGTCCATGTGGACGACGTGCCCTTTCGGCAGGCGGAAGGTGTAGTCAGGGATGCCGCCACCTTCGACCTGGGTTTGTTTGGTGTAGCTGACGCCTTCGACAAATCCCGCGACCTGCAGCACGTCTTCTGCCATGCGTTCGCCCCACTGACCCCGAGCCTTTGGCGACGCCAGTGCCTCGCGAAGCGACCTCGTGGTATCGGCCAACGTAGAGGTGACGGCCAGGGCTTGTTCAAGCCCGTTGGTGAGCTTGCCGTTTTGCTCCGCTCGTTCTTGCTGCAGATTGGTGACGAGATCACCGACTCGGCGCAACTCACCGTGGAGGTGCGCCACCTGCTCGCTCACCACCGTGTGTTCCCGGTCGAGAACCTGCTTACCTGCCTCGAGTTGATCACCAAGCTTCGATGAGGCGACAGACAGCACCGTTTCGAGCGCTTGCTGCATCGTTTCGCCTCGCTCTTGGCGTACGGCATCGAGCGCAGCTGCCACAACCATTTCGGTGTCGGCCTGCGGCCCGTGAGGCTCAGCAGGGCGACGACGGCTCAGGCCAGACCCAAGGAAGAGTCCTATTCCGACCGCAAGAAGCGCAATGGCAACGACAGCTATGAGATCCATGGAGCGACCCTAAAGATGTGGTGTGACACTCACCGAGAGTGATGGAGGCTCACGGCGTTCGCAGCGCACCTGGGTGGGCTCGACACCTTGCGGCCGTAGCGTCACCTGGTGAGCGTCAGCCGACCACAGCTCGCTCGCCTGACGGCCGGCAAGGCCGTTACCAACACGGCGTTGCGCTGGCCACCGTTCTTTCTCTTCGAACTCGAAGAGGCGTTCAACGCCGAGACAGCCACACTCACGACCATTCTTGGCATCGCCGAGATGGCTGGCCTCATCACTCTGTTTGCCGGAAAACACCTCGACGCCGGCCGTGAGCGTTTGTTCATGACACTCTCGCTCGGTTTGGTCTCGCTCTCGGCGATCTTGGCGCTCACCGGTTCGGTGACGGTGCTCGCCATCGGCCTGTTCGTCCTCGGCACTGGCGCATCGCTCTACACCGTCGGCGGCCACACCTACCTCAGCCAGCGTGTCCCCGTGGCTCGACGAAGCCGCTACATCGGCACATTCGAAGTCTCGTGGGCGTCAGCGTTGTTGATCGGGGCACCGATCATCTCGGTGCTCCTCACCCAGTTCGGTTGGCGGGCACCGTTCATTGCCCTGGCGATCACGTCCGGCATCTTCATGGTGATCACGGCTCGAGATCGCGACACGCCGATTGCCGCGAGCCCGACTGCCAGTTCGTCGACGACCTCTTCGAAGCTCGATGTTCGAGCGTGGACGCTCATCGTTGCATCGGCCTCAATCGCCCTCACCGGTTTCGCCACCATCGTCATCGCCGGAACCTGGCTCGAGGACGACTTCGGCCTCTCGACGGGCAGCATCGGCGCCTTGGCCTTTGCGTTCGGCGCAGCCGAGTTGACGGGGTCGACCAGCTCTGCGGCCTTCGCCGATCGGTTCGGTCCGGTCCGCACCACACAGGCTGCGCTCGTCGCTGCGGTGGTTGGCCTTGTGATCATGAGCCAAGCAGGAGGTTCACTCCCCCTGGCATTCGTCGGTTTGTTCTGTTTCTTCCTCGGCTTCGAGTACTCGATCGTCACCTCGTTCTCGATTGTCAGCGAGGCTGCGCCGTCCGCTCGAGGAAGGGCACTTGCGGTCAACAACGCTGTCGGCACGCTTGTACGCGGCGGCGGAGCCATCGCGACGGGCTTCTTGTATGGCGCGTATGGGATCGGCGGGTCAGTTGCGTGCTCCGTCTTCGGTGCCGGCGTGGCCCTCGGGCTGCTCGCCTTCTCGAAGCGCCGCGGACTACAGACCGAGGTATCCCGCAGCGATCTCGACCCGACGCTCCGTTGAATCGCGGTACGCGTCCAGGTCGAGCTCTTCGTCTTGCTCACCCTGCTGGCCGTTGAGATAGCGGGCATAGACCCCCTCGCCGATACAGGCGAGCCGCCACGACGCAAACCCCTGGTAGTAGTCGACGAGTTCGAGCGATACGCCCATTTGTTCGGCGTAGAGCCCCGCCATTTCTTGGCGGCTCAGAAAACCCGGCAGCGTGGTGGTTTCGTTGTCACCGGTCTGATCAGGCTCATCGTCGCGATTCCAGTAGGTGAGCAGTCCGGCGAGGTCGGCCATTGGGTCGCCGAGCGTGCAGAGCTCCCAGTCGAGCACACCGGCCACCGGACCGGCAGGGTCCATCATGCAATTCGACAGGCGGTAGTCGCCGTGGGCGACCGTGGTTGGCGGATCGGCTGGCAGGCGTTCGATGAGGGTGTCGCGCACACGATCGATCAACGGAATCTCTCGCTGTTTCGACTGCTCCCACTGACCCGACCACCGTTTGATTTGGCGTTCGAGGTAGCCGCTGCGTTTGGCCAAATTGCCGAGCCCGACCTCGTCGATGCCGACCCGATGCAGCACGCACAGCGTGTCGATGAGCTCGTGGCACATCCGGGTTCGGACCGCTTCGGGTAACGACCGACCAATATCGATGTCTCGCACCACGACGCCGTCCAGGTGGTGCATCACGTAGAAGTCACGCTCGTTGACCTCAGGGTCTTGACACAGACCAACCAGGCGAGGCACGGGGACGGGGCTGTCGGCCAACGCATCCATCAGCCGATGCTCGCGAGCCATGTCGTGAGCGCTCGGTAGAAGCGGTCCCATCGGTGGACGGCGCAACACCAGTCGTGTGCCAGCCTGATCGACAACGGTGAAGGTCATATTTGAGCGGCCGCCGGCGATCAGCTCAAACGTGAGCGGGCCAACGATCTCGACGCGCTCGGCGATCCAGGCCGTGACGCGCTCACGGTTGATGGCGGCTTGGTGTGGCTCGTTCTGATTCAGGCCTGCCTCATTGCGTTGCGTGGGCTCATTGGGTTGCACGAGTCTCAACTCCAGCACCATTCCCCACTGGGCACAATCGACTCTCTACCATTCCCTGTTCTGCACCGTTGTCGTTTCCCACGCTCATTTCGTTCACCATCCTTCCGATAGGCTCTCGAATCCCTCCCGCTGGCCAAGGCCAGCACGCACGACCGGTTCAGCCCTTTTCTGACGAGCAACAGCCGTTGCCGCCTTGCGACCGACCTGCCCGCTTCACCAGATTCACCCGATTACCCGCCAGTAACAATTTGGGGGAATCCGAAACTTTCGGTAGTGACCGTTCGTCACACCCATGACGGCCCATGCCGTTTCGATCTTGGTCCGCCTCCGCGTGGCCTCGAAAACAAAGTAATTCCCCGCCAAGAGCCATTCCGGCTAGCAAGGAAACCCGCACCATGAGCATGTTCGAACAGATCGGCGAGTTGTTGAGCGCAGGTGATGCGCCCGACAAGTTGGCCAGCAGTCTCGGAACCGACTCCTCCACCGCAATGAGTGGCGCCGCCTCCGTCATTCCCGCTCTGCTAGGCAGCACGGCGCAGCGCAGCTCGACCAAGGGTGGTGCCGCCGCCCTGTTCGATCTCGTGAAGGACGATGACGGCTCGGTTCTCGACAATCTCGGAGGATTGTTCGGAGCGGATCACTCCGCTGCCGACGGCCCTTCAAACATGCTCGTCGATGGCCTCCTCGGCGGCTCCAAAAGCAGCATCATCGAGGGTCTCGCAGGCCAATCCGGCGTCGGCGCGGGCATGATCGGCAAACTTCTGCCGATGCTTGCGCCGATGGTGATGGGCTTCCTCGGCAAGCGCCAGAGTGCCGCCGGCCTCAACGCATCAGCGCTCGCAGGCGAGCTCGGCGACGAATGGTCGGCCATGGAGGGCGCGGGCATGGGCGACACGCTCGGCCTTCTTGGCAACGCGACCGCAGACGACGACGCCAACTTCACATCCAAGCTCGGCAAGCTGGCCGGTATCGGTGGGCTTGCGGGTGTCGCCGGGCTCGGGGCTGCTGGCCTCGCCAGCAAGGCAACCGGTGCCGCGGGAGCCGCAACCGGAGCCGTCTCGGGTGCAGCTGGCGCCGCGGGAAGCAAGCTCACCGGCGCAGCCGGTGCAGCAGGAAGCACCGTCTCGGGCGCAGCCGGAAGTATGAAAGGCAAGGCCGCGGCTGGCGCGGCGGGCGTCGGTGCTGGCGTGACCGGAGCTCCGCAAGCGACCGGCCGTGAAAAGAAGGGAGGCCTCCTCAAGTGGCTGCCTCTCCTGTTGATCATTCCGCTGATTGCACTCCTCGCGTGGGCATGCAGCGCTGACGACGACGGCGACGCAGGGGCAGCAGTCGACACCACCGAGGCCCCGACAACAACTGAGGCTGAGGCCACTACGACCGAGGCTCCAACAACGACTGAAGCACCCGCAACCACCGAAGCCGAGCCAGAGCCTGAGCCTGAGCCTGAAGGGTGGATTGAGGGCAACCTCATGGACACCATGGACCAGAACGGCAACCTCAACACGCTCGTGAGCGTTGTCGACGCTTCTGGCGCTGCTGCGGTTCTCGAAGCACCGGGCCCCTTCACGGTCTTTGCGCCGAGCGACGAAGCGCTGGCCGAGCTCCCTGATTCGATCACCGGCGATCCAGCCGTGCTCCAGCGGGTGCTCGCCTATCACGTCGTGTCTGGCAACGTCACTGCTGCTGACTTGGTCGATGGCCCAGTCACCACGCTCGATGGCACCGACGTCAACATTGCCGGCGCCGACAGCGCTCCGACGGTCAACGGCATCCGCGTCATCGAGGCCGATCTCGTTGCCAACAACGGAGTTGCGCACATCATCGACGGAGTGCTGCTCCCCGCTGATCTGCAGGCCCAGCTCGGTGGCTCGCTCAACGAGGCCCTCGGTCTCGAGCCGATCAACTTCGAGGTCAGCTCGGCAGTGATCACCGCCGACTCGACCGCAACGCTTGATCGTGCCGCCGAGTTCCTGATTGCCAACAACACAGTCGTCGAGATCGCCGGTCACACCGACTCAGACGGCGACGACGCCTTCAACCAGCAGCTCAGCCAAGACCGAGCAGACGCGGTACTCGCCTACCTCGTCGACGCCGGCGTGCCAGCCGAAAACATGACGGCAGTCGGCTACGGCGAAACCCAACCGGTCGCTGAAAACGACACCCCAGAAAACAAGGCGCTCAACCGGCGAATCGAATTCGTCAGCAGCGCTAGCTAATGAAGTGGGCTAGCTGACGATGTGGCTGTCCACCGACGCAACGGCGCCTCGGTGAGCAGTCGAAGATAATCCCCCAAGCGATGGGGCCAGGCCTCACCAGGCCTGGCCCCATCGCCGTTTTGGGGTGAGGCACGCAGCCACAATGGGTGGGTGCCCCTTGATCAACCCCATCACGATCCGTCCGGTCGCTACGTCGATCAGCCTCGGCCGAGCGTCGGCGACACCGTCGAGATCACACTCGAACTCCCGGCGACGGGCCCCGATGGGGTTGCGCCAGAAGCGAAGAACGTTTGGCTCCGCGGCATGCGAGATGCCGAACAGTTCTGGGCGGAAGGAACGCAGGGCACGGGTAAGGATCGCGACAAGGTCAGATTCCAACTCGAGTGCACACAGAACGTGCACAACTATCGATTCCATCTCGACCTCGGAGCCGGTCCGCAGTGGCTGTCTGGCGCCGGGCTCCTCGACTGGGATCCGTCCGATCGTGATGACTACCGGTTGTTGACCACCGGCGGAGCCCCCGAGTGGGTGCCCGATCTTGTCTGGTACCAGATCTTCCCCGATCGCTTTGCGACGACGGGCCAGTTCGCTCACAACGACCATGCGACCGACACGTCGTGGGCCAACTGGGTCGACTGGGACACGCCCATTGCTGATGGCCACGCCGCGATGACCCAGATGTACGGCGGCGACCTCGACGGCATTACTGCGCAGCTGGATCACCTCATTGCCCTTGGCATCGGCGGCGTCTACCTCACACCGGTCTTCCCGGGCGGTTCGAATCATCGATACGACGCGTCGACGTTCAGCCACGTCGACCCCGTGCTCGGCGGTGACGACGCCCTGGTTCGCCTGTCGAACGCCGCTGAGCGCGCTGGCTTGAAGGTGATGACAGATCTCACCCTCAACCACACCGGTGATCGCCACGAGTGGTTCCAGGCCGCCAAGGACGACGCCGCATCGGAGGAGGCTGGCTTCTACTTCTTCATCGACCATCCCGACAGCTACCAGTCGTGGCTCGGCATCGACAGCCTGCCGAAGCTCGACCACCGAAGTGCCGAGATGCGTCGCCGGTACTACGAGGGGGCCGAGTCGCACCTTGCCCAGTATCTGCGCGAACCGTTCAACATGGCGGGGTGGCGAATCGACGTCGCCAACATGACGGGCCGCCTTGGCCCGCTCGATCTCAACCAAGAGGTCGCGAAAACCACTCGAGCCACCATGAATCAGCTGGGATCTGACAAGTGGCTCGTCGGCGAGCACTTCTTCGATGCCACACTCGATGCGCCGGGCGACGGTTGGCACGGGGTGATGAACTACGCCGGAATCACTCGCCCGATTGCATCGTGGTTGGGTCAGTTCACGGCTCTGGGGGCGTTTCACAAAGGGCCCGGCCAGGCTGCTCGCACAGGGACGCAAATGGCTCGGGCCATGGATGCGGTCCGGGCGGCGACACCATGGCAGGTCACGATGGGCTCGATGTCGTTGTTGTCGTCGCACGACACCGCGCGTTGGCGAACAATGTGTGCCAACGACGCGGTCGCCAAGGCGGGGTTCGGGATGCTGCTGTGCCTGCCGGGAGCCCCGACGTTTTTCTATGGCGACGAGATCGGGTTGGTTGGCGACAGCGCTGAAAAGGCCAGACGCACGATGCCGTGGGACCAATCGGCGTGGGACCAATCGTTCCTCGGGTGGTACCGACAGATGATCGCTACTCGGAACACCCACGTTGCGCTTCGCCGAGGCGGGCTTCGATGGGTGCACACCGAAGACGACGCCGTGGTGTTCCTTCGTGAGACGAGTGACCAGCGGCTGCTGATTCGGGTTGCTCGGTCAACGACTGCGCCACTCGAGCTCTCGGCACCGCTGCTCAAGTCAGCCGAACTGACCGGCATCCTCAACGCCGACGACCTCACTCCCGACGGCGACGCCATCACCCTTCCCGGCGACGGCCCAACCCTGTCGATCTGGGAGCTCTCGCCGACCCGTTAGCTGGCGAGCGACGACCAACAACGCAGGATGGCGGCGGCAGCGGCGTCGATGTCGGCGTCGCTCGTTTCCCAACCCGAGACGCTGAGCCGCATTGCTTTGCGAGCGTTCGGCTGGTGAGCTGGCCACGAGGTCCCGCCGGCCCAACAGGTGCCGTCTTTTTGAACGGCGTCGATGACGGCATCGGTCATGTCGTCAGATCCAAAGGCCACGAGCACTTGGTTGAGCACGACGTCGTGTAACACCTCGGCGCCTCCGACAACGAGCTGTTCGGCGAACCGTTCAGCGAGAGCACACGAACCTTCGATGAGATCGGCAACTCCCGATCTTCCGAGCGTGTGCAAGGCCGCCCACACTTCGATGGCTCGGGCCCGTTGCGACATCTGGAGTCCGAGGTTCATCGGCACCCTCTCCCCTGCCGAGGAGGGAAGGTACGCGCCGTCCGCTCGCATCGACCGGGCCAAGTTGTCGCCATCCGCGATGAGGGCGAGCGCCGAGTCGTAGTTGACGTTGAGCCACTTGTGAGCGTCGACGGCCCACGAATCGGCACCCGCGACCCCGGCGACGAGGTCGGCCCGGCTCGGGCAGGCCGCAGCCCACAGTCCGAACGCACCGTCAACGTGCACCCAGGCCCCGGCGTCGTGAGCCGCGGGGATGAGTTCAGCAAAGGGATCGCTGTGGCCGGTATTCACGTTGCCCGCTTGGAGCGCAACGATGGTGGGCCCGTCGACTGCAGCGATTGCTTCAAGGCCAGCGGCGGAGTCCATGGCACCTTGCGGCGTGGTCTCGACGAGCACGCATTGATCGCGGCCGAGGCCGGCGAGGCCGATGGCCTTCTTCATCGAAGCGTGGGTCTCGGCACTCGTGATGACCGTGATTGATGGCCCGCCGGCCAGACCGTCGGCTTGGACGTCCCAACCTTCTTTGGCCAGCACGGCGTCACGGGCCGCGATCATCGCGATCAGGTTGGCCTCACTCGCGCCGCCGCAAAACGTGCCGGTTGCTGACGGGGCGAGACCGAGAAGGTCAACCACCCAGCGGACGGCAACCGCGTCGAGCGCTGCCGCTGTAGGCGACATGACAGGCAACGCAGCGTTCTGATCCCACGCCGACGCAAGTGCAGCTGCCGCCATCGCCGCCGGCTGGGCTCCACCGGTGACGAACCCGAAGTAGCGAGGTCCGTTGCTCGTGATCGTCCCCGGACCACCCACCGTCTCGAGCAGATCGAGCGTCTGCAGCGGTTCCGTGCCGTGGGTGGGCAACTCGATGTCGAAGGCCGACAGCGCCTCGATGTCGCTGGCGGACGGCGCCACCGGTCGACCAGAACGAGCGGCGAGGTGACGCTGAGCGGCGTCGTGGCCTCGTCTGAGCACCTCCTCTTGGGCCGCATGCCTCTCGGCGGCTACTCCGTCTTGCATCAGGACGCAGCCCAGCGCTCGACACCGCCGACGCCGTAGCCCCGCAGCACGACGGCTCGGTTCGGTGTGACTTTCATGAAGACCGTCTCGGGAGAATTGTCCGGCCCGCCCGGCGAGAATGCGCTGAGGTCGTAGTCGAACACGTCATTCCACATCCGGCGCTTGGTCTCGACATCGGTGAAGATCTCGGCCGTGCCCCAGATCTCGACTCCGTCACCAACTTCGGTCACCTGCCAGTGCATGGCGACGTTGGGGTTGACCTCGCTGTTCTTGGCCTTCACCGACGACGCTCCGACCATCACCCAGCAATCGTCGCCCTCCCAGCACGGATGAACGGGCACGACGTCTGGCTGGTTGTCGCTGCCAACCGTGGCGAGGTGGGCCCACGGACTGAGGTTGGACGCAAACGCCTTGACGGCATCGAGGTCAATCGAGTTGCTCATCCGTCGACCCTACGTCGATTCCCCATCCCCCGTTCTGGAATTCCCCACCGACCCCTCCCCGTTCTGGAGTCTCCCACCGGCGTTTCCGACGGTAGAAGCCTCCAGTTCGATCACCCTTCCCCGTTCTGGAGTCTCCCACCGGCGTTTCCGACGGTAGAGGCCTCCAGTTCGATGGAAAACGGGATGACACGCGCGCTGACGGCGCACAAACTCAGGCGATGACAGTCGACGTTGCGGCAACCACCGATGTTCACGAGGCGCTGAGCTGGGCCGCGCCGTTCCTCGAGCACGACCCCGTGGCGACCACCGTGCTCGGCTCGGTGATGACGACACGATCGACTGGCCCCGCACACAACGACGACGGTTCACCGACAGGCCGCTATTGGGTCGCCCGCAAGTCGGGCGAGGTCGTCGGTCTCGGCATGCGCTCACCGATCGACTTCATGTTCTCCATGGCGGCAGCCTCTCCCGACGTCTCCCAAGCCTTCGCTCGCACACTGGCCGACACCGAGGACGAGCTTGCAGCGACATCAGGAGAAGCGCGCGCCTCGGCGGCGTTCGCGGGCGAATGGGCTTCGTTACGAGGCTGCAGCGTTCGGGTCACTGCGGCCCAACAGCTCTACGAACTCGTTGAGCTCACGCCACCCGAGCCAACACCCGGCCAGCAACTCGAGCTTCGCTTGGCGCAGGACGACGACGTCGCCTTTCTCTGCGACTGGTTCATCGGCTTCGACCGAGAAACCTTCGACCATGGCATCGACCCCGAACCTGTGGTCAGGTCGAAACTCGGCGCGCTGCGGATCCTTACTGACAAGGGTGAGGACTGTTCGATGGCCGGAGCAACACCATCGGCAAACGGAGTGCGGCGCATCCAGTCGGTCTACACCCCGGCCGCTCATCGTGGGAAGGGATACGCCGCTGCCGTCACCGCCCACGTGTCGCAAGCCGTCATCGACGGCGGCGATCGGGCGGTGCTGTTCACCGACCTCGCCAACCCCGGGGCGAACCGGATCTACCGTCGGCTCGGCTACGAACCTCGGGGCGAGTTCATGAACTGGGCCCTCGGCTGACCCCTCCCCGTTCTGGAGGCTCACACCGGCGTTTCCGACGGTAGAGGCCTCCAGTTCGAGAAGCCCCACCGTTCTGGAGGCTCACACCGGCTTTTTGGACGGTAGAAGACTCCAGTTCGGGCACTATGACAAACATGAACAGGGCCACAATGAGTTCGACAGAATCAGGGAACGCACCTCGGTTGGGACCGGAGCTCTTCGGGTTCTTGAAGGACCTTGCCGACAACAACGAGCGGCCGTGGTTTCACGCCAACAAGGACCGCTACGACGACTCGATCAAAGAACCTGCCCTCGAGTTCATCCAAGCCTTCGGCCCTCGACTGACCACGATCTCGCCGCGATTCGAAGCCAACGCAAAACCGGTTGGCGGGTCGCTGTTTCGTATCCAGCGTGACACTCGCTTTGCCAAGGACAAGACGCCGTACAAGACCAACACCGGCATCCACTTCCGACACGAACGAGCGAAGGACGCCCACGCCCCGGGCTTCTACCTCCACCTCGAGCCTCGCAACTGCTTCTTCGGAGTCGGGCTTTGGCGGCCCGAAACGAAGGTCGCTTACCAAATTCGTGAGCACATCGCTGAACACCGAACCACATGGACAGCCATCACCAGCAAGCCACCGTTCTCCGAGGGATTGGCGCTGTCCGGCGACTCATTGGTTCGACCACCGAAGGGCTTCGATCCAGACGATCCGCTTATCAACGATCTCAAGCGAAAAGACTTCATCGCAACCACAACGCTGACCCAAAAGGAGATCACGGCTGCCTCGTTCATCGACGCGTTCGAGCACAGATGCCGCGAAGCCGCGCCGTTCATGCGCTTCTTGTGCGACGCCGTTGGTGTGCCGTTCGACTGACGTCCTCGAGATCTACAGCGAACGGCGCTTTGCTGCGGCCTTGCGTTCCTTGCGAGCCACCGAGCGTTCCCACTTGCGTTGGCGACTTCGACACGCCTTGCGACAAAAGAGGTGATTCGACGACTTCGCTTCGAATAACAGACCGCAGCGCCAATACCCGCACGCTTGCAGCCGTTCAGGGTCAAACGACTCGTCGAAATCGTCTGGCAGGTCACCGGGAAGCGGCTCGAGCGACAACGGACTCACCAACCGATCGCCGCGAAGCTCATCAACTCACCGTAGTCCGCCCCCAACAGGCCGAAGACCAACGACCAACTTCCCGACGCACGCCGCCGCCAGTGCCACGAGTACCGTTAGCGACATGTCCAGTCGAGTCTTCATCGCCGTCAGCATCGATGGCTTCATTGCGACGGCCGATGGCGGTGTTGAGTGGCTCGACGACATCGAACCCGTCGAAGGAAACGACCTCGGCTGGAGCGCCTTCATCAGCGAGATCGACGCCCTCGTCATGGGTCGGGCCAGCTTCGAAAAGGTGCTGACGTTCGGCTTCTGGCCCTACGAAGTGCCGGTCGTCGTTGCCAGTTCAACACTGACCAAGCTGCCAGACGAACTCACCGACAAGGTCGAGATCTCATCGCTTGCCCCACGTGATCTCGTCACCGGCCTCGCCGAACGGGGCTGGAACAATCTCTACATCGATGGCGGACGTTTGATCTCGAGTTTCCTCAACGAGGGCCTGCTCGACACCCTTACGATCACCACGATTCCCGTGGTTCTCGGCAACGGCATTCCGCTCTTCAGCGAAATCAAGAGCATGACGTGGCTTGATCACCTCTCGACCGAGGTCTTCCCAAACGGACTCGTGAGCACGACCTACCGCATGCGGCCTGAAAGCCTCGGCGCGTGACAGACACCGACGCATCGATCGATTACCCCACCGTTCCGACTGAAAAGGTCGAACGTGAAGTCATGCGGATGCGCTGGGACGACCTGACCTTCATCCATTGGCCCTACGAGCCCGCTGAAGTCCAAGCCCTCCTACCTGAGGGCCTCACCGTCGATCCATGGATCGACGACGCCGGGAACGAAGCCGTGTGGGTCGGTCTGGTTCCGTTCCTGATGCGGGTCGGAATCGCCGGCGGACGAATGATGCCACCACGCATCGGTGTGTTCCCAGAAACCAATGTGCGCACCTACGTGCGCGGTCCTGACGGAACTCCCGGCGTCTGGTTCTGCTCACTCGAGGCCGGAGCGCTTCCCGCCACGGCAACGGCAAGACTCACCTACGGCCTCCCCTACTTCTGGGCCACGATGTCGATTGACCGCGGGCTCGACAGGACCGGAAGCGTGTGGGGCTACTCGTCGAGCCGCCGCTGGCCCGGCCCCGTCGGCGCCTCTCACCGGAGTCGAGTCGAAGTCGGTGAGATGATCGACGCGAACGATGTTTCTTCGTTCGAGCACTACCTCACCAACCGGTGGGGACTGTTCTCGCGCTTCCCCACCATGTCTGCTCGCCGGGGCTTCAATGTCTATGCCCCGGTCGACCACGGAATCTGGCCGCTCCGACGGGCCACGTTGCTCGACCTCGACGATGAGCTCATGACCGCGGCCGGGCTCACGACTCCAGTTGGCGAGCCGGTCGTGCACTGGACAGCTGGCACCGAGGTGCGCATCGGCCGCCCTCGACGGACACAGCGCTGACCTCGCTTCCGGACTCACCTCGTCGGTCATCACAGCTAGCCGCCGCGTATGTCGCGTTTCATTTTCTCCATCTGACGGCGATCTCGTTTGGTCGGACGACCGGCCCCTCGCTCGCGGCGAGCCTGTTCGATCAACACGTCCTCGGGCCCAGCCTTCCCGGGGCGGACCGGCGGCGG
>CALJSB010000038.1 GCA_937976305.1 uncultured Acidimicrobiales bacterium
CCGAGTTCGACGTGACGCCGAGCCAGAAGTCCTCGTTGCGGAAGTGATGCAATCGATGGTTACGAGCGAGCGAAGCGTAGAACCGGGTCGATGGCCGGTAGCGGGTGTGGACCATCAGATGCGTCCACTCGTAATGCAGCAACCCGAGACAGGCCAGCGTGATCGCAGACAGAATCGAGCGACCGACGTCGGCGCCGATCAGTGCAAACAGCGGAAGGCCCCACAACAACGAGAAGGCCGTAAACGCTCCCATGAACGCAATCACGTCGGCCCGAGACAGCAGGATCCAGCCAATGCTGTTGGGGTCCAGGTGGTGTTCTCGGTGACCTCGCCCGGTCTTGAGCGTTGTCATGCGAAACGAGTCGACTGGCGCGTGGAGCAGGTACTTGTGAATCACCCATTCGACCGAGCCCGTGAGGGCCAGCGTCACGACGATCGCAACGAGATCGCCTCGCCCAAATCCACCGACTGCAAGACGGGCGGCCACGAGAACCAAACCGATGAGCATCAACAGCCGAGGTGAACCGGACCGCCGAAAAACGGCCCAGATCTGCCCGAGGGACGACAAGTCGGAGGCCTGCAATGACATCAGCTCAGACCGGACCCGTCAGGAAGAACGACCGAATGGTCAAACCGGTCAGGAAGAGGCTGCCCCAGCCATAGAGCAGGAAGCGCCACTCTTCGAGCTGCGAGCGATAGGCCGCGATGATCGCCGTCGCGGCGAAAGCCACGAAGCCGTAGAACTGGTGGATCGACGGCGCCGTGACGTCGCCTGACTGCTGGCCGATCACACCGATTGTCACCTCGATGCCGATGGTGATGTGAGCCGCGTAGGCGAAGTACCAGAACGCCTGACTCCGTAGTGCTTCGTTGCGATGCGCTGCGAGCGACCAGAAACCCGTGATGCCGTTTGCGATCATCACTAGCCATGCAAAGGCGGCGTGAAACTCGAGGACCGACACCCGGTGAGAATACCGGCACCCGCCCGGGGACCGCAGTCGACCAATACCCTCACATGGTGAGGCACCGTCGTTTCTACATCACATCGCTCGTCATCGACGGACGCCGAATTCCGTCGAAGGGGGGCGATCTGATCGTCGCTCGACGAGATGAGAACCCGGTGCTTGATTGGGAGCTCGTGCATCAAACGAGCGAGGACGTCCACATCGAACAGGCCGCCTACAACATTCATCTCGGCAGCCCCGAGGGTGACTTCGCAGGGCCCGCCTTGCTCGTGCGGTCCGACGGACGCAGCCACGTGTTTCGAGGAGCCGGCGAACTTGACGGCTTCGACGAAGGTCTGTTCAACGAGGCGGGCGACTGATCGTGGTGGTTCCGTCAGAGATCGCGACCGATCGACTGATCATGCGGCGCTGGAAGAACGCCGATCGTGAACCCTTCGCAGCGCTCAACGCCGACCCCGTCGTGATGGAGCACTTCCCCGCTCCCCTGTCCGAGATCGAGTCGAACATCATGGTCGACCGCATCGAGGCCGGGTTCGACGAGCGCCGCTATGGCCTGTGGGCGCTCGAGCGTCGGGAAGACAGCGCCTTTCTCGGCTTCACCGGCTTGATGTATGCCGACTTCGACGTGGAGTTTCTGCCCGGAGTGGAGATCGGCTGGCGACTCGCTCGCGACGCGTGGGGGCAGGGCTACGCAACTGAAGCGGCTGCGGCCGCGTTGTGGTTTGGGTTCGAGCAGTGCGGTCTCGACGAAATCTTGTCGTTCACCGCCGTGCCGAACCGACCAAGCCAGCGGGTCATGCAGCGCATCGGCATGACCCGAGACCGCCAGAACGACTTCGAGCATCCCGCCGTCGCGGTTGGAGATCCGCTCCGCCCACACGTGCTCTACCGCCTCGCCAGATCCGACTGGAACGGCTGACTCGCTCCCCCGTTTTGGAGGCTCACGCCGGCGAAACAGTCGGCAGGGCACTCCAGTTCGGAACGGCCGGAGCGTTCTGGAGGCCCACACCGCCGAAACAGACGCTGGGGCACTCCAGTTCGGCAAGCGGGGGCGGTCTGCCGGGGCGGCGGCTGAGTTACGAGCGGCGCCAGAAGTCGAGGGGGTCGGGTTGGCGTCGGAAGCCGGCCGCTTCGGCGAGCGCCATGGCGTCCTGAAAGCCGCCAGCGACCTTTGCGCCCTCATGGGCATCGGACCCAAACGACACGGCGCCACCGCCGACCTCGGCCCACCACTCGAGGATCAGCGGGTGAAGTTGGAGCCTGGTGTTGATCTCCAGCACACGGCCCGACCGAGCCAACGCTCGCAGCGTCTCTCGATACTCTTCTTCGAAGCCTGACGGGTCGTGTTGTCGACCGACGCGCTCGATCTGACGGGTGAGGTAGTCGATGTGGGCGAACACCTCCCAGTTGCCGTCGGCTTCGATCAGCGAGATGGCCTCAGAGAGATAGGCCCGAACCGCATCCCGTTCAGCCTCACCCTCGACTCGATCCGTGCGAAACCACTCGTCGATCAGGCGTGACTGCCCATCGATACTCATCGAATGGAGCGAACCGAGGACTCGCTCGAAGGGCCCAGACGCAAGTAGCTCAGTCGTCTTCTCCGGGAACCAATGCGGCTCGCCGATCTCGAGACCAGACAAGATTCGCAAGTCGGCAAACTTCGATCGGCACCGATCGATCTCCTCGAAGTTCGACTCGACGTCGACTTCCGGGGCGTGCACCACACCGTCATGTACGTGGACGGAGAACCGGCCGAACCCCTCGACGGGGTCGCCAGGAACGACCCAGGGGGTGAGGTCGACATGTTCAGTGAACGCGATCGATGGCAGGCCCAGGTCAAGCGCTCGCTGACACGACGCTTCCATCGATCCGTTCTCGGCGTCCCACGAAAACTGCGTATGGGTGTGGTTGTCTGGCGGAAGGGCGCTCGCCGTCTCGGGATCGGACCCGCTCACAGACCCGGCAACATGTCAACGTGCTGTGGCCCGCCAGTTCCAGAGACACCCGGAACGTTGAACGACTCCTGACCAAAAGCCATGGCGAAGACCTCGTCCGGCATTTGTAGGAAGAAGCTGTCGGGACCGATCTGACTTCGGTGGGCCTGCATCGCCGCCTTCTTTTGCCCAACATGGGCAGCAACATCCACGACGAAACTGAGGTCGACCTCTTCGGTACCGAAACTCTCGACATCTTCGATCGACGGTCGCTCATCCTCAGCAACGTCACCAAGATCAGACTGCATCATCTGGCGGACCGCGGTGCGATTGATCGTCGCCTCGAAGACGTGCTCGATCCCGAGCTCCTGTGCTGCTCGCAGACCCACTCGATGGACCTGAATGTGATCGGGGTGGCCGTAGCCGCCGTGATCGTCGTAGATGGTGAGAACACCGGCGTCGACCTCGGTCAAGATGTCAACGAGCCGCTTGGTCGCTTCGTCAATGTCGGCCTGCCAAAAGCATGCGGGGTTGTCGTTGGTGGGCTCGCCGTCCATGCCGGAGTCTTCGTAGCCGAGGAACCGAGGGGGCTCAGCGCCCAGCAACTCTGTCGATTCAGCCAGCTCAACGACGCGCCGTTCCCACAGTGCTTCGCCCTCGTCGAGCACGCCCTCTTGCGGTTCACCGACCTCGCCCCTCGTGGCACACACCAACACCACACGGTGCCCGGCCGCCGCCGCCTTGGCCATCAGACCTCCGGTAGAGATTGCCTCATCGTCAGGATGAGCGTGAAAGCAGACCAGTGTTGCCATGGAAACAAGTCTGCCGCGACACGCCACGATTGAGCGGTCCACCGGATCGATGCACGACGGATGATCACCGGATGACTATGAGGCAGCAGCCACCATCTCAATCGGCTTCGCCACGGTGCGCCGCTCATAGCCAAACCGGTCGAAGCCGAGGGCCCACTCTCGGTTGATGAGTTCAACCACTCGGTCGCTGAGCGGTGTGAACGAGTTTCGCTGGTAGCCCTCGATCGAAGCCAGGTACTCCGCGATCGGCCCTCGAACATCTTCGAAGCCGCCAAGGTTGAGCTCGCCATAGACACGACCCAAGGTGTCGAGTGGCTGATCGACGAGGTCCTGATAACCGATCTCGATGAGTTGGCCTTCTGGAATGTGTGCCGCATCTCGGTCGTAGCGCTCCATCACCAACTGATAGATCTCCAGCACGTTCTTCTCGACGTCTTCGTCGTTGTACTTCTGCAAGGCAGTGAGCTCGAGGATCTTCTTGTGCAAGTTGACCGATGACGGGAACACCTCGTACGGCGTGCGGTGGATGAACACGAACTTCGCTCGAGGAAAGAGCTCGAGCAACAGCGGGATGCGGGCGGTGTTCACCGGGTTCTTCAGCAGCAGCCGTCGCTTGTCGTCGTGCAGCGCCGCCACCTTCAACAGCCGCAAGTACTTCCGTTTGAACTCGCGACGAGCTCGAGCCGGCGCACCGTTCATCAGGACGTAACGCTCGAAGGTCTCGATCGCCTGCTGTGGAAACAAGAACTGGAGATACCACGAATACGGCGTCACCTTGGCCAGCGGAATCTCCTCCTCCTGGGGAGCGTCCATTGGCCAGGTCATGTTGTCCATCGGTCGCTGTTCCGGGACCGTTTTGCTGAGCATCGAGCGCAGCCAACCGTCGTTGGCAACCGAACAGTCTGGAGCCAGCGCCTCAAACATGCGCATGCAACCAAACCGGTCGTCGTGGCTCATCAGGTTGTGCAGGTGGGTGGTGCCACTTCGCCAGTGACCGATGATGAAGACAGGCTCATCGTCGAGACGCACGTCGTCGATCTCGTGGCGGTGGGTGGTCCACTCTGCCAGCTGGAGTGGTGCCCCGACCCAGCCACCTGCCGCGATACCAAGCGTGCGGCCAAGCCGGCTGGGGGCCAGCGTTGGCAGTCGGTGCGTGAGGCGCAGCAGGGTTGAGGTTCGGATGAACGACAACAACCCGAGTTGATACCCCAGGTCGCTGTCGCCAAATCGTTGCTTAGACATGACGGACTCCTTCAGTGATCGTCGCTTGTTGGGTCGGCAGTGGTGAGCGATTGGCGGAAGCCAGCGATGGCATGAGCACCATCACGGCAACGGCCGTGGCGCCAAACATGACGCCGCAGGCAATCCAGCTGAGCCGGAAGGTGGCGAGCGTCGAGTCAGGTCCAACCAACGCCGTGGCGATCGCGATACCGACCGCCATGGCCAACTGGCGGACTGTCGTGGAGCCAGCGGCTCCCATCGCGTGTTGATGCGGTGGCACATCGAGCATGGAGGCTGCGGTGAGCATCGGGAAGCCAGCGCCGACCCCCGCGCCCATCAACACCAGGCCGGGCAGCAACCCTGCGACATACGACGGTTCGGAGCCGACCATGACGCTCCACCACACGATGGCCAGCAACGACGCAACAGCGCCGGCGGCGATCACATTGCGGTGGCCTCGAGCTGCTGCCAGCTTGCCCGCCGGACCAGACACGATGGCCATCACCACCGGACCGGGAGCAATGGCAAGACCAGACCGAAGCACCGAGTAGTTCCAGGTTTCGGCCAGAAAGGTCGGAGCGAACACCAGCCAGCCGGTGAAGCCAGCGACAAAGAGCAACGTGCCAACTGAGCCAGACGAGAAGCTCTGATGCCTCGCGATAGCAAGGTCGAAGACCGGCGTGCGGTGACGCTTCGAGCGGACCAAGAACAGGACGAGGCAAGCGATCGCCGCACCGGCCATACCGATGGTGGCAGGGCTGAACCAACCAAGCGTCTCGGCAGCCACGATGATGAACACCAGCAGCCCGACGCCGATAGCTCCAACCGGAACAGCAATGAGGTCAACCTTGCGATTGATGTTCGGGTCGAGGCTTTCGGGAAGCACCCGAGCACCGACGACCGCAGTGATGATCGCCAACGGCACGTTCACGAGAAACACTGACCGCCAGCCTGCAGAAGCAACGAGAACAGCGCCCAGTGTCGGACCGACAGCTGCCGCAAGGCCTGCCATCGCACCCCACACACCAATGGCCACATCGCGACGATCGTCTGGAACCACGTGGAGAATCAGTGCGAGCGAAGCCGGAATGAGGAGCGCTCCCCCGACGGCTTGTACAGCCCGAGCCACAATCAACAGTCCGATGGTTGGGGCGAAACCGGATCCGAGCGAACCGATGGTGAACACGGCAAGCCCGGCCATGAAAAGGCGCTTGCGGCCGAAGCGTTCGGCCAGCCATCCGCCGATGAGCAACAACGCAGCAACGCCAACGTTGTAGGCGGTGAAGACCCAGCTGAGCGTGGCTCGCGAGGCTTCGGGAAATGCGTCAGAGATCTCGGGGAACGCAACGGAGATGATCGTCAGTTCGAGAGCAATGAAGAACACGGCGATTGAGCCGAGAGCGATGACAAGACCGACAGGGGGCCCGGCTGGTGATTCGTTGTTCGTCGTCGTTGCAGACATCACACGACCTCACGTTCGAGGTATGCAGAGCTGATCGATGCCGAGTCGTCAACAAGCGGCCGCCGACCGAATTCGGTGCCGATGGCAAAGCTGGCGATGGTCTCGAGATAGGACAGCGAAGGCGGCATCGCCACCCCGGCACCTTCGAGCACCAATCGTTCTCGCCGGTTGTCAAAGCGGGTCGACACGGCGGTGTAGGGCGCATACGGGGCGAAGCCCCGCAAGCCACGTTCTCCGAGCCGTCCCCAACGGCGCAGCTTGGGTGCCGTCTTCGGCGCCTTGGCGGCGAGACCAACACCTGTTGTAAGTGCCGCCCATC
Organism: uncultured Acidimicrobiales bacterium; assembly: GCA_937976305.1. Lineage (GTDB taxonomy): Bacteria > Actinomycetota > Acidimicrobiia > Acidimicrobiales > SZUA-35 > CALEWY01. The sequence continues at coordinate 6,714 of CALJSB010000038.1, forward strand.
GAGCCGGGCCGACGAGTTGCGGTTCACTCGGCTTCTTGTCGAGGAGGCGGGCCGTGCGCACGGTGACGTCGACGAACTGGGCGACATTGAAGGCATCGGGGCCAGCCGTGAGGTGATGCCCCACGAAGTCGCCGCGTTCTGACTGCGCAAGTGTCACGAGCCCCCGAGCGACATAGTCGACACCCACACTGTCGACGAGCGACAACCCGGCATGGGGCATCACGGGCAGTTGCCCGTTGGCGATCATCCGCATCGGGGCGTAGAGCACATTCCAGTTGTCGGTGTGCCCGGTCAGCGTGTGCCCGCCAACGATCGACGGCCGGTAGATCGCGACGTCGATTTCGGTTTGATCGCGCAGCAGCCGTTCGGCCCTGGCCTTTGTGCGTTCGTAGGTGTTGCGAAAGTTGCCGGCCACGTCGGCAGGGATGTAGTCGGCGTCGACAAGACCGGTCTTGGTCCCTGCGACATAGGCGGTGCTCACGTGATGGAAGCAACCGAACCCGCCGAGCTCTGCAGCAGCCTTTGCCAACGCAAACACGTTGGCCGTGCCATCGACGTTGATGCGTTGCGCCTCGTCGAGATCGAGGTCGAACCTGACTGAGGCAGCACAGTGGATGATGTGGTGGGTGAGCGAGGCGACGTGACGCCACTGCTCGTCGGCCATTCCCATGTGGGATTCTTCGATATCGCCCCGCACCCACAGCAGGCGATCGATCTCGTCCTGCTGTGGTGCACGACCGAGCGCGGCATGCAGCGTTTCAGCGCCGCGCACCTGAGCCGACTCATGGCTCGTCGCTCGGATAGGGCAGAGCAACGTCGCTGAGCTTGTCGCCAGCAGCTCGGCAATGACGGCACGGCCGAGAAAGCCGGTTGCCCCCGTCAGTAGTACGGGATCCGCGAACAATCGTTCGAAGCTCATTTTCTGTTCCCTCCTCATATCAACGCCCGAAATGGCCGCCGACGGTGTCCTGATGTGATCCTCCCCCCGAGCCGTTACGCAGACGTTACGTGAGCGCTACCCAAGTGCTACCGGGGCGCTAGCGGGAGAAGTGTTCTCAGTGTGCGCCAGTGTGACGAACCCGTCTGACGGCCCGCTGACACTTCACCTGTGTCGACTGACACAGCGGGCAAGACCACAAAACCCTTGCCTCTCACCACTATTTGAGCGTATGCTCAAATCATGATCTTGAGCACTCGCTCAAACCGTGAGCGTCCTCAACACAGGAGCGGCCGGACACCGTCGTGCGGGGTTCGCTCAGCACGCGCAACCCCTGATCGCCTCGAGCAGATTCGCTGGGTGCCAGCCGTTGTTGTCCTCACGGTGATGGCGACCGCCGGTCGTGCTGTGTCAGCACCATGGCGCCTCGCTCTCGCCACCATGGTGCTCTACAGCGCCTTCAAATTCGCCGCCATCGTCAAGCAGCGAGAGGTGTGGCCAGACATCAGCATCGAGGGATGGTGCTGGTACCTCACGGCCTGGCCCGGCATGGACCTCACTCGATTCCGTCGCTCAGCACCCGATGCGGATCGCCGCTGGCTCGTTCGTGGCGCGGCCGGCATGGCCACCAGTGCCACCCTGCTGGCCATTGCGGTCTCGTTCGACGTCGGATCATTTGTTGGCGGTTGGCTCACGCTCGTCGCTCTTCTTTCGCTCGTGCACTTCGGTTGGGCCGATGTGTTGTCGTGGACACTTCGGCGGCGCGGCTTTCGGGTGAGGCGTCTGTTCAACCGACCAGAGCGGTCACGAACGCTCAACGACTTCTGGACCCGACGTTGGAACGTCGCCTTCGTCGAGATGGACCTCGTGCTCTTCATGCCCCGGCTGCGCCGCATGGTTGGGCCGCGAGCTCCATTGCTGATGCTGCTGCTCTCAGGCATCTTGCACGAACTCGCCATCTCCTACCCGGCTGGCCGGGGCTGGGGTCTTCCCCTCTCGTACTTCGCACTTCACGGCGCGGCGATGCAAGCGGAACGAACCCCATGGTTCCGCAGCCGTTCCCAGCGCTTCACCACGTGGTGGACCAGAACGCTGGTGCTCGCACCGGTCGCTCTCGTCTTCCATCAGCCGTTTCGAGACCAACTCCCCTACGAGCTGCTGCTCTTCCTGAAAGGACTGACATGACATTCAACGACTGGGTACGCCTCGGGTTACTCGTTGCCGGCCTCACACACTTCGGCGTGCTGTTCGCCGGCATCCAAGCACCATCACAACTCAACTGGAGCGAGGAGCTTCCCCGGCTCAGCGCCTTCAACCAGAAGATCATGGTCGTCTACTACCTCTTCACCGGCCTCACGATCGTGGCCTTCGGCAGCATGACGCTGTATCTGCGAGACGAGATCATGGACCGCGATCCAGTGGCTTCACTTCTGGCACTCGTAATCGGCGGATGGTGGTGCGCTCGGATCTTGGTTGACGCCTTCGTGTTCGACCATCGCGACTGGCCAGAGGGTCGCCGTTACATCATCGGGCACGTCGTGTTAACAACCGGCTTCGTTGGCATGGCGGTTGTGATGTTGACCGCCGGCATCCGCGGCGTGTGGTTCTGACCGCTCTCCTGGGTCCTCCAAACCTGGTCCAGGGAAGTGCGTTAGGTTTGCGCTTCTCGCCGCACACCTCGGAGGGTCACCATGCGCCGGGTCTTCATCGCCCTACTTGTTTCTCTTACCTTCGCGTCTCTCGCACTACCAGCTGACGCCGAGGTGCCGGGAGCGCCGTTCACCCAGACTGGCTGCGAAGACAATTCTGACGCAGTTGCCCGCTTGTACGTCGCAGCCTTTGATCGCTTGCCGGAGCCCGCCGGGTTCGCCTTCTGGGTCGAGCAGTACTCGACGGCTCAATGGAACCTGCCACAGATGGCCGCCTTCTTCGCCGACAGCAACGAATTCAATGACACCTTTGGTGGTCTGGACAACGAGGGATTCGTCACCCAGATGTATCGCAACGTGCTCGATCGAGGTCCGGACCAACAAGGGCTCGACTTTTGGTCGGGCCAACTTGCCAACGGCCTCAGTCGAGGGGACCTGCTCTTGCGGTTCTCCGAGTCGACGGAGAACATCGTCAACTCGGGCACCAGTGAACCTCCACTCGGACCGTTCAACGCCGGCGTCGAGACACCGTTCGACTGCGACAGCGGGGACGTGATCGAGTTGTGCAACGCCTATCTCGTCTACCGGACAGATACCCGCGAAGTCGTCGCAGTTGCCGACGCTCTCGGGCCGAACGCTCCGGCCGGTGTACTCGCTGCGCTTGAGGTTCTGCAAGACCCAGACGCCGACTTCTTTGACGAGGTTCTCCCCGCGCAAGACGACCTGGCGAGCTACGTGGAGCCCATCTGCCAGACGCGCTGGGGCCGCGGCCTCGAACCAGGCGGCGACAACCGATTCGTCGTTGAGAAGTTCTTTGAAGAACTCGTGGCCGGGAACAAGGCCGGTGTTGACCTCATCGCTCCCGACGACGTGCAAGCCTTGTTTGAACCATGGGAGCCAATTGAGGACGACCCCGAGCTCGGTCCACCGTCGTTCTCCTATGACGGTGGCGACAGCTTCAACATGCTGCTGGGCCCGACCATCACCGTGTTCTGCACCATCGAGAACGGCATCGTGACCAGCTGCGGCTTCGGCGAGTAGTCGCACTCGCTACATGACAGCGTCAGACGACGGCGCCAACGTCTTTCAGCTTGGCAATCTCGTCGTTGTCGTAGCCAAACCGTGACAGCACGTCGTCGGTGTCTTGGCCGGGATGCCGAGCCGGGCCCTGCACCTCGACGGTGGTTCGACTGAAGCGAGGGGCCGGTGCGGCCTGTGTCATGCCCTCGACCTCGACGAAGGTCTGCCGGGCCACATTGTGCGGATGCGCGGCCGCCTCTTCGGGCGTGAGCACCGGCGCAAAGCAAACATCGGTGTGTTCCATCAGCTCGCACCACTCGGCCCGCGTCTTCTGCTTGAACGTCTCGGCGACCTTCACCTTCATCTGCGGCCACGAATCGCGATCCATCTGGCGGACCATGTCAGGATCATCGCCAAGGCCAGACAGACGCATCAGCTCGGCATAGAACTGCGGCTCGATCGACCCGATCGAGATGTAGGTGCCGTCCGAGCACTCGTACACGTCGTAGAAGTGGGCCCCAGTGTCGAGCATGTTGGTGCCACGCTCCGGGCTCCAGAGCCCCATCGACTTCATGCCCCAGAACATGTTGAACAGCACGGCCGAGCCATCGACCATCGCCGCATCGATCACCTGGCCTTCGCCAGACATCCGAGCTTCCACCAGGCCACATGCCACCCCGTAGGCGAGCAACATCCCACCGCCGCCAAAGTCGCCGACGAGATTGAGCGGCGGCACTGGCGCCTGGCCCGCCCGACCGATGGGTTCGAGTGCCCCGGCAAGCGAGATGTAGTTGATGTCGTGCCCAGCGGCCATGGCGTAGGGCCCTTCCTGACCCCATCCGGTCATGCGCCCATACACAAGTTGCTTGTTGCGAGCCAAGCAGTCGTCTGGCCCGAGACCCATCCGCTCGGTGACTCCAGGGCGGAAACCCTCGATCAGCACGTCAGCCTGCTCGACCATCTTGAGCACGGCCTCGACACCATCGGGATTCTTGAGGTCGACACCGATCGACTTCCGACCACGGGTGAGCGCATCGGGTGGCGGCGCTTCAGGGTCACCCCCCTTCACCGCACCGGCACGGTCGACACGGATGACTTCAGCACCCATGTCTGACAGCATCATGGCGCAGAACGGGCCCGGCCCGATTCCTGCCAACTCAATTACGGTTACACCTTGCAGAGGACCCATGGGGCAACGCTACGACGTCGCTTCTGTTCGAGCCAATGGAGGCCGACCAAGCCGATCAGATCTGGTCGACGAACGACCGCACCTCGGTCGCAAGACGATCCCAGTAGACGGGGTGAAGGTCGTGCCCCATTCCTTCGATCTCGACAAAGCGGGCACCAGGAATCACTTCGGCCGTGTGCTGCCCACCATCCGGAGCGATCAACGTGTCGACCGAACCGTGCATGACGAGCACAGGCAGGTCGACCGCAGCGAGCGCGTCGTCGCGAACACTGCCGGCAAGAGCTTTGTATTGGCGCGCCGTCCCGTCTGGGTCGATGCCGTAGTCGTACAACTCCTCGGCCTTCTGCAAGCTCCACGCAGGGTCGGCCGTTGTTGACGCCCAGATCTTCTCGGTCTCGAGACGATGAGCGATCCAGCCGTCTCGATCGTCAGGCGGGCGCGTCATGAGCGCCGTCATTGCCTCAGCTGTCGGCTTGCCGTACCCACCCTTGCCGGTGCTCGACATCAGCGATGTCATCGAGCGCAGCCGCTCGGGCACATCAATCGCGAGCTGTTGGGCGATCATCCCACCCATCGACTGGCCAAACACGTGGCAGGTTTCCCAGCCCAACGCATCCATCACCGCGACGGCGTCAGTCGCTTGGTCGGCGACGGTGTAGCTCGCCGCGGTCGGGTGCTCGCCCGGGCACCGACTCGACTGACCGATGTCGCGATTGTCGAACCGTGCGACCGAGAACCCCTTGGCCGCGACGACGTCCATGAATCCGGCTTGGTAGGCCACCATCGGCGAACCCAAGCCGTTGATCAACAGCAGCGGGTCGCCTTCTTCGTTCCACAGCTCCCACGCCAACTCAACGCTTCCATTTGCGGCTCGTCCCGATCGAATCATGGGCCGTTGCTACACCAACGTGGGCAGCTGAACAAGCGGAGAACTCTGCTGCGTTGACCAGACAGGCCGCGGCCCCGCAACTACCTTCGAAAAGGTGAGCCAGCCGTCCACCTCGTCATCAACTCCGGCGCCGACCAATGTGGTCGTCGTTGCAGGCGACGAGCTCGACACGCAGCAGCTGTACGACATTTTGCACCTGCGAGTGGCCGTCTTCGTGGTCGAACAGGCCTGTCCCTACCCAGAAATCGATGGGCGGGATCTCGCTGCCGGCACGACGCATCTCTGGATAGCGGGCAACGACACGGCACCAATCGCCTCCTATTTGCGGATCCTCACCGAACCCCCAAAGCGCCGAATTGGGCGGGTTGTGACCCAAGGTTCAGCTCGAGGCCAACGCCTTGCGAGCTGTCTGATGGAAGAAGCGCTGCGTCTCGTCGGTTCCCAACCAGTGATCTTGGACGCCCAGTCATATCTCGCGGACTTCTATCGAGCCTTCGGGTTCGAGTTGACGGGCCCCGAGTTCGTCGAAGACGGAATCCCCCACCTGCCAATGGCTCGTCCCCCCGGCGAGCCAACTTCTCAACACCACACCGGAGCCTCCTCATGAACCGTGGACAGTTCATCGCCATCTTTGTTGGCCTCTTTGCCGCAGGCGGCCTTGCCCTCAGCGCCCTCAGCGGCGGCGAGGACGACGTCGTCACCGCCGTTGCCGCCTCATCCGGTAACAGCAACGACGCAGTTGACAGCGCCGATGCCGACACCACCAGCGACGACGCCGGCAGCGAATCGGCCGAAGCCGAAGAGCCGGTCGAGGTCTGGGTGCCCGAGAACTTTGGCCCCGCCGGCACGCTCACCGACCTCGACGGATGGCTGCAAACCGACGCCACCGCCTTTGAAGACTTTGACGGGGAGGTGAAGATCGTTCAGTTCTGGACCTTCGGCTGCATCAACTGCAAGAACACCCTGGTGCAGATCGGATCGCTCTACGACAACTACGGCCCGGACGGGCTCGAGGTGATCGGCGTGCACACGCCCGAGTTCGACTTCGAGAAGGATCCAGACGCCATCGCCGAGGCCGCCATCAATCTGAACGTCACCTGGCCCATTGCCCTCGATACCGACAAGACCAACTTCCGAGCCTGGCAGGAAGGCCGCCGCTTCTGGCCCCGCACCTACGTCGTTGATGCCAACGGCGACATTCGCTACGACAAGATCGGCGAGTTCGGTGGCAACTCATTCGAGGAGCTCGACGCAACGATCGACTACCTCCTCTCCAACGGCGGCTCCTGAGCCACGCCCCCACCCCGATCAATGACTGAATCGCAATCGCTGACTGAACGACGATGCTGACTGAACGACGATGCTGACTGACGCTTTCAACATCCTCGCCGAGGGTTTCGAGACCGCCTTCTTCCCGTGCTCGCTCGTGCTGCTCATTCCCGGGCTCGCCACGGCAATCACGGCCCGACAGGAGTCGAGCGCCGCGCTCGTTGGCTACACCGCCGCCGTCCTCGTGGTCGGTTGGTTGCGATTCAGTGCTCGAATCGGCGACACGCCGATCGTCGTTGTGGCGATGGGCTTCGCTGCTGCCGCCCTCATCTTGATCGTTCCGATCTTTCGACGCATCAACCTCGTGTCGGCCGGTGGCGGAGGTATCGCCGGCATTGCGGCTGCCTCACTGTGGGAGCCATGTGTGGGGTCTGAGTTCGGGGCGCTGCTCGTTGATCTGCCCGGTGGCGGGCCCGGCAGCTTCGTGATGATGAGCCTCTACCTGATCGGCCTCGTTGCTCCGCTTGGCGTCGTGGGAGCCATCCTGCACGCCATTCCGAACCCGACCCTTCTGCCAGTCCGGCCCTTCATGATGTTTGGCGGTGGCGCAGCCTTCTTCGTCCTCGCCATCGCAACGGCGGTGGGTCTCATCGACACGGTGATTGGGCAACTCGTGCAGTGGTCGATCTGAGCAAGTGACCGTGAGGTAAAAGCACCCAGATTGATGGGAACTGGTGGTCCGTTTCGACCAGACATGACTATCGTGTTGGCCGGGATGCGTCGACCCACCTTGGGCGGCGTTGTTGGAGAAAATAAGGGCGGTAAGAGTTTCATGCGCATCGGTGTCTACGGACTCGGGTATGTCGGCGCGGTCACGGTTGGCTGTATGGCCGAGCTTGGCCACAAGGTCATTGGCGTTGACGTCGCTGACCACAAGGTCGAATTGGTGTTGGCGGGCGAGGCCCCTGTGGTCGAGCCTGGGTTGAATGAGTTTCTGGCTCGGCACGTCGCCGACGGTCAGATCACGGCCACGACTGACGGCAAGAGCACAGCGACTGATGTCGATGTCGTGATGCTTGCGGTGGGCACACCGTCGACTCCTTCTGGCGGTATCGACCCTCAGTACCTGATGGCCGTTGCCGGCCAGGTCGGTGCGGGACTGCGTGACAATCCCCGTCCGTTTGTCACGGTGATGTCTCGCTCAACGTCGTTGCCTGAGGTGCACGAAGCACTGATTGCCGAGCTCGAATCTGCGTCAGGCCGCAAGCTTGGCGAGTCGCTCGGTTATGCGTGTCACCCTGAGTTCCTGCGTGAGACCACGGCGATCGCCGACTTCTTCGATCCGCCTGTCATCGTGTTTGGTGCGGACGATCCGCAAACCTTCATGCAGTGCCGCGATCTCTACCCCGGTATCGATGCCCCAACCGTCGAGGTCGGCATCGGCGAAGCAGCCATGGTCAAGTACGCGGCCAACTGCTTCCACGCACTCAAGGTCACCTTCGCAAACGAGATGGGCGAACTGTGCCGCACCTTCGGGATCGATTCACGTTCGGTGATGGAGATCTTCTGCCAGGACGACAAGCTCAACATCTCTTCCAAGTACCTGCGGCCAGGTAACCCGTTTGGTGGATCGTGTCTCCCGAAGGATCTACGAGCCATTCTCGACGTTGCTCGCGACAAGGCGGTAACCGTGCCGATGCTGTCTGGCACGTTGTTGTCGAACCAGCATCAGATCGACTCGCTCGCTGAGCGAGTCTTGACTGATCGGCCAGCTCGGGTCGCCGTGATTGGTCTGTCGTTCAAGGAAGGCACAGACGATCTGCGCGAAGCGCCGATGGTTGCCGTTGTCGAACGGCTGCTCGGCAAGGGCGTCGACGTGGCGATCTTTGACGCTGAGCTCGCCGTTGAGGATCTCACCGGGGCGAACAAGTCATTCGCCATGACCGCGGTCCCCCACCTCGCTGATCTGGTGTCACGAGACCTGACCGGGGTCCTCGAGGGTGCCGACGCAGTGATCATCAATCACCGCCTCGCCGACATCACCGACTGGACCGACATCACGCTCGATTCCGACACCCAGATCATGGATCTCGTGTCCACCCCCGGGCTGGCCAACCACCCCGGCTACCAAGGCATCTACTGGCACCGCACCGATCGCGCCGAGCACATCACGCTCGCTTAAGACGGGGTCGGGCGCTCACGAGCTTGCTCCTATTCGCCCAGCAACGCTGAGCGTTGCGGGCTCAGAAGTCGCGGCGCTTCGTGAACCCCCAACCCCTACAGCATTCCCGACTCTGCGCCAAGAGAGACTCCTTCGCTGCGCTTCGTGAGCCCCCACCCCTCTTTCTCGGCTGATAGTTGGTGACGGTGGGGCGCCGCAGGCGAGGACTTGCGGCGAGCGAAGCGACCCCGCCCGCAGCGGCGGCGCACCGCCGTCACCTACGAGTGGAGGCCCGCATCGGAGCGGGTCAGGGCGGCTTGCGAGCTAACGGTCCGCCTGAAGGGCAGTGGTAGATTCGCTCGGTGCGTAACCCTCGAGATTTCTTTAAGCCGCTGGCTGTCGGTGCTCCCGAACCTGTTCGGGAGATCCCGTTTCCGCCGTCACGGATGATCCATTTCTTCCCGCCTTCCAACGAGAAGATGCGGGCCAAAGTCCCCGACATTGCGAAGACCGTCGACATCCTCTTGGGCAACCTCGAAGACGGCGTGCCGGCCGACCAGAAAGAGGCGGCGCGGGCCGGTCTGCTTGAGGTTGCGTCGACCGTCGACATGGGCGACACACAGCTATGGACGCGGGTCAACTCACTCGACTCGCCGTGGGGCCTCGACGACCTCACCAGCATCGTCACCGAAGTCGGCGACAAGATCGACGTCATCATGATCCCGAAGGTGGAGGGACCCGAAGACATCCACTATGCCGATCGCCTCGTTGCCCAGCTCGAGGCAAAGGCTGGCGTCTCCCGTCCGATTCTCCTCCACGCCATTCTCGAAACCGCTCGCGGCGTCGCAAACGTCGAAGAGATCTGCGCCGCGTCGCCGCGCATGCAGGGCTTGTCGCTCGGACCAGCCGACCTCGCGGCCAACCGTCGCATGAAGACCACCAGAGTCGGCGGTGGACATCCTGGCTATTTGGTTCGGGCCGATCCCGATGTCGACGCTGAGGGCAACGCCGACATCGAAGCAGAGCGCACCACCTATCAGCAGGACCTCTGGCACTACACGCTCGCCCGCATGGTCGATGCCTGCGTCGCCAACGGCATCCTGCCGTTCTACGGCCCCTTCGGCGACATCAAAGACACCGTCGCTTGCGAGGATCAATTCCGAAACGCCTACCTGCTCGGTTGTGTTGGCGCGTGGAGTCTGCACCCCGTGCAGATCGATGTCGCCAAGCGAGTGTTCAGCCCCGACCCGGCTGAGGTCGAGCACGCCCAGCGGGTGATCGAAGCGATGGGCGACGGCACCGGCGCCATCATGCTCGACGGCAAGATGGAAGACGATGCGTCGGTGAAGCAGTGCCACGTCGTGGTTGGTCTGGCCAAGCAACTCTCCGCTCGCGATCCCGAGCTCGCGGCGACCTACGGCTTCTAGGAGATGTCGATGTCTGCAGCAACAGTGAAGGTTCGGCGCTCGGTGTTGTACATGCCAGCGGCCAACGAACGAGCCCTCGAGAAGGCAAAGTCGATTCCGGCTGACGCCATCATCTTCGACCTCGAGGATGCCGTCGCTCCCGACGCCAAAGAGCTCGCCCGTGGCCAAGCGGTCGCCGCTGCGTCGTCTGGCGAGTACGGCAACCGCGAGCTCACCATCCGCTGCAACGGACTCGACACTCCTTGGGGAGCCGACGATGTTGCTGCTGCCGCCGCCTCTGGCGCCGCGGCCGTCGTGATTCCGAAGGTCGATTCAGCGGCGTACCTCGACCAGATCTCCGCCGCCCTCGACAGCGCCGGCGCACCCGCTGAGATGTCGATCTGGGCCATGGTCGAAACCCCTACCGCCATCCTCGACGTGCGACAGATTGCCGCTCACCGCCGAGTGAGTGTGTTGGTGATGGGCACCAACGACATGTACCGAGAACTCCAGGCAAGCATGGGCGCCGCTGGCCGTCACCCGCTGCTGCCCCACCTCGCAACCTCGGTGGCCGCCGCCAGAGAGGCTGATGTGATGATTCTCGATGGCGTCTACAACGACGTGCGCGACCCCGACGGCTTTCTCATCGAGGCCACTCAAGGGTTTGAGATGGGCTTCGATGGCAAGACCCTTATTCACCCCAGCCAGGTCGAACCGACCAACGAGATCTGGGCTCCTGATGCCGCTGAAGTCCAACACGCCCAAGCCGTGATCGACGCATTCAATGAGGCGCAGGCAGATGGGCGGGGCGTGGCGACCGTCGACGGTCGGATGATCGAGAATCTGCACGTGGCCATGGCCGAGCGCACCCTCGCTATCAACGCCGCTGTCTCCACCGACGCATAGCGCGCCGACCAGGTTCAGGCCTGGCGCACAACTCCGTCGGCAATCGCCGCCTCGGTCACTGCCGCCGCAACGCGTAGCGACACCTCGTGGTCGAACACAGACGGCACGATGTTCTCTTCGGAGAGGTCCTGCGGATCAACCGACTCAGCAATTGCCTTGGCCGCCGCAAGCTTCATGTTCTCGGTGATGTCGGTTGCCTTCGCGTCGAGGGCGCCACGGAAGATGCCCGGGAAGGCCAGCACGTTGTTGATTTGGTTCGGGTAGTCCGAACGCCCAGTGGCCATCACGCGGACGAGCCCTTCGACCTGCTCGGGCAAGATCTCCGGATCGGGGTTCGCCATCGCGAACACAATCGGGTCGGACGCCATTGCCTTCACATCGTCGACCGACAGCACACCGGGAGCGCTCACGCCGAGGAACACATCGGCGTTTGCCATCACGTCGGACAGCGCACCCTGCAAACCACGTTGGTTGGTGTTCTCGGCAAACCACTGCTTGGCATCGTTGAGGTTGTCGCGGCCGTCATAGATGGCGCCACGACTGTCGACACCTACGACGTGCCCGACGCCCGCTCCGAGCAGGATCTTGCCGATCGCGACACCGGCAGCGCCAACACCCGAGATCACGACTGACACGTCGCTCATCGACTTGCCGACAATCGTAAGTGCGTTTTCGAGTCCGGCCAGCGCCACCACGGCAGTGCCGTGCTGGTCATCGTGGAAGACGGGAATGTCGAGGCGTTTCTTCAGCTCTTCTTCGACAAAGAACGCACCGGGGGCGGCGATGTCTTCGAGGTTGACGCCACCAAACGTTGGCGCCAGTCGGACAACCGTTTCGACGATCTCCTCGGGCGTGGCCACATCGAGACAGATCGGGAAAGCGTCGACGCCGGCGAACTCTTTAAAGAGCAATGCCTTGCCTTCCATCACCGGCATGGCCGCCTTGGCACCGATGTCGCCCAGCCCGAGAACTGCGGTGCCGTCGCTCACGATCGCCACCGTGTTCTTTCGAATCGTCAACTCATCGGCGAGTGCCTCGTTTTCGGCGATGGCCGTGCACACACGCGCGACGCCCGGCGTGTAGGCCATGGACAGATCGTCCTTGTCACCGACGGGACACAGCGGAAGGACTTCGATCTTGCCACCGTCGTGCATCTTGAACGTTCGGTCGTGCCAGTCGATCACGTCGATGTTCTCGAGCGCTGACACCGCATCGACGATCTGGTGTTGATGTTCGACGCTCGAGCAATTGACAACCATCTCGCGTTCGAGGGTTGGACCCTTGGCCACGAATCCTTCAATGGCGAAGATGTTGCCTCCATTGGCACCCACGGTCGTTGTCAGCTTCCCGAGCACACCTGGAACGTTTTCCAGGCTGACCTTGAGAGCGATCGAGTACTGCGTTGACGTGGAGTTCTGGTTGGCAGGCACCGTCGAAACCTAGCCGCCGGTGCGCAAAATTATTGGCCGCCGATGCCGTTCAAAAGGACCAATTCGGCATTGCCGCTCGGGTCAGGCGTGGGCTCCACATCCGCGGCACGGAACGGGGCCGAAGTGCGTGGTGTGTTCGGTCCAGTGCACGCCATTGTGGAAGCGTTGCTTGTGCTGGCCAGTCGGGTCGGCAAACCAACCCTTCTTCGTGATCTTGACGGTGCTGATGGGTGTGAGTGTGTTCGAGGTCATGTCGCCATGATCAGGCACACCTGGCCAGCGCGAATCGGGGTTTTCCCCAGGCCTTTGGACTCGACCTAGGGGCGCTACATCCGCCTCAGAAGTTCGTTTTTCTTGCTCTCGAACTCTTCGTCGGAGATCACACCCCGCACACGAAGCTCATCGAGTTGATCGATCTGTTCTGGGATCGATGCGGCAACCGCTCCCGCTCCGGCACGATCAAACTTCCGGTTCTCGTTGCCTTCCATCTGCCGGTAGATCTCGTTTTGCACGTTGAGCGGCTTGCGGATGTCGGTGAAGTTCTGCGATCCCATCTCGCCAGCCGACTCGATCACCAGGTCGCCAGAACTGATGATGCGCTCCAGAAACGATTGGCGAAAAAACACGGTGTTGACTCGCTCGAGCGGAATCTCAATTCCCTCTCGGGACAGGACACCGCTGCGAGCAATCAAACGATCGGTTGTGATCACGAAGTTGGTGGTGGTCCACACGACGTAGCGAAGGCCGAACCAGATGAGTGCAGCCAAAACCAACACACCGACGGCCAACGAGAGATAGCCGTTGTCGGTGAAGGCCAACACGACGACACCGAGTGCAATCGAACCGAGGAGGGCCAGCATCTGCTTGAAAAAGAACCACCAGTGCGGCCGGAGGTCGAGAATGATCTCTTCGTTGTGGTTCAGCTGATCCGGTGGGTAGGCCACGGCCCAGCAGGTTAATCCCTCCCAACGCGCAGTGTCAGACCTCTCGCCTACCCTGCGGTTGTGGATGCAAATGCTCTCGTGGCGGGCCTGAACGAGCGACAAACCGAAGCGGTCACCACAACTGGTGGGCCCATCGTGGTGCTGGCTGGCGCTGGCTCTGGCAAGACCCGCGTCCTCACTCGCCGTATCGCGTGGCGAATCGCCGACGGGCAAACCGACCCTCGCCGAGTGCTGGCCTTGACCTTCACCCGAAAGGCAGCGGGCGAGCTGCGCAGCCGCCTTCGAGCATCGGGGATGCGAGACAACGTCGTGGCCGGCACCTTTCACGGCATTGCGCTGACGCAACTTCGGCAACGTTGGCACGACCGGGGCATCACGCCCCCGACATTGCTCGACCGCAAAATTCGCTTTGTGGCCCAGCTGATCGGTCGTCGGGCTCGGGTCGAACCGCTCGACGTCGTGAGCGAACTCGAATGGGCTCGGGCTCGCCTCGTTGCACCGAATGACTACGGCACCGCCGCCGAAATGGCCGGACGCACCCCTCCCCTTCCCGCCGCCGACATGGCCGAGCTGATGGAGCTCTATCAGCAAGAAAAGCGCCGTCGCCGTCTCGTCGACTTCGACGATCTGCTTGCCCTGGCGATTCGCGACCTGCGAGCTGATGTCGACTACGCAAACGCCGTTCGCTGGCGCCATCGCCATCTCTACGTCGATGAGTTTCAAGACGTCAACCCACTCCAATACGAACTGCTCAAAACCTGGCGCGGCGATTCGAACGACCTCTTCGTTGTTGGCGACCCCAATCAGGCCATCTACGGCTGGAACGGCGCCGATCCACAGCTGCTCGCCGCCTTTGCCCGCCGCGAGCCCGAGTCCGTCGTCATCGACCTGAACGACAACTACCGGTCGACGCCGCAGATCCTCACCATGGCCACCGCTGCCCTCGCTGGAAAGTCCGGCGCGCTTGTTCCCCACAAGGGCGACGGTCCGGTGCCGACGCTCAACGCGTATCCCAACGATCTCGCCGAAGCGGCCGCCATCGCCGACGCCATCAAGATGGCGCACACCGTCGGCGATTCATGGGGCCGGCAAGCTGTGCTGGTGCGAACCAACGCCCAGCTCGTGCCCATCGAACAAGCCCTCGCCGACGAGGGCATCCCCGTTCGAGTCCGCGGCGGGAAAGGCCCACTCGCTACCAAAGAGGTGAAAGACGAGCTGCGGTCGCTGAGCCGTCCGGGCATCGATCTCGTTGCTGCGTTGAGCCAGCTCGATGCATCGCTCACTGTTGGCGACGACACCACAAGCGGCCCAGGAAACGACGCAGACACCGGGCCGAACGCACCCAGGGGCAAAACGGCAGCCGACATCGAACGCGAGCAGAACTTGGCCGCGTTCAGTCGGCTCGTGCACGAGTACCTCACGATCGATCCCGATCCGAGTGGCCCTGGGCTCAACGCCTGGGTCGCCACGCTGCAAGCTGGCGAACTCGACGTCGACGGCGACGCAGTTGAGCTCGCCACCTTCCACGGAGCCAAAGGCCTCGAGTGGGAGGTCGTGCACGTTGCCGGGCTCGAAAAAGGCTTTGTCCCGATCAGCTACGCCAAGACCGGGGCCCAACTCGCCGAGGAGCAACGTCTGCTCTACGTGGCGGTCACCCGGGCCGAGTCTGAGCTGCACCTCACGTGGGCACTCGAGAGATCATTCGGCACCAAGACCATGAAGCGGCAACCGTCGCCCCATCTCGAAATGTTGCAGTCCGCGATCGCCCATCTCCAGAAGGGGCACCGGCCGATCGACTGGAAGGCCAAGATCAATCTCAATCGGGCCAAGGTCTCGTCGAAGGGACCGATCCCAAAGAAGACCGAGCGGAACCCGGTCGACGACCCCCTCTTCGACGCGCTTCGAGAGTGGCGACGAGACCGAGCACGGGCGGCCGACGTGCCGGCCTACGTCATCTTCAGCGATCAGACCCTGCGCGCCATTGCCAAGCGCCGGCCAACCACGCGGTCACAGTTGGCCGGCATGCCGGGCATCGGTCCGGTCAAGCTCGAGCGTTATGCCAGCGAGGTGCTCGATCTCGTCAGCGCCGACGTCGCAGCGGGCTGACCACGTCGCTCTCGCCTACGCCTCGTCGATGGCGTCGAGCCATTCGTCCCAATAGAACTTCCACTCGTCGATGGCATCGCTGTTGGGCAACTTCGAGTGCTGCACCGTGATGGCAACGCGGTCGCCACCCTTGTCGGTGAGCGAGATGGCGGCAACCCCGTGTGTAAACTCGATCCGAATCGCCTTGGCGTCGAGCTTTGATCGCAACTCGGTCGACTTGCCAGTGAAGAGATCGTCTCGCAACTCGTCATCGAGCAGCATCTTGCGGATCAGTGCTGCGTCACCCGCCACCGTCTTTGACTTATTCGCAGTGAACGTGCCATCGGGCATCTCGCCCGGTAGCCGACGTCCGGTGATTCGCTCCCACCCGCCGGTGATCGATTGCGACCACCACATGTCGACCTGATGGTCTGCGCGCAGCCATGCTGCGACGGCCGTGTGGCCATCATCACGCCCGGGCCAGGCCTCGATGATGTCGCACCAGTCGTTCCATGCTTTGCCTGTTGCCGCCAACACGCGATCGTCGGCCTGTTCGGGTTCGGAAACCCACGTGCGCCCTGGGGCGGCAGCGCTGGCTTCGGCCTGCTCGAGTAACACTCGCCGGGCCGCGCCGTATCGCTCGCCTGTCTTGGCCATTCGCTCGCGTACTCGACGCTTGAACGATGCTTGCTTGGTCATCTCTTTTGCTGGGTCTGGGCTTGCTGGGTCTGGGCTTGCTGGGTTTGGGCTTGCTGGGTTTGGGCGACGCCTGCGGCGAGTTTCTCGAAATCGACAGTGATGAAGATGCCGGTCGACTCCGCACAGAGGATCCGGTCGGCGGCGGCGGCGTCTCCCGACGGGCCCGGCGCGTACGAACGTCCCGACGTGATCACCTTGCGACCCTGCACGTCGTCGAGCGTCGCTTCAAAACGCAAGGTTGTGTGCAGCGGAGACGGGGATCGGTACACCACGGTGAGCGTGCCGGTCATTCCCGGAGCTCCCGAGGCGGCCTGGGTTGCTCCGAGGATCTCATCGAAGAAAGCAGCCACAATGCCACCGTGGACACAACCCGGCGGCCCTTCGTAGGCGTGGCCGAAGGCCACCTCACTCACGACCGTGTCGCCTTCGATCCAGAATCGCGTGGGCGGCGCCAGAGGATTGGCTCCACCGCTCAGCGGGCTGTAGTCGTTGTGACCAGACGGTGGACCATCTGGCCCGCCCGCCCTGCTCATCACGTCGTAACTGCGCCCATGTTCAAACGAACCAAGCTGCTCGGCCGCTCGTTCGAACCCTTCGGCCAACGACTCGAACTCCTCATCGGGCATCTTTGTATCGACCAAGCGGTCAGCAACAGCGCGGAGCGCTTCGCTCGCCCGCCAGGCAATCCGTCGTCTGTTCGAACCGGCGGCATCCGGCGGGTCAGACTCGCTGAAGAACGAGAGGATCCGTTCTGCTTCGTCGCCAAGCTTCACCTTGCTACAACCGGTACTGACTCACTGGGCACTCCGCCTCGCTCATCGGTACCGCACCAACACCGGACAATGATCGCTCGGCTTCGTGCCTTTCCTCCCGTTGCGGTCGACCAGGTCGAACACCGAACGCTCCGCAAGCGACGTGCTCGCCAACAGGTAATCGATGCGAATGCCCTCACGCTTGTGGAACCGGCCAGCCTGGTAGTCGTAGTAGCTGTATAACAACGCATCAGGGTGCCGCTCACGGAACGTGTCGACGAGCCCCCAATCGATCACTTTGGCCAAGGCTTCCCGCTCACGATCGGTCACGTGCGTTGCGCCCTCGAAGGCGGCCGTGTCCCAAACATCGATGTCGGTCGGGGCGATGTTCCAATCGCCAGCCACAACAACATCGGCGGCAGGGTCGGTGGTGGCATCGAGATGATCGATCAATCGCCCGAGCCACGAGAGCTTGTAGTGATAGTGCTCGTGGTCGACCTCGCGGCCGTTCGGCACGTAGACACTCTGCACCCGAATGCCACCGCACGTTGCCGACACCAACCGGGCATCGGGGTCAGGCTCGATCCCTTCGTTGAACCCAAGGATGGGATCGTCGATGCCGACCCGGGAGAGGATGGCCACGCCGTTCCACTGATTCAAGCCGTGGTGCACTGACTCATAGCCGAGCGCAGCAAAGGTGTCGGCTGGAAAGGCATCGTCGGTGAGCTTGGTCTCTTGCAGGCACAACACATCGGGCGCCACCTCTTCGAGCCACTGCTCAACCCGAGGCATCCGAGCGTTCAGCGAGTTCACGTTCCACGTCGCAACCAACATCGGCGCGAACCTTACCCGGGTCCAACGCTGACGAGTACGGTCGAGGGCTCGTGGACATCACCGTTTGGAACGACTACATCTGCCCCTGGGCCTATGCCGCTCGACCACTCACCGCGTGGCTCGAAGATGAGGGACACACCGTCGTGATGCGAAGCTACGAGCTCCATCCCGACCTGCCACCCGAAGGCCGAGACGTCAGACCCGGAGGTCGTCTCGACAAGGTCTTCGAACACATCGGAATCATCTGTGCCGAGTCGGGCCTTGCGTTCGTCAAACCAGAGCGCAGCCCGAACACCCACCAGCTGCTGGGGTTGTGCGAAATCGTGCAAACGCATGCGCCGGAGAGCTTTCGGGCCTTCGACGAGGAGCTCGCCGCTGCTCATTGGGTTCGCGGCGAGGCAATCGACGATCGAGACGTGATCCGGGGCGCTCTCTCGACTGCCGGGGCGCCCGTCGAGATGGTGCTCGAGCTTGCTGCGAACGGTGAGGGTGAGCGGCTTCTCGAAACTTCGATGGCTGCGGCGCTCGAGGTTGAGGTCACGGGCACGCCGGCATGGCGTATCGGCGAGCTCACCATCACCGGTCTGCATCCACCGGAGCAGTTCCAGCGCTGGGTTCGCCGCCTTGCCAGCCGCTCGGAAGGTCAATGAGGCGAAGGATCGTCAAATCACGATCATTACGAACAGGACGTGCTCGTTGATGTCGTAGAGTCTCGGGGTGGCCTCCGAACCCGTCAACGATGCCGGCCCCAACGCCTGGCTCATCGAAGAACTCCAGCAGCAGTACCTGGACAACCCCAAGTCTGTCCCAGACGATTGGCAAGTTCTCTTTTCGAACGGGACGAGCCCCGTACCTGCTCTTGGCGCGCCCGCTCCAGCTCCGGCACCCGTCGCCGCACCCGCCACCAACGGCGCACCAGCCGCAGTAGCACCAGCACCAGCACCAACAGCGCCTGCTCCCGCACCGGCGCCAGCTGCTGCACCACCGTCAAACGGTGCTGCTGCGGAAACGAATGGTGCCGCACAGCACGACACAGCAGCGCAGCAACAAGCACCGCAGTCACAGGCACCGGAGCTCGCGCCGGCTCCCGAACCCGAGCCCGAGGGTCCGATTCCCGAGCCGTTGCGTGGTGCCGCCGCCCGGATCGTGGCCAACATGGAGTCGTCGCTCGACGTTCCCACCGCCACAAGCTTTCGCGAAGTTCCGGCGAAGCTCCTCGAGATCAACCGACGCATTCTCAACAACCACTTGCGTCGAGTGCGCGGCGGCAAAGTCAGCTTCACGCACCTGATCGGTTACGCCATCGTCAGAGCAATCGCCGAAGAGGTTCCGGCGATGAACAACGTGTACGTCGAGGACGAGGCGGGCAAACCTCAGGTGCTTCGAAGCACCGACATCAATCTGGGCATCGCCGTCGATCAACAGAAGTCCGATGGCAGCCGCTCGCTCATCGTTCCGGTCATCAAGAAGGCCAACGAGATGAACTTCCGCGAGTTCGTCGATGCCTACGAGGCCCTCATCAAGAAGGTCCGCGACGGCAAGATCGGCATCGACGACTTGATGGGCGGAACGGTCACGATCACCAACGTCGGAACCATCGGCACGGTGCAGTCGGTGCCTCGCTTGATGCAGAACCAGAGCGCCATCATCGGTCTCGGTCGGATCGGCTACCCCACTGCCTTCCAAGCCGCCGACCCGAAGATGCTTGCCCAGCTTGGCGTCTCGAAGGTGATGGCGATGACCTCCACCTACGACCACCGTGTCATCCAAGGTGCTGAGAGCGGACTGTTCCTCAACCGAGTGCATCAGCTCCTGCTGGGCGAAGACGACTTCTACGGCAAGACGTTTGGCGAGATGGACGTGCCCTACGAAGCCGTCCAATGGCGTGACGACCGAGGTGCCACCGAGTCACCAGAAGACAGCGACAGCCCACAGGCCAAGCAGATGGCGGTCAACACCCTCATCAACCAGTACCGGGTCCGCGGCCACTTGATCGCAAACACCAACCCGCTCAGCGACGGTGCAACAAAGATGCACCCCGAGCTCGACCCAGCGACCTTCGGGCTCACCATCTGGGACCTCGATCGTGAGTTTCTCACCGGCAACCCGTCTGGCGTCTACGCATCGGTTGGCGGGTCGGCTCAGCAGATGAAGCTCGGCGACATTCTTGGTGTCCTTCGCGATGCGTACAGCCGAACCATCGGCATCGAATACATGCACATCGCCGAGCCAGACGAGAAGCGCTGGATTCAAGAGAAAGTCGAAGGCTCCAGCTACTCGTTCAGCCGCGATGCGCAGCACCACATCCTCGAGCGACTGAGCGCCGCAGAGGCACTCGAGAAGTTCCTGGCTGCTCGCTACGTCGGACAGAAGCGTTTCGGGCTCGAAGGCTGCGAGAGCGCGATCCCAATTCTTGACGCAATCGCCTCGGCTGCGGCCAACGACGCCATGGACGAAGTGATCATCGGCATGGCCCACCGCGGCCGGCTGAACATCCTCGTCAACACGATGGGCAAGCATCACACCGACTTGTTCAAGGAGTTCGAGGGCAACGTCACCGAGGACGACATTCAGGGTTCGGGCGACGTGAAGTATCACCTCGGCTACGAGGGCGATCACACCAGCCCGGGCGGCAACTCGATCAAGCTCCGGCTGGCCCCGAACCCCTCGCACCTCGAAGCGGTGGCGCCCGTCGTGGTCGGCATGGCTCGAGCCAAGATGGACCTCAGCACGACTGGCAACTACCCAGTTCTGCCGATCGTGCTCCACGGCGATGCTGCCTTTGCTGGCCAGGGCGTTGTGGCCGAGACCTTCAACCTCGGACAGGTCAAGGGATACACCGTCGGCGGCACCATCCACCTGATCATCAACAATCAGCTCGGGTACACCACCGCCCCGCACCAATCTCGTTCGTCGCAGTATTCGACTGACGTCGCCAAGATGGTGCAGGCGCCGATCTTCCATGTGAACGCCGACGATCCCGAGGCGTGCGTGCGGGTGGCTGAGCTCGCGTTCGAGTACCGCCAGCAGTTCAACAAAGACGTCGTGATCGACATGATCGGTTACCGCCGGCATGGCCACAACGAGGGCGACGACCCGAGCTACACCCAGCCAATGATGTATCGCAAGATTGCGGCTCGTCCATCGAGCCGCACGCTGTACACCCAGGCCCTGATCGATCGTGGCGACATCTCGGTGGCCGAAGCCGAGAGCGCGTTGCAATACTTCGAAGGTCTGCTTCAGACGGCGCTCGATGCCACTCGCGAGAGTGCTCCACCGCCCGACATCATCGCTGCGCCTTCACCGCCAGCCGTTGGTGTGCTTCCTCACGTCGAAACCGGCGTGTCAATTGATGTGCTCGAGCAGGTCTACGCCGCAATGTCGTCGAAGCCCGAAGGCTTCACCATTCACCCGAAGCTCGCCCGTCAGTTCGTCGCCCGCGACAAGTTGTGGGCAGAGGGCACCGTCGACTGGGCGCTCGGTGAGGCGTTTGCCATGGGCTCGCTTCTCGTGGAAGGAACCTCGGTGCGCCTCGCTGGTCAGGACTCCCGACGGGGCACGTTCGCTCACCGTCACGCCACGGTCCACGACTACGAAAACGGCGACGAGTACTCGCCGCTGTCGGCAGCGGCGCAGGGAAACACCGAGTTCTGGGTGTACGACTCCACGCTCTCTGAATACGCCGCCCTCGGGTTCGAGTACGGCTACTCGTTGGGGAACCCCGACACGCTTGTGATGTGGGAGGCCCAGTTCGGCGACTTCATCAACGGCGCCCAGATCATCATCGATCAGTTCTTGGTTGCTGCCGAAGACAAGTGGGGTGAGACCACTGGTCTCACGATGCTTCTTCCGCACGGCCACGAAGGTCAGGGCCCGGAGCATTCGTCTGGTCGCCTCGAACGCTTCCTGCTGCTCTGCGCCGAAGACAACATTCAGGTTGCCAACCCGACGACGGCTTCACAGATGTTCCACCTTTTGCGTCGACAGATCATTCGTGATGTCGACAAGCCGCTCGTGATCTTCACGCCGAAGTCAGGGTTGCGGGCCAAGTATTCACGCAGCCCGGTCAGCGAATTGCTCTCTGGCTCGTTCCAAGAAGTGTTGCCCGATCCGGGCACGCTCGATGCTGGGTCCGTCGGCCGAGTGGTCTTTGCTTCGGGCAAGGTCGCGGCAGAGGCGATTGCGCAACGCGACGAGACCAACGCTCCCGTTGCTGTTGTGCGTGTCGAACAGCTCTACCCCTGGCCCTTCGAGGCGGTCGCCAACGAGCTCGACAAGTACCGGAATGCCGGTGAGATCGTCTGGCTCCAGGAAGAGCCCGAGAACATGGGCGCCTGGAACTACGTGAAGGGTCGGCTCTATGAAGCGCATGGTGAGACCCACACGATTCGCCGGGTGAGTCGAACCGAGTCGGGCAGTCCGGCAACCGGCTCCGCGGCGATTCACACCCAGGAGCAGGCCGAGCTCCTCGAGCGGGCCTTCAACGCCCTCTAACCCTCCCCGCTCTCGCTCGCTCCATTCCCGTTCTGGAGTCTCCCACCGGCGTTTCAGTCGGTGTGGCACTCCAGAACCGGGACCGCCTCTTGTTCTGGAGGCTCCTACCGGCGTTTCAGTCGGTGTGGCACTCCAGAACGGGGGTTAGGGCTGGGAGCGGAGGGGGATGCCGAGGACGGCTTCGAGATCCGTGATTGCCTGCTCGGCGCTCAACACCTTGATCGTCGTCATGCCCATGGCCCGCGCCGGCTTCAGGTTGATCCCGAGATCGTCGAGGAAGACAGCTTCGGCCGCCTCGATACCAAGCATCTCGAGCGCAATCTCGTAGAACCGCACCTCGGGCTTGCGGATCCCGACCTTCGACGACTCGACGACTTCGTTGAACATCTGCATCACCTCGAGAACGTCGCCCGATGATTCGCTCGACGGTCGAAAGTTGTTGGTGAGGCAGGCCGTCTTGAGGCCAGCGGCCTTGACGAATCCAATCGCCTCGACCATCTCGGGGCGGAGCTTGCCATGAATCAGTTCGAGGATCGCCGCCCCTCCGACTCGATGGCCCGCAGCCTCGGACTCCGAAGCAAAGAGCTCGTCGAACTCTTCCGCATCAACGTCACGCCGTTCGAACTTTGCCCAGGCGTTGTCGTCTGGATTGCGCGAGTTGATCGAACGAATGAAGTCGCGAGGGAACCCGTTGGCTTCCTCGAACTGATTGAAAGCATCGAACGGAGAACTCAATACCACGCCGCCGAAGTCGAACAGAACACTTGTGATCACGATCGCCGACCTTAGACGTCATGGATCAAGAGAACTATCCGCTGATGTTCGCCGGGTTGCTGCTTCACTGGTGGGCTCATGAATTCACGCGCGCGTCACCTCGTCATCGACGGGTCGAACATCGCGACCGAGGGACGAAGCCTCCCGAGCTTGCAGCAACTCGATGAAGCCGTCCGCGGCGTCATCGCCGAACGGTCCTTCGAATCGGTGACGGTGATCGTCGATGCAACCTTCGCCCACCGCATCGACGCCTCCGAGAAGGACGAGTTCGAGCAAGCCGTCGATGCAGGCGAAATCATCATGCCACCGGCTGGTGTTGTCGGTCGCGGCGATGCCTTCATCCTTCAGGTCGCCGACAAGGCCGATGCTGCTGTTCTCTCGAACGACTCGTTTCAAGAGTTCCACGGTGAACACACCTGGCTCTTTGATGAGGGACGACTCATCGGTGGCAAACCAATCGAGCACGTCGGCTGGGTCTATGTCGATCGTGTCCCCGTCCGAGGCCCGGCAAGTCGTCGCGCCGTGCGAGAAGCTCGGGGTGGCAGCTCCAGCTCCAGCTCGACTCGCAAGCGTTCGGGGCGCGGATCAACAGCACGCTCACGCCGCACCAGTAAAGAGGCGAAGGGACCAATGCCGGTTCCGAAGTCGCCGCCGCCGTCTGGCTCGGCTGGCGTTGCCAACCCAGCAAGCGAGGCTGGCAACGACGCACCGTCTTCGAAAGCTGTCAGCGGTAGTCAGAAGCAATCCGGCAAGCAGAAGCGCGGCCGGCAACGAAACTCGGCCAAGAAGACAGAAACAGCTGCCCGCCCGGCAAACGCCGACAACGAACTCAACGAGCCCAGGGTCTTCCTGAGCTTTGTCACCGCCCACTCGATCGGCGACGACGTCGAAGGCATCGTTGAGCAGTTCGCATCCCACGGGTGCTACGTACGAGCCGATGGCGCGCAGTGCTACCTGCCGTCGAAGGCCATGGGGGACCCTCCGCCCAGCAGGGCTCGCGACATCGTCTCCCAACACCAGACCGTCACGGTCCGAGTCGTTTCTCTCGACTCTGACCGACGCGGCGTCAATGTCGAACTCGTCGACGTTGGCGAGATTCAGGAAGCTCCTGAATCGCAAACGAATCAAGCTGCCCCACCTGCCAATGAAGGTGCGGGTGGAGCAGACCCCCAAACAAGGAGCACACACGACGTGGCTACCAAGAAGAAGACCACCAAGAAGAAGGCGACCAAGAAGGCTGCGCCGAAGAAGGCAGCCAAGAAGGTAACCAAGAAGAAGGCTGCGCCGAAAAAGGCCGCCAAGAAGGTGACCAAGAAGGCCACGAAGAAGGCTGCACCAAAGAAGGCCGCCAAGAAGGCGACCAAGAAAAAGGCAACCAAGAAGAAGGCTGCGCCGAAAAAGGCCGCCAAGAAGGCGACCAAGAAGGCCACGAAGAAGGCTGCACCAAAGAAGGCCGCCAAGAAAGCGACCAAGAAAAAGGCAACCAAGAAGGCAACCAAGAAGAAGTAGTTGCTGTTGCAGATGCACGTCGAGATGTGAGGGTGGTGTTGGTGCGTGAGGGCGCACCAACACACCCACCACCTCGCCACCGACAGCAATCCGTCTCGTTCACGACGGCGGTGTTCGCGACAGGGGTCATGCAGCGTTAGCCTCAGCGCTCATGTCGGCCCAGTTCATTTACACCATGCACAAGGTGGGGCGGTTCCATCCGCCCGACCGCCAAGTGCTCGAGAACATCACCCTCTCGTTCTACCCCGGGGCAAAGATCGGCGTCCTCGGCGGCAACGGAGCTGGTAAGTCGTCACTGCTGCGAGTCATGGCAGGCGTCGACGACGGCTTCACCGGCGATGCCCGACTCACTCCCGGTTTCACGGTCGGCCATCTCGAACAAGAGCCCGAACTCAATGCCGACAAGACCGTCCGCGGCAACGTCATGGATGGCGCTGGCGAAACCGTCTCACTCCTGAGCGACTACGAGGCGGTACTCGCAAAGTGGGCCGACCCCGACGCCGACTACGAAAAGCTCGGCACCGAGCAGGCTGATCTCGAAGCACAGATCGAAGCCGCTCAGGGTTGGGATCTGCAACGCACGATCGAGATCGCCATGGATGCGCTGCGGCTGCCGGCTCCAGAGAGCGGCGTCGAGCACTTGTCTGGTGGCGAGCGTCGACGCGTTGCGTTGTGTCGCCTGCTGATCAGCCAACCCGATCTACTGCTGCTCGACGAACCAACCAACCACCTCGATGCCGAGTCGGTCGCTTGGCTCGAACATCACCTCCACGACTACCCGGGCACCGTCGTCGCTATCACCCACGATCGGTACTTCCTCGACAACGTTGCCAAGTGGATTCTCGAACTCGACCGAGGCAAAGGCATCCCCTTCGAGGGCAACTACTCGAGCTGGCTCGAACAAAAGCAAGATCGCTTCGACCGTGAGCAAAAGGCCCAAGATGCCAAACGACGCACGCTCGAGCGAGAGCTCGAGTGGGTGCGGATGGGCACCAAAGCCCGGCAAGCAAAGGGCAAGGCCCGACTCACTGCCTACGAGTCACTCCAGGCCGAGGCCGAGGCCTACAACCCCGCCGACGAGAAGGTCCAGATCCACATCCCGCCTGGCAAGCGCCTCGGCGACCAGGTGATCGAGGTTGATGGTCTTTCGAAGGCATTCGACGACAAGCTGTTGATCGACGACCTGTCGTTCAAACTCCCGAAGGCCGGCATTGTCGGTGTGATCGGCGGCAACGGTGCGGGTAAGACCACGCTGTTCAAGATGCTCATCGACGCCGCAACCGGCGACGGCGACGAGAAGCCCGACGTTGGCTCAATCACGGTCGGGTCGACGGTTGAGTTATCCTACGTCGACCAGTCTCGTGAGGTCCTCGACAGCGAGCAAACCGTCTATGAGGCCATCACCGACGGCCACGACATCATCGACCTGGGCGGCAAGGAAGTGAACGGCCGGGCCTATGTGGCCTCCTTCAACTTCAAGGGTTCTGATCAGCAGAAGAGCGTTGGCGTGTTGTCTGGCGGTGAGCGCAATCGCGTCCACCTCGCCAAGATGCTCAAGAAGGGCGGCAACGTCTTGCTACTCGACGAACCGACCAACGACCTCGACGTCGACACGCTGCGCGCCCTCGAAGACGCGCTTGAGCGTTTCCCAGGCTGTGGTGTGGTGATCAGCCATGATCGTTGGTTCCTCGATCGAATCGCAACCCACATTCTGTCGTTCGAGGGCAACTCACACGTTCGGTGGTTCGAAGGGAACTTCAGCGAGTACGAGGAGTTCCGCGAGCGTGAGCTCGGCGACGACGCTGGGCCAAAGCGAGTGACCTACAAGCCGCTCGCTCGCTGATCTCGTTTGGCACGGCCGCATTCGCCGGGTCTTTCTCAACAGCTCTCGTCAGGTGCCGATAGGCGATGTTGAAAGCTCACCCTCCATCGTTCGACCTCCGTGGTCGGCGATGATCGTTGGGCTCCTCCCTCCGACGAAAGCTCCCCCTGTGTCTGCCACCCCTGAAGATCACGTCTTTGCCGCCGACCTTGCGACCCGAACGGGTGAGGCCCTGCTCGGCGTTCGCGAACAGCTCATCGAAGGGAAGCTCGAACACTCCGAGATGAAGGATGCTGGCGACGCCGCAGCCCAAGCGTTGATCGCTGAAGCGCTCGATGCCAGTCGTCCAGACGATGCCGTTCTCTCTGAGGAGGCATCTGACGATAAGACCCGTTTGGGTGCGACTCGCACGTGGATCATCGATCCGCTCGACGGCACTCGCGAGTACGCGGAGCCTCCCCGCACCGATTGGGCGGTCCACATCGCATTGGCGATCGATGGTGTGCCAACTGTTGGTGCCGTTGCCCTTCCCGCCCAGAACCTCACGCTGGCCACCGGCGACAACGCTCCGGTGCTTCCCCCGGCCCATGACGGCCCGCCTCGCGTCATCGTGAGCCGCACCCGTCGACCCCCGGCTGCTGTCTCGCTCGCCGAGAAGCTCGAGGCCGAGTACCTCGAGATGGGTTCGGCCGGCGCAAAAGCCATGGCGGTCGTTCTTGGCGAAGCCGACATCTACGCCCATTCAGGCGGCCAGTACGAGTGGGACAACTGCGCACCCGCCGCTGTTGCCCTCGCCGCCGGCCTCCACTGCTCACGAATCGACGGCTCCCCGCTTGTCTATAACAACGAAGACCCCTACCTTCCAGACCTGTTGATCTGTCGAATGGAATGGGCTGATCGTTGTCTGGAAATCCTGAACAGCTGAGCGAACGCGAAGAAGGGCGACAAGAGTCGCCCGTCTTTTGGGAACGTCGGGGCACAACCGCCGTCATCTTTCTGAACCGGCCCCATCGCTCGAACGCCTGGACGGGCCGGCTCGAACGCGCCTACCGCTCGTGTCTCGCCGAAGCCGAAGCTGACGCCGACACGCGCGTCATCGTGGTGACGGGCGTTGGCGAGCGCTTCTGCGTCGGCGGCGACAGCCAAGCGCTCGAGGGTCACGCCGACCGAGGCGGATACGACCGCGGGCTCGAAGGCGACGAGGCCACACCCGGCTACGGATTCGACGCTCGATTCGACCACCCTTTCGCCAGCCACTTCGGGCTGTCGAAACCGGTGATTGCCGCCGTCAATGGTGCCGCGGCCGGCATCGGACTCGCCCTGGCCTGCTTTTGCGATCTGCGCTTCGCCAGTGCGGGGGCAAAGTTCACAACGGCCCACGGCAAGCTTGGACTCCCGCCCGAGTACGGCCTTTCGTGGATCATCCCCCGCCTGATCGGGCTGGGCCGCGGCATGGACATCGTGCTGACGTCTCGCGTGGTGTTGGCCGAAGAAGCGCTGACTCTCGGCTTGGTCAACCAGGTGCACGCCCCAGAGGACCTGCTGGACGCCACCCTGGCCTACGCCGAGAACCTCGCGGCAACGGTGTCACCCCAGGCACTTCGGTCATCTCGGCAACAGGTCTACCTCGATCAACACCGCGACGTAGGCGAATCGGTTCAGCAATCGATCGATCTCCTGCAAGAGTTCATGGGCACCAGCGAGTACCGCGAGGGCGTCGCAGCCTTGGTCGAGAAGCGTCCACCGGCCTTCTGACAAGCGTCACACCGGCCCGACTGAGGAAACGCACGGGTCGTGTTCGATACTTACGGAGTGACCCTCGCTGATCCCTCCCCTGCCGACGCTGACGGAACCCCGGCAACGGCCGACGATCTCGACCTCGGGTCGTTCACCAACGAACAGCCCTGGAGCGTCAAGACCCGGTCCTTTGCGTGGCGCACAGGTGTCGACAAGCTACGAGCCGACCAGAACCGTCAACTGCCGTCATTGACGAAGCCGCCCTTCCTTCCGCCGCTGCGTCGGGCCGTGACCGTCATCCGGATCCTCGGTCTGGCCATTGCCATCTGGGCCATCAAAGAGCGGGGCAGATCTACCTCGAAGGCCGGTATCTCGCGCCGGGTTCGGCTCGCAGCCGAGAAGCTCGGCCCCACCTACATCAAGCTGGCGCAGATCATCTCGGCTGGGGCTGGCGTCTTCCCCGAAGAACTCGTTGACGAGTGCAAGAAGTGCCGCGACCAAGTCCCGGCAGTTCCCTACGAAAAGGTCGTCGAGATCGTCGAGACCGAACTCGGTCGGCCGCTCCACGCCGTGTTCCGCAGCTTCGATCCGGCTCCGCTGGCCGCGGCCTCGATCGCTCAGGTCCACCGGGCCCAGCTGCGCTCCGGCGAGGAAGTCGTCGTGAAGGTGCAACGTCCCGGCATCGACGAGCTCGTCCGCAAAGATCTCAAGGTGCTGGCCTGGCTCGCCCCATTCCTTGTGGGACGCATCCCGGTGTCTGCACTCGCCAACCCGCCGGCACTCGTCGAACTCTTCGCCGAAACCATCATCGAAGAGCTCGACTTCCGTTTGGAAGCCGACAACATGCTCGACCTCGGACGAGTCTTTGTCGAGCTCGACCAACGGGGCTTCGTGGTGCCTCGTCCCCACCCCGAGTTCGTCACGGCCCGCATCCTGATCATGCAGAAGATGGACGGCTTCAACTTCGATGACGCCGTCGGAATGAACGCAGCCGGCATCGATACCGAGGCCGTCGTCAAGACCGGCATGATCGGCTTCCTCGAAGGAGCCTTCTTGCACGGCATCTTCCACGGCGACCTACATGGTGGGAACCTCTTCGTGATGGAGGATGGCCGCACCGCGCTGGTCGACTTCGGTATCACCGGTCGCCTCACCGAATCGGAGCGCATGGCGTTCCTGAAGATGATGATGACCGCCACCATGAACGATGTGCGGGGCCAGGTCGACGCTCTGCGACAACTCGGTGCGCTCCCCCTCGACACCGACATCGACGCCGTGATTCGTGATCTCAAGCTTGACGGGCCGCCGCTCGATCCGACGAAGCTCGAGCCCGAAGAGATGGTGAAGGAGCTGCAGCGCATCATCAAGGCGCTGCTCGCCTACGGCGCCCGGATGCCGAAGCCGCTGATGCTGTATGTGAAGAACCTCATCTTCATCGATGGGGCCATCGCCACGCTTGCTCCGCAGCTCGACATGTTCGCCGTGGTGACCGACATCGCCATGCACTTTGCCACCAACCACGGGCAGACCATTTCACAGCAGCTCGGCGTTGCCCAGGAAGAGTGGAAGCTCGACCTCGACGGCGTGAAGGCTGGCTTTGGTGTCGACCCGAACGACATGGAGCGCCTCACCTACGCCGAACTGCAAGAGCGCCGGCAGCTGATCAACAAGCGACTCACCGGCAAGTTCCTCGACTGATCCCGAGATTGCTGTAGGTTTGCCCAGCCGTTGGGCTGCAATTCCGCTAGACAACATGCCGTGCGGTTAGTGATTGCGGAGTGCACCGTCGACTACGACGGACGTTTGACGGCCCATCTTCCTCGGGCCGTACGGCTGCTGATGGTGAAAGCAGATGGCTGCGTTGCGGTGCATGCCGACGGCGGTGCCTACAAGCCGCTCAACTGGATGAACGCCCCGAACGTGTTCACCGATCATGGCGACCACTGGACGGTCGTGAGCCCCAAGGGCGAAGAGCTCAAGATCACCTTGCACGAGGTGCTCAGCGACAACAGCCATGAGCTGGGCGTCGACCCCGGGCTGCAGAAAGATGGCGTCGAAGCCCATCTGCAAGAACTCCTGGCCCTCGACACCGAACACATCGCAGACGGCATGAAGCTCATCCGTCGCGAGTATCCAACCGAGATTGGGCCGGTCGACTTGCTGTGTCGCGACGCCGATGGCACCACCGTTGCGATCGAAATCAAGCGCCGTGGAGAGATCGACGGAGTCGAGCAGCTCACTCGCTATCTCGACTTCTTGAACCGTGTCCCCGACCTCGCCCCGGTCCGAGGCATGTTCGTGGCCCAAGAGATCAAGCCCCAGGCCAAGACCCTTGCGTCCGATCGCTCGATCGACACCCTCGAGGTCGACTACGACATTCTTCGAGGCATCGAGCGGCCTCAACAAAAGCTCTTCTGACCCGTGGAGAGCTCATCGGAGGCAGACGCCATCTCGGCAACGGACCAACCGGTGACGGCAACCTCGCTCGTGGCCGACCTCCAAGCTCTCGGCGTTGATGCGGGCGACATCGTGATGGCGCACACCTCGCTGTCGGCCCTGGGTTGGATCATCGGCGGAAGCCAAGCCGTAGCCAATGCCCTCTTCGATGCCGTCGGGCCGACCGGCACCGTGGTGATGCCCACCCAGTCGGCTCACCTCAGTGATCCATCTCGATGGCAAGCACCACCGGTACCCGAAGAGTGGTTCGAGACCATCCGGGCCGAGATGCCGGCGTATGACCCAGCGACAACGCCCACCCGGTTGATGGGTGCGGTCGTCGATTGCTTCCGGCATCGGCCCGGCACCATCCGCAGCGGCAACCCACAGGTGTCGGTGGCCGCCAACGGGCCTCACGCCAACGCCATCACGGACAACCACCGCTTTGCTGACTGCCTCGGGGACGACTCACCCCTCGGCACGCTCTACGAGCTCGACGCCAAGGTGCTGCTGCTCGGCGTTGGCCATGCAAACAACACCTCACTGCATCTCGCAGAGCACCGAGCCAGTTGGCCCACGAAGTCGACCATCACCCAAGCGGCTCCGATCATCGTCGACGGCACGCGCCAATGGACCGAAGTCGAAGTACTCGACATCAACGAAGACGACTTCGAGCAAATCGGCGCAGCCTTCGCTGACACCGGCGAGCAATCAGAAGGTTTGGTTGGGGCCGGCATCGGCAAGCTGATGTCAATGCGCGCTCTTGTCGACTTCGCCTCAGAGTGGATGTCAACAAATCGATAACGCTCAATGCGTCGGTGGTGACGGATTGCCCGAGCGCAGCGACTTCTGAGCGAACCGAGTAGGAGCAGGTCGGGTGAGGCGTCGCCACCGACCGACGATCGGCTACGTGAAGGTGGCGCCGCCGTTGTTGAGGACAACTCGGCCGTCGCCGCCCACCGTCTGGAAGATCGCGGTGCCCGCTTCTCCTTCGCCGGTCCAGATGTTGATCGTCAGCGCTTCGCCCGGGAGCACCGGCGATGAGAACCGACCTTCCATTCCCTTGAACCGTGAAGGATCGTTGTCACAAAGTGCCGACAGCAGACCTCGCCCGGTGAACCCATAGGTGCACAGCCCGTGCAAGATGGGCTTGGGAAACCCGCCGACATCAGAGAACTGCTTGTCGGAGTGGAGCGGGTTGCGGTCGCCACTGAGGCGATACAGCAGCGCCTGATCGTCTCGGGTCTGATAGGTGACCGAGAGATCTGGATCACGCTCGGGGGCGACGTTGGTCTTTGCCGATGGGCCACGATCTCCGCCGAAGTCGCCCTCACCGGTGATGAAGACCGACGACGTCATGTCGAACAGTGGCTGACCGTCAGCAGTCAGGGTGGCCTCTGACTTGGTGGCGACGACCGCTCCCTTGCCCTTGTCATAGATGCCGGTGATCTCGTCAACCATCGAGATCTCGCCCTCAACCGGGATGGGGCGATGGAGCACGATTCCCTGCTCGCCATGCACCAGCATGCGCGGGTCGTACGTGCCGGCGTTTGCCATCGCGCTCTTGCCACCCTTCGCGTTGAACCCGGCGAGTACACAGAACGTGGGGAGCACCTGCTGGTCGACCCCAGCGGTGTTCTCGGTGGTGAACTCGAGCTCATCACCAAC
>CALJSB010000039.1 GCA_937976305.1 uncultured Acidimicrobiales bacterium
CCATGAGTCCGACGATCCGCTGTGTCGCGACCTGTGTGTCCAATCCGATTCGATCATCGTGTCGTGTGACTACCGCCACGCCCCTGAGGCGCGCTTCCCTGCCGCTCCCGAAGATGGCTTCGCTGCACTGCAGTGGATCTCCGACAACGCCGAAGCGCTCGGCGGCACGCCGGGCCCCGTCGTTGTGTGTGGTTGGAGTGCCGGCGCCAACGTCGCAACGGTGGTCACCCACATGGCTCGAGACGCAGGCGGCCCAGCCATTGCTGGTCAGGTGCTGCTCAACCCCGTGACCGACTCGGACTTCACCCGCCAGTCCTATGTCGACAACGCCGATGGCTTCATCCTCACCAAGGGCCTGATGGAGTGGTTCTGGGGCCACTACGCCGATGAAGCTGATCGGTCTGACCCTCGGGCGTCACCCATTCGCGGCAACCTTGCCGATCTTCCACCGGCCGTTATCTTCACTGCGCAGTTTGATCCCCTCCGGGACGAAGGCGAGGCATACGTCGAGGCGCTCAACGCCGCTGGCTCGCGTGCTCGGCATGTGCCGATGCGCGGTCACATGCACACCTCGATCGGTTCGGTCGACGTGGTCATCTCGTCGAAGCCAGTACGAGCCGAGGTGGCTGCGGCCTTGCGTGAGTTTTCGGCCACCCCTGTCGCTGCCGGGTAGCTGAAGCCGGCGCTAGAAGCTGGCGGCCAGGGCGGCCACGACGTCGCTGGCACCGCCTTCAATCGGGTCGCCGTGACCAACCAACAGGGTGTTGTAGCTCAGCGCGCCCATGGTCTGGATCGACTCCCGTGACAGTGGGACGTCCTCGAAGAACCGCTCCGGTCCCTCGATGGCTGCGCCGCCGTCGGTGAAGATGGCGTCGCCGGCAAGGAGGAGCCCGGCGTCGTTGTCGATCACAGCCATGTGGCCGGCGGTGTGGCCTGGCGTTGCGACCATCTCGAAGCCGAACACGTCTTCACCACCGGTGACGCTGGTGATCGTGTCGAAGTTGATCGAGCTGATGTCGGCTTCGCCGGCGTAGACCGTGGCGTTTACCGAGCGGTTCATCACTTCTTGAATCGATCCGGCGTGGTCGCCGTGGTGGTGACTCAGCACGACGTGGGCGACGTCGTTGTAGGTGAGACCGAGGTCGGACAGTGATTGGCCGATGGCGTCGGCGCTGCCGTCGACTCCGGTGTCGTAGATGGCGGCCGTGTTGCCGCGGGCCAGCACATATGCCGAGACGAATCCGAGCTCGGCTCGGGCCCAGCGGAGGGCGTCGTCGCCGGCGTCGGCAGTGGTCTCGTCTGTAGTCTCTTCACCAGCGGTTGTCTCGGCGGAGTCTGACGAAGATGAGGCCGTGGTCGTCGGGTCGTCGGACCCGGCGGTGGTACCTGCGGCGGTGTCATCCGATGCATCGGAACTGCAGGCGGCGAGGACTGCGGGGGTCAAGACCGCCATCGCAAGTGAGCCCTTGCCGAAGCTGCCGAGGAACTGTCGGCGCGACCGCGCCCGACGCATCGGCTGCGGGAGCTGCATCCGCCGTGGGGCGTGGTTGTGAAATCGGGGGGTTGAACCGTCATGACCGTGGTTTCCACACATGCCACCACTTAACCACCGAAGCCGCCGATGTATTCGGCATCAGCGCAACTCAGAGGAACTTCTTCACCATTCGTTGCAGCGTTCCCTGGGTCCGCATCGTGCACACGCCGAGCGTCTTCTCGACGGCTGGCACCTTGAACGTCGACGTGCTGATTCCCCCGACCGGCAGCCAGAACATCACCCGGTCGTCGAACACCAGATGTTCGCCTTTGGGAAGAAGCGCCTCGACAGCGGTCACTTGCTTTGCTGATGCGGAGGCCTCGAGCAGCAAGACCTGGATCTTGGCGTCATTCTTGGCGAGAGCCTCCTGAGAGAACGGCGTCGCGGTGGCGAGCTCGACGACTTCAGGGCCCGTCCGCACAAGAGTCGGAACGGCGTATCCGAGCTTGGCTTCCAGCGCAGCGGCCAGGTCGGCCTCGAGGGTGTGGAGTTGCTTCTTCGGCGCGGGCTTGTCGCCAGGCAGATCGAAGACGACGTTGCCGCTTGCTTGGTACGGCGTCGGGTCACCCAAGTCGAGGCTCCGATAGACCTCGGCCAACTCGTCGTTTGTGACCCGATGACCCTTGCCAACATTGAGCCCCCGCATGAACGCCGCATACCGCATGTCGACAGTCTGCAGCCCGCTCGCCTCTTCCCCGACGTTGCGTGCATTCGGCCCGCTCGGCCTGCTCTCGTGCACGCAAGTTGCGCGGGCCCCAAAGGGGTCAGGTCTCAAACGTCAACAGGTCCCGGCTGGTCAGCCGGCGGCGCGTTTGCGCGGGTCGGGTGGGAATGTCTTGGCGTCGATACAGATCTGACCCCACGCGTCGAGCCGATCAACCACAACATCCAGGTCGGCTCCCAACGCCTCGACCACCTGGCTCTGCATTTGGTCGGTCCGCGCTTCGATCGACTCTCGAAGCGCCGCACCACCAGCGGTCAGTGCAGACTCACCATCGAGATGACCGGCTGCTTGCAGCTCCGCGATGGCGCTCATGGTTGCCTCTTCACTCCACGCTCGAGTGCCGCTGTATTCGCCGAGCGGATAACCGAGCCAGAGTTCGGTGAGTACGTTCATTTGCACTGGTGTCAGTCCTTCACCGATGTAGGCAGCAACGTGGCCATCACCACGGTGCTCTCGAAGAGCAAGGCATGCCTGCCAGAGGCGGCCGTAAGGATCGTCGAGCCACGGCAGTGCCTTGACCCCGGCAAAGAGGGGTCGACCCGTCGGCTCGAGTTGATCGACAACGTTGGTGAGCTGATCGCCAACCTCTGCAATCTCGGCTCGGTCCACGTCAGCGAGCACCGATTGAAGACTCTCAGCTGTCGCCCCGAAGGTGGTCTCGAGGGCCTCGGCCGTGGTGATGACGTTCTGTGCTTGTTCCCAGATTCCGCCGATCATTCCTGGTTCGAATGCAGCGAAGGCCGACGCCACAACCGCTCCGTTAGGTGCACCGAGCACTGCAGCTCGTCCTGAGACGTATGTGCCGAAGAAGTCGAGTCCTTTGGCGCTCATTCGTTCGTGCACCAATGGCGACCACACGGCATGCATCGACAAGGGCTCATACGAGTCGCGCAATCGGCGAGCCGGTGAAGCGGAGGTCACGACCGCTGGGACGATGTTGTCTGCGGTTTCAGGGGCGAAGACGGCGGCACTGACGTCGGAGTACTGCATGGGCCACCTTTGCAGGTCGCAACGCTGTGACCAAGTCGGATCAGCGCATGCGGGCGTTCCCTGTGGAGTCAGGTAGTTGCTGCTTCGCAGTTGGCGATGAAGTCCATGTTGATGAGCGTTGGGGTCGCCGGGCTTACTTGGGAGCCGTTGAGCAACAGCTGCACCTCGAACTGCAGGTCCTGCGGGTTCGAGCACTCTTGGCTGCGGCTGAATCCGTCGAATGGACCGACGGTGAAAACACCCGGCTGATTGACGCCGGTGAATCGAACTTCGTCGAACTCGCAACCGGGCGTCGTTGTGTCGACGAAAATCTCGATCGTGAAGACATTGGTGGCGAAGAAGTAGCCGGTGCTGGCTGACGAGATGATCTCGCATTCCAGGGGGCACGGGATGACGTTGCCTGAGTAGTCAGTACAGCCCGTGGTGGCAAGTGTGATGTCCCTCGCCATGACGTCCGGCTCCACCAGGCCAACCGTTGCGGCGGAGCTAACAGGCGCAGTAATTGTGTGCACTTCTGTTGTTTGCGGCTCGACAAGAGCGACAGCACCGGCGAGAAACGCACCAACGCAAACCCAGACAGCTAGCCACCAAACACGCATCACACACCCCCGCATCGCCACACCGCCCGCCGATGCGCATCGCAAGGTGTACCACAGCAGTACAGACCAACAAAGAGGAGATCCGCTGAGTGAAAACCGCCAATCCGGTCTGCTCAACAGGTGTGTCAGTCTTGCAGATCGGTGTTGCGCTACAGGTCCTGCATGAGGCGGGCTGCGTCGTAGATCGCGGCGTGGATGTTGCGGCTCGCCACGGCATCGCCGATGCGGAAGAGCTGGAACGAACCCTCTTCGTTGCGCACCAGCGATTGGCCTCTGCCTTCGATGAAGGCGCCGTAGTCAACAGCTCCAAGGTTGGTGGAGTGTGGCTTGAGTTCGAAGTAGAGGCCAGCGTTGGCGGTGGTGCCGCTGTCAGCGATCACGTAGTCGACGTGGCGAGGTTCACGGTGATCACTGTGATCGCTACCGATGTCGACACACAGGCGACCGAGCTCGGGGCGTACGTCAAGCACTCGCTGGTTGAGCGTGATTCGGACACTGCCCTCATTGAATGCTCGGGCGTAGGGGACGTGGTTCATGCCGCCGACCTCAATGCCAAGCATCCGTTCTGGCGTGATGATCTCGAGGTTGACCCCCGACCTCGTCATGATCTCGGCTGCGGTCAACGACGAGTGGGTGCCAGCCTCGTCCCACATCAACACGTCACCGGTTGGCGTCACGTCGCCGCCAATGACATCCCACGACGTGTAGGTGAGCTCGTCGCCTTCGCCCGCGCCACCGTCAAGACCGGGGAGGCTCGGCAGTCCACCGGTAGCGATCACCACGATGTCGGGGTCGAGCGCCGTGACCCTCGGTCGCCCCTCACACTTCCCCGACGTTGCGTGCGTCCGGCCGTCCGCTGGTGCTCTGGTGCACGCAAGTTCGCGGTGCGCCCGACGTTGCGTGCATGCGGCCGCCGGGCGCTGTTGCAATGCACGCAAGTTGCAGTGGAGTGTCAGAGGGGTCAGGTCTCAAACGTCAACATCGGGGCGGGTGCGACAATGGCTGGCATGGCTTGTGTGACGTGTGAATTGGTCGAACGCCGAGATGCTGGCGCCGCGCCGCCGTGGGACCGAATTCTTCGAACCGAGTCGTGGGACGTCGTGCACGCCTTTGGCACCTCTGTGGAGGGCTGGATGGTGCTGGTGCTTCGGCGCCACGTCGAGGCCGTCGCCGACCTGACCGACGACGAAGCAGCCGAGATGGGTCTGTTGGCCACCCGTCTGTCGAGAGCCATGAGCGAAGCACTCGGCTGCCCAAAGACCTATGTCGTGCAGTTCGCAGAAGCGGCTGAGCACCCGCATGTGCACGTGCACGTCATCCCTCGCTATGCCGACCAGCCGGAGGAATACAAGGGGCCGGGCATCTTCTTCCACGCCCTCGGTGTCGACGCCGCTGATGAGGTGCCGGAATCTCGACGTAACGAGATCGCCGCAGACCTCTCCCGGTTGATGAGTCACCTTTCTGGGTGAACCAACTTGTGACGGACTGTCGCGAAACATAGGGTCGGACTCCCGCCACTTGGAGAGATGTTCTGTGAACCGTCTGACCCGACTCCTGGTTGCGGCTGTTGTGGGGGCCACGATGACGCTGATCCCCGCGCCAGCCGTGTCCGCCCAGCCTTCGTACGAAGAGGTCATCAACGACCCGACGTT
>CALJSB010000040.1 GCA_937976305.1 uncultured Acidimicrobiales bacterium
CGATGTGGGACAGAACGTGGGACACTCCTTCCGGTGGATGGCATTGGCAAACTTTGCCATTGGTTCTACGGTGTGGTGATGACCACGATGAATGTGTCGTTGCCGGATGAGTTGAAGGACTTCGTCGACGAGCGCGTCGATCGGAGTGGGTATGGGTCGACGAGTGAGTATGTGCGAGATCTGATTCGTCGCGATCGTGAGCGGCAGCAGTTGCGTGAGTTGATTGTTGAGGGGCTTGGATCTGAGCAGGTTGGTCCTGCTGACGAGGCGTTCTTTGCTGGGTTGCGTTCCAAGATCTCTGGTAGCTGAGGTGCCTGAAGCGCGACTGCGGGCCAAGGCGGTCGATGATGTTGAGGGCGCGGTTGATTACTACGTCGCTGAGGCTGACCGTCAGGTGGCTGGCCGGTTCGTTGATGGGTTAGAGCAGGCGATTCGCACCTTGGAGCGGCATCCTGAGGTTGGGTCGTTGCGGTTCGCGTTTGAACTTGGTGTGCCTGGTCTGCGGACGTTTGGTATCGAGTCGTTTCCGTACACGATCTTCTATGTGGTGCGCAGCGATCATCTCGATGTTGTGCGGTTGCTTCATTCGAGTCGTGACATTCCCAACACACTGGGAGATGTCTGAGCGATTCGTCGCTTAGCGCGTGAGACGCATTCGCGAAGAGCGTCAGGAGTGTTGATGTACTTCCGAAATCCTGCGCTGCGTCATTCGCTATAGAATTCTTCCGTGACCACGAGCAAAGCACTATCTGATGCCGACATCGCTCGTTATCGCGCGTTGGCGGAACGTTCGCTCGAAGACCATCGTGGTGTCGATCTGACTCAGGTGCGAGAGCGTCTGAGACTCACGCCGGCTGAGCGGGTCTCCCGTCTGGTTCACGAAGTCGAGATGTACACCCAGATTCGTGCGTCCGTCAACGCGAACCCGGCGTAGTGT
This sequence comes from uncultured Acidimicrobiales bacterium, assembly GCA_937976305.1. GTDB lineage: Bacteria > Actinomycetota > Acidimicrobiia > Acidimicrobiales > SZUA-35 > CALEWY01. The sequence goes on from CALJSB010000040.1 coordinate 938, forward strand.
TCGATCCTCGGCCGATCTGCCAGATCCTCAATGAAGCGGGCGTCAACTATGTCGTCGTTGGTGGGCTAGCTGCGATCGTGCATGGCTCTCCATTGCCAACGGAAGATATCGATGTTGTGCCCGAGCGCACGAGTGACAATTTTGAGCGACTCGCCGCTGCGTTGAAGCGACTCGGCGCAAAGCTGCGGACAGAGGCCGGGCCCGTCGAAGCACCAATGGACGCGGCGTTCATCCAGGCCATGCCTTTGATGTTGAATCTCGTGACCGACTATGGCGACGTTGATCTCACCTTCGAGCCGTCCGGGCCACGGGTCGGCTACGCAGCCTGGAACGAAGAGGCTTCCGACGCGACCATCGGCGATGGCATCGTGATTCGCGTCGCCAGCCTTCAGGCCGTCATTGACTCGAAGCGTGCCGCAGATAGGCCGAAGGATCACCGCGCGCTGCCGTACCTCGAGTCTCTTCTCGACGAGATCAACCGCAACTCCTAGACCTGGTGAGAGCGACAGCTTGCTCGTCTGGTTGCTTGCGCCCTCGGCAAGAATCGAACTTGCGACGCACGGTTTAGGAATGGGCCCCGGTCGGCTGATGGCGCGGGTTATGAGGTGCCGGGTTGTCAACGCAGAAGCGACCGAAACGCTGGTCGCTGTGTCAGCCAGTTTCGGCATGTGACACCCCGTCCAGGGGTTCGACGTGGGACAAAACGCGGGACACCTTTCGGCCCGGTCTCAGTTCGGCGATGGCGTACGGCTGATCCAGTATCGAGGGCGGCGTCGTTGGTGGGCCACGGCAAGGATCGTGATGCTGTCTGGCTCCGCTGAGATGTAGGCGAGGTAGTAAGGAAATGGACTGACGGCTGTTCGTCGTACTTGGAGGGTCTCGTCGATTCCCTCGATGAGGGTTCCGCTGTGCGGCCATCGGGTGATGTGGTCGATGGGTTCGGTCTGCCGCCGCGAGGAAGATGAGGCCGAGTCCGGTTTGTTGTTCTTCGTACCAGCTCGTGGCGTCTTCGAGTTCGGCTACCGCTTCGTTGAGGAGGCGGACCTGGGGTGTCACTCGGGCAGGTTGGTTGCTAGTCGCTGGCGTACAGCGTCCCAGTTTTGGCTGGTTGTTGTTCCAGCGATTGTTTGCCGGGCTCGTTCTTCGATTTCATTGGCCCAGGCGGTGTTCGCGCCGTTGGGTTCAGCGGTGTCGGTGTCGAGGAGTTCGGCTGCGAGCTCAGCTCGAGCGTCTTGTGGAAGTGCGAGCGCTTCGTCGCGGAGACTGTCTGGCTGGATGGCCATGGGTTTGAGGGTAGCGGTCTGGTCGGTTGTGGTGTTTGCGGGTGTGGGGTTGTGCTTATGGAGCCTTCGCCGCTCAGCGAACCACCGGCAAGCCGCTCTGCTTCTTCTTGCGGAAGCAGAGCGGCCCGGCATTGGTTGCGAGGAGAAGTAGACCCCGCAACGCGCCACCGCCGTCTACGAGTTGTCTGTGGCCGCAGCCTCGAAGTGCGCATCCGTGGCGGCTTGAACTGCCTTCTCCACTCGGTTGCCAAGCTCTTTGTGCTGGCGAATCGCTCGATCTTCCGAGCGCTTCGGGCCCGTTGCAACGCCCTGGAAGTGAGGTTTCACGTATCGTGCAAAGAGCTCATAGTGGCGCTGTTGGGCTGCCGGGTTGGCCCACTCCGTGTCCATCATCAGGTAGGAGCCGAAGCCGCCGTTCGATTGCTTTTCGAGCCGCTCGATCTGTTCGATCGCATCGTCTGGCGTACCGATCACACCAAGGCCGCTCTCATTCACCCAAGCAACTCGTTCTTCGAAACTCTCACCCGCGGCACGGAAGTGGGGAGCAGCAAGGACCTTCTGGGTGTAATGACACCAATCGTTCAGTCCGAACTTCACGTCCTGGATCGCCTGTTCTCTCGTCTCTGCCAGGTGCATTGGGCCAACGAGACGCCACTGATCCCGATCGGCCGTCTGGCCGAACTCCTTGGCGCGTTCCTCAACGACGTCCCAGTGGTAGCCGAGCGCATCGAAGCCATCTACCGATGTCGCCCCGATCGACAGCAATCCAATGCCTTGCTGTCAGGCAATGCGGGGTCCCGTCGGTGATGCGATCGCGGCCACCGTGATGTCAAACCCATCTCGGTATGGACGGTATTGCGACTCAGCCTCAAAGAGCTTGTAGCGCGAGGTTTCATGGCTGACTGGTCCCTCGGCACGAAGGAGTCGCATCAGGACGTCGGTGTCTTTTTCCAGAGCGGCCCGTTGTTCTTCGATCGAGATGCCGATCATTGCTGCGTCGCCGGGAAGCGCGCCTGGGCCGAGGCCGAGCATGAAACGGCCCCGAGTGAGCTGGTCCGCGAAGAACGCGCGGTCCGCCACCCATAGAGGGTTGTGGTACGGCAGCGACACCACTCCCGTACCGAGCTTGATATGCCGAGTCTGGGGTGCGGCATGGGTCTGGTGGGGTGATGGGTGAGGCTGCAGTGTGCCGGGTTGTCAACGTACAAGCGGCCAAAACGCTGGTCGTTGTGTCAGCCAGGTTCGGTTTGTGACACCCTGTTCAGGGGTTCGACGTGGGACAAAACGTGGGACACTTTTTGTCGTGCGGCTTTTGTGGGGCCGATCCGCTTGTCGGCTGGCGCTACTCTCATCGGATGGCGTTCACGAGGATTACGACTGATCCAGCGCAGATGGCTGGGGTTCCTTGTATTCGGGGTCTGCGTTTCCCCGTGGCGACAGTGGTGGCGATGGTTGCGGATGGGATGACCTCGGAGGAGATCTTGTCTGAGCATCCAGATCTTGAAGCCGAAGACATCACGGAGGCTCTGAAGTACGCGGCGCTTGCAGTTCAAGAGCGGCAGCTGCCTTTGAAATCGGCGTGAAGTTCCTGCTCGATCAGAACGTTTCGCCTGCGCTGATTGATTTCTTGTCCGAGGCTGAGCACGAGGCAGAACACGTTCGGGACCTCGGCCTGAGCAAGGCATCTGATGGTGAAGTGCTTGCGGCCACCAGCGTTGCTGGAGCCGTTTTGATCTCCTCTGACACCGACTTCGGTGAGTTGCTTGCGCGTTCCAACGCCGGTGAGCCGTCGGTGATTCTGCTGCGGCGACAGGATGGTCGTCGGGCGGGCGAGGTCGCTGGGTTGATTCTTGCCAACCTCGATGCAGTTGCCCAGGATCTTGATGATGGAGTGGTCGTTGTGCTCGACGATGATCGCGTCAGGGTGCGATCGTTACCGTTTCGGCCTGCCGAGTAGCGCTTAGATGACGAACTGGTCGTGACGGTGTCGCACTCACCGGTACGTGACGGGCGCCCTCGGCAAGAATCGAACTTGCGACGCACGGTTTAGGAAACCGACGCTCTATCCACTGAGCTACGAGGGCTGAGAACGGCAGGCAACTTCGAAGCAGCCTGTCGGTCTAGGGCCCGAAGGATAACGGGGTCCCAGCAGCAGTCGGAGCGTCAGCCGCACAGCGCAGACACCCTCGGTGCGCATCGAAGCGACCTCTATCGAATCACCACTCAGTCACACCTACGATCGTCCTCGTGGCGACCGTCTTCCTCCACCCACTACCGGTCGATGGTTGGGCCTGGAGCAAGGTCGCCGATCGAATCGACGGTCACGTTCAGGTGATTCCCTCGCTCTACGGCCTTGGCGAAACCATGGCCGAATGGGCATCAGCCGTTGTCGACACTCTGGACAGCGGGCCTCACACGATCGTGGGCAACTCCATCGGAGCCTCCTGTGCCGCGGAGGTTGCCCACCTTGATCCTGACCGGGTTGAGCGACTCGTGATCGTGAGTGGAAAGCTTGGTCACCGTCCAGAGCCAGCACTGCTTGACGAGGCACTCCGTGTACTTGCCGAGGAGGGGCTCGCCGCAGCGTGGACCAAGTACTGGGAGCCGTTGTTTGGCCCATCAGCCGATAGCGGGCTCGTGGAAGCGGCACGACAACGCTTGCTTGCGCTTGATGTCGACGACGTTGCTCGAGGGGTGCGGGTCTTTCATGGCCGGGCGGACCGAACCGAGTTGTGCAAGACATGGAGCGGGCGATTGGACGTGGTGAGCGGTGCGTACGACCGTTCGCCGACACCTGCGGTTGCGAGCCGTGGCCTCGAGTGGGCTCGCGATGGTGAGTCTCACGTTGTTGCCGGTGTCGGTCATTACGTGCCTCTGGAAGCTCCGAACGAGCTCGTCGACATCTTGTTGTCCAGTGGTCCCCGCCCACAATGAGCAGGGGACATTTGCACCTGTTCGGCACCTTCGCTTCGATCTAGTTTGAAGTCGTGACGAACCATCACCTTCCACAGGCGCCGCCGCCATCTGGCGCTGTCGGCCATGGTGACCCGCCGGCCAAGAGCTGGGCGGCCGGGTTGGGTTGGGGTGCTCTGAGCGGCTTCTTCGGAGCGCTCGGGATGGCCATCGCTTCGTCGATCGTTGTCGGGATCTTCGGCCTGTCAGAGGGCCTCGGCCCCGCAGTAGCTCTTCTGTTCATCTACCTGCTTTTCGGCACCTTTCTTGCGGCGTTCGTGGGGCCTCTCGGCGGAGGGTTACTGGGCGGCGCGTTGGTTGGCCTCGAGCGAGTCAGCTCGGCTCCGATCGTCGGTGCGCTCACACCTGCGATCGTCTTCGTGCCCGCGTCGTTGGTATGGGGTGCGATTGATGACGGGTCGAGGGTGATCGAGGCCGGTCTGAACTCAGGAGGATTGCGCTGCTCTATGCGCCCTTCGGGTTCGCCGCAGGCAAGTTGTTCGCCCGCCAGATGCGCGTATGAGCCGACGCGATCTCGAGATTCTGGAGGCTCCTACGGTCCTTTCAGACGGTGGACGACTCCAGAACGGGGTGCGAGAACATTTCGAACGTCGTCATCATCTACGATCCGGCGATGACCGATCGGGCGCTCGTCGCCGTCGCCGGCGCCTCGGGAGGGCTCGCGCTCACCGTGGTCGGCATGTTCCTGTCGTGGTCGCGCATCGGCGGCCGCAACCGCTCGGGGTTCGAAACCGCAGACGTGGCCTTTGCGCTCTCAGACGGCGGTGTGCCCGACATTGTCGAATGGGTCGGCCGCTGGTGGTACGCCCCTCCGGCGATGCTGCTGGTGGCCTGGGCGCTCACATTCGCGGCCAGCAACCTGCCCGTGCGAGCGCTGGGAGTTGTCTTGAGCCTCCTCGCCGTAGTGCTGTGGGTGGCTTTTGTCTGGGCTGGCGACAACTACGGATTGTTCACAATCCAGTGGTTTGGGCCGATTGTTTCGCTGTGCGGTGCGCTCATGATCGCCGGGTTCGGAACCTTGCCTCGAAGGTCGGTTCTTTTTGCGTAAATGTCGCATTGATGTCGACTTCTGCGAACCTTTCGGGCAAGGGCGACGTCGTACACAGCACAAGGTTCGTGAGCACAGCTCACACAAGACAGTGAACGAAGTCGGAGGAACGAGATATGAGCGACACGTCGCAGGGTGAAGGTTGGTGGGTTGCCACCGACGGCAAGTGGTACGCCCCGGAGCTACACCCCAACTACGTGCCGCCAGCCGCCCCGATTCCTGACCCATCGGCCACGGTGATCGACCAGGCCCCAAGTGGCCAAGGATTGTCGCAAAGCCCACCGGCTACCAATCATCAAGCCGGTCCTCAGCAACAAGTCGCTCAACCCGGCCAGCAGGCTCCTCAGCACGCTCAGTTGGGGGCCGCTCCGCCGCAAACCACAGCCCAGTCCGGGGCGACCCATGCCGGGCAGGCCCAGGTGGGGGCGCAAGGACCAGAACTGATCGGCACCACCACAGCAGGTGCTCCACCAGCGAGTTCAGAGACAACCGTCAAGCGGGGCAACGGAGCGCGGTTTGCACTTCTCGGACTGCTCGGCGTCGTGTTCCTCGGCGGGCTCGGTTTTCTCGCCTGGCGCGTCACCAACTCCAACCCGGCCGGTGCCGACAGCCCCGAGGCTGCGGTGCAGCAGATGTTCGACTCATTCGATGAAAGCGACGCAGTTGGTGCCCTTTCGATCATCGACCCCGAAGAGACCGACACCTGGGTCGGCAGCTTCGTGCCGCTCTTCGATTCGATCGAAATGGTCGACATGCAAGACGGTGACGATCCAACCGAGGCCGTCGTCGAGAACTACGAAGACTTCCTCGGCTCGTTGTCCCTCTCGGTATCTGGCCCCAACGGCGAGGCCCCCAACTACACCGTCGAGATGCTCGACGAGCGCCTTGCTTGGGTGACCTTCGACGGCGTCGACATCGGTTTCGATGGTGAGGCCAACGAAGGACGATCGCTCGTCGTTGGATTTGGCGGTGAAAGTGCCGCACTCGACCTCGATGCAATCGGTGCTGCCAGCATCCAGTTCCGCAGCCAGGCGGGTGGCATCAACACCACGGTCTTCAACCCAGACGGAACGGTCAACACCACGGAGTTCACCGAAAATGCAGAGCTCGCCTTCGCCGCGATCGAGCGCGACGGCAAGTGGTATCTCTCGGTCGGTTACTCGGTGCTCGAGCATGCCCGCCGGTCGTCCGACTCGACGATCCAGCCCGACTTTGGTGCAGGGTTCCGCTTGATCGACAACCAGGTCGGTGCTGCGTCGGCGGAGGCCGTCGTCACCGACTTCCTGACCGCCACCGAAACGCTCGACTACCGGCGCATGCGTGATCTCACCGATCCAAACGGCCTTCCGTACTTCCACGACTACTGGCCCTTCATCCAAGCTGAGATCAATGACGCTGACGTTCGCGAAGCCGCAAACGACATCGGGCTTCGATTCGATCCACCGGTGCTCGTCACCAGTGAGTGGGAAGGGCGCACCATCGTCACCATCAGTCAGTTGTCCGGCGTGGTCTCGGGCGGAACCTTCACCATCGACGTTGCTCGCGGTTGCGCCACCGCCACCGTCGACGGTGAAACCGAAAGCGGCTGCATCGACGAAGCCATCGGTGAGGGTCTCGACGACCTCGATGTGTTCTCTGTCGACCCACGCCGACTCGTGCCAACGCAGTACGGATTCGTCGTCGAGGAACAGAACGGGCGTTGGTATATCGATCCGATGTCGACGATCGCCTTCCACCTCGATCAGGTCGTCGACGCAGTCGATGCGGTGAGCACCGAGGTGTCGGAGACTTCAAACTTGGAGCAGTTGGGCACCGGCATCGAAGGTTTCTTCTTTGTTGATGCGCCGACTGCTCGAGTGAACGAGTCGGCAACGTCAGAACCCAACGAAGACGGCCTTGCCGGCGTAGCCATCGACCTCAGCGAGAGCAATCTCGGCATGCTCGAAGAACTCAGCATTGCCATCATTCGCATCACGCCAACTGGGCAGGCCGAGCTTGCCACGACCGACTCGGTTGGCGGGCCGCAGATCATCAACGGGCCGACATGGGGCGTTGCCACCGATCGAATCGGTACCGACGAGGTTGCGATCCCTGGCATCGCAGCTCAGACCGAAGGCAACATCCAAGTTGACGTGTTTGGCATCACGCCTTCAGTCCTGAACGGATCGATCTCGGGTGCCCTTGATAGCGAGGCCACACCGCAGCTCTTCATCGTGCCGGACGGCGAGGCTCGTTCGGTCGACGTCTCCGGAGCCAACTTCCACGTGATCGACCCGTGGGATGCTGATCTCGTCTATCTCTTCGACCCGACCCTTTCGCCGGACACCTTTGCTGGCAGCAACTCGATCGTGGTTGTCTACGGCGCCCCGGGTCAGGCGTTCCAGGTCACCTTGTCGTAGGCGCTGTCGCGGCACTTCCCGAAGTGTTGGCCTCGGCATCATCGCTGGAGATTTCCTCCGATGGGGCCGGGGCCTTCAGGTCGAAATGCCAGATCAAGGTGGTGATGGCGAGGCCGGCGATGAGCTTCCACTGGCTACCGCCAGTCCAGAGCTTGACGCCGGTTGACAAGATCGCCGAGGCAATCAGCACCCGCACCATCGAGCCCCGGTAGGGAGCCTTCGGTGCGAGCAAGCCGGCCACTTCGAACCGCTTCACCAAGCTCAGCATCACAAGCAGAACAACGAAGCTGAGCCCGATCAGTGGCATCTTCTGGATCCACCAGTCAGCTGACCCCACGGGGGCGGTCGGCAACCCGTCAACGAAGAGCAGACCGACACCGGCCAGCACGGCTGCAGTGAAGTGCCACAGGTAGACGCTCATGCCGACGCCACCGAGAACTGCCACGACTTTGAACGACGACGCTGAGCGAGCGAGCCACTTGTTGATGGCCGGAGCAAGCAACACAGCGGTCGAGCAATAGGCAAGGCCAAACAGCATGAGAGCGATGGACGGGGGATGGGTCGGGTTGAACGTGGCCTGGCCGTCGTTCACCATCGAGGCTCGCCACGGGCCGACCTTCACAACGCCATAGGTGACAGCCCACAACACGGGAGACAGCCAGAGCAAGTGCTTCGGGGACGGGAGCAGCCCGTCCTTCCAAGCGAAGCCGAGGATCTGGAATATCAGCCAGCCGATCACCCAGTTGATGCCGTGGATCAGGGGAATGCCGAGCCAGCCCGCAACTTCGAACAACGTGAACGCCGTGCCGATGCCCAGGAAGAACAGCAACGGGTTCTTGCGGAAGATCGGAAGTGTGATCGGGGCGATCGCCGTGTCGATTGTGTAGTTGGCGAGGAACCAGAGAGGGATTGCACCGGCCGCTGCTCCCAAGAACGCAATCTCACCAACGCCGACGGCTTGGCCAACGGACAGCACGACAATCCAGAAGTAGCCGAGCACCATCGTGGGGATCATCATGCGGCGCAGGCGATTGGCGACCCAATCTTGTGGTCGTCCACCTTTGCGATTGTGCGAGTCGAGTGACACCGCCGATGAGAAGCCACCGGCGAGGAAGAACAGCGGCATCACCTGAAGGGCCCAGGTCACCCACGCCAGCGAGTAGTCAAACTCCAAGGCGTTCTTGGCGACGATCGAGCCGTCGTCATCTTTGAAGACAGCAATGGCCATCCAGTGACCGAAGGCCACCGCAACCATGGCCGCGGCCTTGTAGAAGTCGACCGCTCGATTGCGATCCGACTTCGCTCCAGCAACGAGTTCATCAACGTTCAGCGTGGTGTTCATAGCGACCTCGACTCGTGGTATCGGTCGCTTTGCTGGCGGGCTGGAGCGCCAAGCGCAAGTCGGCTGTTCCCGGTCACGCTGCGCGCGTTGCCACGCGTTTCGTGCAGAACTACCTGAGCTCGCCGTCGAGCATCGTGAATACCCGGGTTGCCTGATTGAGAATTCGGCGTTCATGGGTTGCGATCAACACTGCTGACCCTCGACGTGTGAGGCCGCTCAACATCGACATGACAGCAGCGGCTCGCTTCTCGTCCTGGTGTGCGGTTGGCTCGTCTGCGATCAAGACCGTTGGCCGCAGCGTCAGAGCGCGAGCGATGGCGGCCCGCTGCTGTTCACCGAGTGAGATCTCAGAAGGAAATCGATCGATGAGACCGGCGAGCTCGAGACCGTCGAGAAGATCGCCGCTGACCGGGGTGGCCTGACGGGCCAAGCGGCTGGGCAGGGCAATGTTCTCGCCAACGGTCAGTTCATGCATCAACCCGAGTGCCTGAGGGATAAAGGCAATGCTGTCCCACGCCACGCTGATGTCATCGCGAAAGACGACCGATCCGTTGTCGGGCTGCTCAGCACCGATGATCAAGTTGATGAGCGTTGACTTGCCCGAACCCGATGGTCCAACAAGGGCATCCAGGTGGCCGGGGTGCAGCTCGAGCGAAACGTTGTTCACCGCAACAATCGTCTGTCCCGCTGTTCGGTAGCGACGACTCACGCCGCGCAGCGCCACGGGTGGAGTTTCGGTCGACGTCGTTGTCATGGCTGATGCACCTCGAGAACTCGTCGCTCTGCATCCCACAAAAGGCGAGCTCGGCCGTCGGCAAACTCCGAACGAACCGCCGGATCGAGTTGGAGCCTTCCGGAGCGGTCGATCACGGCCAGCTCTCTGCCCGCATGTGTCACCGATGCGACCGAGCCGTCTCGCAAGGTCACGATCTCATCCATCTTCGGCAGCACACGATCGTCGTGGGTTGCCACAATCACCGTTGTGCCGAGGGACGTCAGAGTTGCGATGGCTTCGAGAACCGAAGCGGCTCCAGCTGGGTCGAGATGAGCGGTCGGTTCGTCGGCAATCACCACCTTGTGGCCCGCCACAATGGCGCGGGCGAGGGCCAAGCGTTGCTGCTCGCCACCGGACATCGCCGCTGGCAGATGGTCTCGGCGGTGAAGGAGATCGAGTTGACCCAATGCATCGTCAGGAGACGGGTTGCCATGTCGTGGCGACAATCGGCAGAGCAGTTGATGGGCGCTGATATGACCGAGGAGGTTGTCCGAGGGGCGCTGGTAGACGTGGGTCACCAGTTGACCCCGCCGCTTCGCTCGTTCCCGAGCGGACAGCGAGAACAGGTCGATGTCGGCGACATGAATTCGTCCAGCTGTTGGTTCATCGAGGCCAGCGATCATCCGTAGGAGTGATGACTTTCCGCTGCCCGACGGCCCGACGATTCCGGTCGCTGTGCCGGCGCGCAATTCGAGGTCGACGCCGCGCACAGCTTCAACTTGGCCGGTGTTGGTCGGATAGATCTTCACGACCTGGCGACAGCTCACTGCGGTGTTCTGATCTGCCGTCATGTTTGCGCCCGCACGATGGAGCCGTCCGGTTGTGCGTTGGCCAAGCGGTCGACTGACCAGGCGCCGAGGCTGGTGAACGCCACGAGCGCAATCGCCGTGCCGCCAAGAGCAAGCCAGGGCAATCCCAGATCGAGACCTGGCGGCAACGTGGGTGCTGGGTCGAACCTCGGAAGCGATCGGCGCACGATCAGAGGCACGATGGCCAAGGCGGTTGCTGTTGCGATGCTGATCAGTACCGCAACCTCAAGGGTTGTCACGAGCGCGACCTGGCCGGGGGACAGACCCATTCGTTGGGTCATGAACGTGCCGAGCTTTCGTGTCGCCCGTTGTGAGGCAAGGTAGAACGCAAGCGATGCCAATGCGGTCAGAACGCTTGTCACTCCGAGCCAGCGCAAATACCCGAAGGCGAAAGTCGGAACGACGTAGTCAACGCTCGCTCGACGCTCATCCACCGTTGTCACCGATCGAGAGCGCACGTTGTTGTCGTCCAAAAAGCGTTCGATCGTGGCCCGATCTTGTTGTGAAATCAGATGCTGTCTCAAGCGTTGCGAGGGAGCGAGCGTTGTGAGTGCATCTTCGGTGCGGGACAAAGAGAACGCGTCGAGTCGTTCGCTCGAGACAATCAGCGTTGACCGAGATCCCGATGCCAAAGGAATCGTGTCGAGGTCGCCGACAACACGGTAGGGGAACGGTTCTGTGATGCCGAAGCTGCCAGTCGTGGGTAATGACTCAGACGAGATAGCAAGAACGGGAAGGTCCGTCCCGGTGTCGGATGCCAGAAGTGCGGCAGCGTCACTGAACGAGAGCGGAGCGTCGTGTGGCCAATCGAACGCATCTCTGGCTGACGTCGGGTCAATCGCAACAATGCGTACCGGCTGTTGGCCGGGCGCCGCCGTCGTCTCTTCGATTCCGACAATGGTCGATTGATTGGGCAATACGGCATTCTCTGGAGGTAGGCCGACGAGGTCGGCAACCGTTTGACCGCCAACTTCCGTGAACAACGCAGAGGACGCTGCCTCGTCGAGCTGATTGACCAAGACGGCTGAGAACCCGGCAAGGCCCAACGACACGGTTAGCGCTGCCGTCACGGCTTGGCTCGCCGAGTTCGCTCGCGTCGCCCGACGCCACGCCAAGAGTCCGATCGGTGATCGCGTCGCAAGCTGGGATGCAGTGAACGCGGAGCCGGTCTTGGCCAACGCCAAGACGAGCGCAACACCGGTGAGCAGCGCCACAACCGGCAGGGTCACGACAGAAAGGTCGACGTCGGTCCGACCCGAGCCAGCGCCCACCTCGATCCAAGTGAAAGCAGTCAGGCACAGACCAGCGCCAACCGCGACCGCTCGCTGACTTGTCGATGGCGTACCAATCAGGGCGGTGCGGAGGGCGCGCTGTCCGAGCAGGCCGGTCGCCGCCGCAGCTGTGAGCCATCCAGCCCCGCCGACAAGAACGGCGCGTCGCACATCGAGAGCTGCGATTGCCGGCCGAGCATCAAGCGACGATGCTGCGGGGCCCATCGTCGCTCCGACCACGGCAGCCAGCACGAGCCCAACAGCGACGCCAACGGCGGTCGGAGAAAAGAGCTGGAGCAGCGCACGCCCGGTGAACTGCTCCCAGCGGTCACCCTCTGAGGCAAGCAGCGCAAACTCTTGCTTGCGGCGGGCAACAGCAAGCGATGCAGCCGAGACCATGACAAACAATCCAATTGCTGCGCCGGCCAATTGCGTTGACTGGAGAGGCTGATCGAGACGTTGGAGCCGCTCGTCGACAGAGTCGAGCGTGGCGGCGAGCGAGTTCGTCACGACGGGGGCAGCTGGCTGAGGCCCAGCTTGCGCTTGCAGCGCCTCGACCACGGTGGGGTCTCTCACGATGATGCGTTCGAGTTGCGTGATCTCATCGACCAGCGAGCTGAGCTCGGCCCGAGTTGTCGGTGATGTCTCGATCGGCGCAGCCCAACGAGCCGTGCCGCTCACGCCTAGCTGTGCCATCACAGCGTCGTCGACAAACACAAGCGAGAACGATGGTGCTTGAAAGGGGTTGATGTAACTCGGTCTGAGTTCTGCAGGCATCGATTCGAGAAAGGCCGACAGATCGATACCCCGGTCGCTCGGGGGAACGGTGCCTTCCTCGTTCCACAGTTCTTCGTAGATCCCTACGACGAGAATCTCTGCGCTGTCGCCGCCGCCGGGAGCGAACTCGGCGCCCGGTTCCTCGGGCTCAGCGTCAGAGAAGTACGTGAGAGTGTCGCCAAGGTCGACGTCGAACCGCTGGGCCATCCAGCCCGAGATCCAGGCACCCTCGAACTCATCGGGCAGATGTCGCACGTAGTCGACCGTCTGTATGGCGGTGTCGTGGTTCACGAGGCGGACCGGAACGGAGAGCGCAGTTGAGTCCTGGCCATTTGCGACGAGCCCTCGTGGCGTCGACAAGGTTCGGGTCGATGATCCAACGGCATCGATGTCGGCAAGCCGAGCGTTTACTGCCCGATCGGCCATAGCAATGCCTGCTTCGTTGAACAGGACATTCGATTCGATGGCAACGACACGGTTCGAGTCACGACCGTCGCTCACGAGCAGTTCGGAGATGACATCGCCAGCCCCTGTTCGCCACAACCCGGCAGTCGAGACCAGAAACACCGGAGTAGCAGCGGCACAAACGAGAGCAACAACAAGCGTGACGTTGCGCCAGGGCACCAAAAGCCAACGCAGCCATGCTGCGCTCATGATCGATACGTCATGACTGGCGAGGCGAGTCGCTCTCGATGAGTAGGGCAAGTGCCTCGTCGATTGACAGGCCTGACAAGCGGATGGTCTCGCCGTTCGAGGTCTCGGCATTGGCTCCGGCGTCCGCAAGCAGGCTGATGAGCTGGCGGGCAACGCCATCATCTGGACTCGTGTCGATTGTGTCGAGGGCGTAGCGAACGACAGGACGACCGGTTGCATCGATCGCGTTCACGTCGGCACCCGACTCGATCAGAACCTCGATCGCTGGAACGTGGTTGTGGCCAACGGCAATCATGAGCGCAGTCGAGCCGAATCGATTGTTGGTCTGTGCCTCGGGGTCGGCACCGGCGCGCAGTAGGGCCTCGATCGCAGCGACGTTGCCGCTTCGCGCTGACAGATGCAGTGCGGTGTGGCCCGACTGGCTGACCGGGGCAAGGTCGGCTCCGAGCCCGACGAGGAATTCGATCGTGTCCGGGTTTCCACGGATCGAGGCGATCATCAGCGGTGTAAAGCCAAAGTCGCCCGCCTCATCCACGTCGGTCCCGGCAGAAATCAGTACGGAAACGGCGGTGAGGTCATCGTTGCGAATGGCCTCAGCAAGCACGTCGAAGGACGGAACCCCTTCTTGGCTCAGCGTTGCGATCGGATCCCCCTCAGACCGGGCTTCGATCGCCACGCTCTGCCCCGTGCTCAGTCGGCCGCTCGCAAACGCCCCAAGGCTCGCAGAAGCGAGCGCAAACACGATGGCCACCCCAGCTCGGGTTGTTTGACGTCGGCGCCGAAACCGCGTCGCCAGCAAGCGAGTCTCGGTTGCCGATATGCGGGTGTCAGCCGGTCCAGCGATGCGAGCCAGACCCCGTTCGAGCTCATCAACCCTCATGGTGCTCCCCGGTGTCGGTCTCGACGTCGGCATCGAGCGATACCCGCAATGCTGCGAGGGCGCGATGGTTGAGAGTCTTCACCGTGCCGGGCGTGACGCCGAGAGTTTCTGCGGTCTCGGCAACGGTCATCCGCACGAAGTGACGAAGAATGACGACCTCTTGTTGCCGTCCCGTGAGCCCGGCGATGGCCTCCCGAAGCGCTAGGTGTTCGACGGCGAGAATCTCAGGGCTCGGGGTGGTCAGCGAGGTATCGGCACTGCTGCGATGCTCGGCTCTTCGTCTGGATCTCAGCTTGCGCCAGTGCGATGTCGAGAGATTGAACGCAACGCGGAAGACCCAACCTCTCGGGTTGGTCATCACTGAGACAGCTGGCCAGTCGGCCCACGCACGGGCTATTGCTTCCTGCGCGATGTCTTCGGCAAGCGCTCGGCTGCCGGTTCGAATGACGAGGGCGCCGACGAGCGGGTTCTTCACCTCGGCAAAGAACCTCGACGCGTCGGTCTGAAAGTCGAGCGGGCTGGTGGCGCGATGCGACGCGTCGGTGTTGAGTCGGTCAGCAGCTGAAGCTGCATCCCAACGACGGGTCATGCGGGCATCGCCTCCCGCCGAGCTTCGACTCAGAAATTCCTCCATCGGGAACAACAACGCTCACCAAGCCGTCTTGGTTGACACGGCTCTGGCGGAAAAATGAACATTTCGGGCCCGATCCACCAATCTCGGGTCGTCTCCCTAAGATCGCTGCCGCTGATCTCGTGCCTATTGGGGAGAGTGGGTACGAGATCAGCTACCAATGCGTCCGGCTACGGGGTCCAGTTGGGATCGCGACCCACGAGACCAAGGTATTGATCGACCACGTTGGCGCTATCGATCGCAATTGCATCGGCGGTGCGGCCCGACTCGGCGAGCATCGACGACATGGGTTGCAGGACCTCCATGCTTGCTTGCACGAGGCCTTGGTCCATCGCTGCCTCTTGTCCGGTGGCCTTGGCCAGGTCCCATGAATGCACGAGCGGATCCCACGTGACAACGCCGATCATGTCGTCGACCGTTGCTGCGTTGAACCAGAACGGGCCCTCTTGGCCGAGGGTGCCCGCTGAGTCGAGAGCGGCGAGCAGGTTGTCTCGTGTCTCACACCATGCGGCAGCTGGGTCTGACATGTCCGCGGGCGGATTCGGCTTTGCCATGGCGCCGCTCGTTGCGACATCGGTGACGCCGCGCAGCACTGCACACTGGTGTTCCACGAGTGCTCGGGCGTCCCACTCCTCACACGGTGTTTGGTTTCCCCATGCAGAAGCGTCGACTCTGTTGACGACAGCATCGAAGGCGTACACGGCTTTGGTGAACTGACGAAGGTTCTTGCTCATGCTTTGAACATAGTGACAATGTGAGGAGATGTACGAGGACGTTCTCAATCTCCGCCGCAGCACGGGCGCCATCATCTTGATGACCTACCGAGGAGATTGGTGACCGTATTGCTGCGCCCAGCTCGTGCGGCTGGAATCACAAATCGCAGACATCCACGGCGCCGGCGCTGAAGTCGTTGCCCTTTCGGTGAACGATGATGTTCGCCAGGCCGGCATGGCCGAGCGGTGGAAGTTGAACAACATCAAGATGGCGTCCGACGCCGGCGGCGAGTCAATCCTCCAGCCACTCGGCTTGTTCGACCCCGATGATCGCGGCGGCATCGCCCTGCCAGCGATGATCGTCGTCGGACCAGACGGCACCGAGGCCTATCGCTACAACGGGCGTGACTTCGCTGACCGCACGACCGACGACGATGTCATGGCGGCGGTGCGCGGCTTGAACCTCGACGGCATTGATCCTGACCCGTGGGTGCCAACGGCATCGGTACCCGATGACCTCAGTGGGTTCTTCCCCGTCGGGCGCTACGCGGCGTACTTCGCAGGCAACAAGTTCGCCGCCATCGCCATCGGCGGACGTCTGCCGGACAAGGAGACGGCAGGGATCGCTCGAGAGCACCGGTTGATGGCCGAAGCAAGCCTCGAGGCGTTTGAACAGCTGAATTCGTAAAGCGAGGGAAAGTTGCCTAGCCACAGGCATTTTCCATGGGCCGAACGGCTCATTTCGAGAGCTGATGTTATCCACACCTCAAGATTGAGGGGCGCTTTCGCCGTAGTTCAGAGTGCGGTTCTTACCACCACTCTGAATGAAAGTTCTCAAGCGAATGCGGCGACATCCCCTCAACCCAATGCGAGCGTTGCTCCGGATCACCATGGTCCTGTCGCTCCTGGCGGCAACGCTGATGACGGTCACGCTTTCACCGGCACCCGCAGAAGCCACCCCCAACTACGCCGCCATGTCGAGCGAGGTGTTCGCTCAGATCAACGCCGAGCGTGCCGGCCGAGGTATGGCTCCGCTCGAGCGTCTTGCGCTCGCGGATGGTCACGCCACCACCGTCGCCAACCACTTGCTCAACCTCGGCCAGCTCGACGGACATGCGCTCTTTTCGGCCAACGTCAACGACTGGTACTTCTCGGGTCAAGGCATCTGGGGCGCTGGCGAGAATCTCGCGTTCAACAACGGCACCACCAACCAGGCCGTCGTCAACCTCATGAACTCGGCCTCGCACCGAGCCAACATCTTGAGCACTGGCTTCACGCACGTCGGTGTCGGCCTCGCATGCTCGTCATCGGGACGCCTCTACACCGTGATGCACTTCACCTCTGACGACTACGTCGCCATGAGCAGCGCTGGCGGCTCGACGCCAGCCAATCCCATCGTCACCGATCCCACCCAGGGATCGACCTGCGATTCGGCCAGCCAGCCTGATCCGGTTCAGAACACCGGCTGCACGTTCTTCACCCCGCAGCACGCAGCGCACCTCGGTGCACAGACCACCACCGATGTCGGTGGCCAGGTGTTCCGACTCTACGTCGCCTACTTCTCACGAGTGCCTGACACCGCCGGCTTCAACTACTGGCTCAACCAGGTCGACACCGGGCAGATGACGATGCGTGAGATCAGCGCCTTCTTTGCCAACAGCACCGAGTTCCGCACCACCTACGGCCCGATCTCGAACTACTCGTTCACCAACCTCGTCTACCAGAACGTGCTGTGTCGCAACCCTGACGCCACTGGCTACGGGTTCTGGCTGAACAACCTCGACCTGGGTGCCATGAATCGTGGCGAGGTCATGTTGTTCTTCAGCGACTCGACCGAGTTCCGGACCCAGACCAAGACGGCGTAACCCCGGGTCCGACTCGGGTATCCCAGGCATCCAAAATCGGTCATGCCCAACTGGTGACGGCACGACGTTTTGTGCCGTTCGTTGCGCCATCCGGAACGATCACTACGCTGAGTGTTCACAGGCGGCAGAATGAGGGGTCGGTGCCCCCGTGTCTGGGAAAGGGATGATCGCTCGTGGCTCAGTGGCCGAATCTGTCGTGTGGACCAATCGGAGAGGGTTCGTACTTCGTTGCGTACCAAACCCCAGGCGACTTTCACTCGCCCACCTTCGATGAAGGGACCCAGTTCGAATCGCTCGAGCCGTCGATCTTCGGACCCGAAGGCGCCCTAGCGATTCTGACCGGCGACTATCAACCCGAACCCGATCGTGGGCTCCCCTCACATGTCGTCATGTACATGCACGACCCAGAAGAGAAGCGCGTTGCCTTGGTCGTCGAGGCTCCGCTGGGCAAGGCAGTCGACTTCGACATCGCCCTGTTCGATCGGCCTGATCTGCCGCCCTCGACCTTCGTGGGCATCTCACCGCCCCGCCCCGGATCGCTCATCGAAGACCGGTGGGACCAGGCAAAGGCCCACGCCAGCATCATGGCTGACGACATCAGCAGCTTTCCGGGCTAAAGAGCCGGCCTAGCCCCAGCCTTCGTCGCCCCGCTCGAGAAAGTCGACTCGGGGCGTCGACACAATGAGCCGAAGGAAGTCGTGGTCGACGAGGTCGACCACGTAACCGGTTTGGTCGCGGTAGATGGCCACGAACTCTTTGTCGTCGCCGTGGCGCCACGTCCCGAGCTGAAGCCGGGTCGGAATCGACGTGCCCGGCATCCGCACCCCGCGTAGTTCGTGGCGCAGGTTGCTCGACCGGCGGGCCCGCGCCACCGACGTGTGCGGGATCACCAGATCCTTGCGCCTCAGCGCGCCGAGCCGTTCCAGGCCGCTGAGCGCGACGACAAAGCCTCCGTCGTTTTCAACTAGCTCGGCCACGTCTTGCTCCTTCGCCCATCCCGAGGTTTGGTTGGGATCGTGAGGCTAGCGGGCGACATGGCCCCGGAAGAAAGCGCCGCGTACTGTGCGTTCGTGACCATCTCAAACGACCAACATGATCTCGCCCGTATGGACGCCGTCGGCCAAGCAGAGCTGGTGCGGGCGGGCACGGCGTCGCCGCTCGAACTGGTTGATGCCGCCATCGAGCGCATCGAACGTCTCAATCCGATGGTCAATGCCGTCATTCACACCGACTTCGAACGGGCGCGGGAGACCGCAGCCAACCACGATCGCACCGGTCCGTTTGCGGGCGTGCCGTTTCTGCTGAAAGACATTGGCGCCACCCAGGCCGGGTTGCCCCATTGGCTGGGCAACCGAGCGCTCAAGGATGTCGATCGTCAAAGTGACGGTGACACCGTGCTCGGGAGCCGCTTCCGCAAGGCCGGGCTCATCACGATCGGCAAAACCAATCTGCCCGAGTTGGGCAGCTGCCCGACGACGCAGCCCCTGAGCTGTGGCCCGACGAACAACCCGTGGGACCTGGAGCGGTCGCCGGCGGGGAGCAGCGGGGGAGCGGGAGCAGCGGTCGCAAGCGGCATGGTGCCGATGGCGCACGCAAACGACGGGGGCGGTTCAACCCGATTGCCGGCGGCGTGGAATGGCCTGGTCGGCCTCAAGACATCTCGAGGCCGCGTGCCCAACCGCGGCAACATCTCGCGGCTGTTGTCCGAACTCGTCGTGAGCAAGTCGGTTCGCGACACCGCAACGCTTCTCGACGCAGTGCAGGGTGCGACCTCCGTCGATCTCTTCCAGCTGCCGGCCCCAGCCCGCCCGTATGTCGAAGAGCTGACGGCGTCGCCAGCCAGATTGCGAGTCGCCGTGCTTTCCGACGGTGGCACGCGCACGATTGATCCCGACTGTGTGGAAGGGGCCAACGTCACGGCTCGCCTCCTCGAAGAGATGGGTCATGAGATCGTGCCGGTGACTGGCGAGGCGCTGTTTGGCGGAGACGCTTCGGTGAATGGCCGGCTGTGGATGGGTGGCATTGCGAGACGAGTCGACGGCCTTGGCGAAGTTCTTGGCCGGCCGCTCACCGCAGATGAAGTCGAGCCCTACAACTGGACCGCAGCTGAACGCGGTCGATCGATCACCGCGTCAGAGTGGGCGGCTGCGCAGGAACAACAGCAGCTCTGGGCCGCCGATCTGATGACGTGGATGGACGACTTCGATGTGTTGGTCACGCCAACCGCCGGTTGCCCTCCCATGCGCACTGACGAGTTGTGGCCACCAGCGGACAAGCCGTGGAAGATCGCGTCGACCTACGCATTGATCGGGCTGTTCACGTTGCCGTTCAATGTCACCGGACAGCCGGCGATCTCGCTCCCGATCCACGAGACACCGACGGGCCTTCCAGTTGGCGTGCAGCTCGTCGCTGGTCTCGGCCGAGACGACCTGCTGCTGCAACTGGCCGCGCGTCTCGAAGAAGCCGCTCCTTGGGCTGACCGTTACCCGCAGCTGTGATGGCGCTGTTGGTTCCGGTCCGGGAGTTGGCCCTATGACCCGGTCGTTGACCAGTGCCACGCCTCGCTCGGAAGGTTGATGAGCCCGTAGAGGTGAGCGTTCTGTTCGAGCCACGCAAACTCTGGGCTGCCCCAGGTGAGGATGCTTCCGGAGCTGTCTGAAAAGTCGATCGCAAGGCCGAGCTGGTGTTCGCTTTGTCCGGGTTTCGCCGTTGGTGGTGAACAAGAGCTCGCCGGTGCTTCGTAGATGACCCAGTGGCGGTAGGCGGCCCCCCTTGCTTCTCTCGCTGCGGCTTCTTCGGGTGACTCCGCAAACGCTGCTGAGGCTGGTGGTGTCCCATCGGGGCTGGAGTCGGCCTCGGTCGAGTCCGGATCGGCATCGACCGGATCGACAGGAGCGGGCTCGACTGGCACAGCGTCGGCGGCCGTTGAGTCATCAGCGATCATGCCGCCATCGGCACCCTCGTCAGATGCATCAGGGTCGACATCGTCTGGCGAAGCACCGCCGCAGTGGGCAATGCGAAGCTCGATCTGGGACTCGACGGTGCGGTATGACCCTCCACCAAACTCCAGACCGTCGGCTCGGGCATGGGCGATGAGGGCGTCGAGCTGTTCCTCGATCTGCACGTTGACTTTGAAGACGCCGGCGACGGAGGTCAGCTCCACATCTGCGTTCACAACGAGCTGGCCCGCGGCGGGCTCGCGGGCGGCGAAGGAGTTGCCAAGCGCTCGGGCCGCTTCATCCTTGGCTTCGTCGATCTCAGCGTGTTCGAGCACACGCACTTCGAAGACCTGAACCACTCCTTCGGCCTCTGAGACCAGCAAGGCAGCGTCTCGGCGAGCGAGTTCGGCATCTGCGACGACGGCCTCTGCCGAGGCAACGTTCTCTTGGGCTTCGCCCACGGCGATCTCGGCTTCGCCTCGTCGTCGAAGGATCTCGTCGGTGGTAGCGACAGAGAGCGAGGTGGCAGCGAACGTTTCGAGATCGGGGGCCAGGAGATCGTCGAGGCCGCCGGTGTGGTTTCTGAGAAACCCGGCAACCGCAGCGGAAGAGAAGGTCTCGGCAAGGTTCCCGAGGTGGATGTTTGCTGCTTGGAGTTCTGCTCGGCGGTCTGCCAACTCCGAACGGGCGTGGTTGAGATCAGCGATGGCAAATGCCTCGCGCACGACCGCCTTCGTCACACTCCGCTCCAGCCGGTCGCGCATCCAGCCGATCTCGGTGAAGGTCGTCCGTTCGAGATCGAAAGCAAGAGGATCAACGTCGTAGTTCGACAAGTCGACGTCGACGTATTCGAGCACGAACGGCTCGTTCTGATCGTCGGTCTTGGTTGGCAACAAAACGTCGTCGTCGGCATCTTGGGCCGCGCTCGGACTGTTCGTCACAAGCAAAGAGGCCGCCAGCACGGTTGCGGAGGCACGACGAAGACACTTCACCTCGGTCCAGTCGGCAGATTGAGGCGATTTCCTAACCCGTCCACCTGTATTGGGCCGGATGGTGGATCGCCTGCCCTCGGTTTTCGGCCTACCGTGGCGACGTGAGCGATGCATGGGATGCCGATAACGAGCCGGAAGAACCTGCAGCGCCGACCCGCCCGACAAAGCGATCTCGAGGTGGTGCGGCAACACCACCAATGCCGCCGGGCGGCCCCGGCCAGGCCCCGCAAGCGCCGACGCCGGCACCTCCCCCGGCCGCTACGCCGCCGCCTGCCACCACTCCGCCTCCTGCCACCACTCCGCCTCCGGCAGCCACGCCCCCTCCGGCGGCCCCACCGCCTCCTGCGCAGGCTCCGCCTCCGGCCCAAGCGCCACCGACGGCAGTCCCGTCACCTGCCTCGCCAACACCCCCGCCGTCGTTCAGCCCTTCGAACCAGACCGGTGCGCCGGTAGGTCCGCCTCCTCAGCAACCCGCATTTAGCGGTCAGCCGGCCAGCGCTACGACCGGCTACTCGGCGACCCAGCCGGGTGGCGGGTCGCAGAAGAGTCGGAAGGGTCTCCTGATCGGCGGTGGTTTTGCCGCACTCCTGCTGGTTGGTGCCGGGGCGTTCGCCCTTGGTCGGGGCGGCAACGACACCGAGGCGACCGCACCAACCACCACTACCGTCGCGGAAGCGACAACAACCGCGCCGGGCACGGATCCGACGACAACTGAGCCATCCGGTGAAGCTCCAGGAACTGACGAATCGCCAACCGTCGACATGCTCTCCGCGTCGACCGTGCAGATTCAGCTGCTCGATGCCGATGGCCAACCCGTGTGCTCCGGTTCGGGAACTGTCGTTGACAGCGACGGGACGATCCTGACCAATGCTCACGTCGTGGTGCAGAACTCGTTCTGCCCCTTCACCACGATCGGCGTTGCCGTCACCGAAGACTCTGGTCGACCACCCGTTCTCAACTTCGAAGCCGACATTCTCGTGTCCGATGCTGAGCTCGACCTTGCCGTCCTGCGAATCTCCCGGACCACAGACGGAGCGGCAGTCAGCGACCCAGGCATTCCAGCGCTCCCACTGGGCGACAGTGATGCTGTTGTGATCGGCGACAACCTACGCATTCTCGGTTACCCGTCGATCGGCGGCGACACCATCACCTTCACCAATGGTTTCGTCTCGGGGTTCACTGCTCAGGCTGGGGTCGACGAGCGTTCATGGATCAAGACGGATGCCACGATTGCCGGTGGCAACAGTGGCGGTACTGCTCTGAACGATCTTGGCGAGTTGGTTGGTGTTCCCACCCAAGCCTCGGCGACGAGCGATGGGCCGATCGTCGACTGTCGAGTGATCACTGACACGAACGGTGATGGCCGAATCGACGACGACGATCAGTGCACTCCCATTGGTGGATTTCTCAACGGCATTCGCCCTGTCAATCTTGCCCTGCCGCTGCTCGAAGAAGCTCGGACCGCGACTCCGATGGAGTTCGAAGACGCGGTGCCGCCGACGCCAGACGAGTCGTTTGAGCCTTCAAGCGTCGTCGCGTTCAACCCGTCGTTCAGCCTCGGCGTTGCCGACCCCATCGAAGACACCACCTTCGTCGTCAGCGCCACGTCCCAAGAAACCGAGATTTGCGCCTGGTTCAACTGGATCGGAGTTCCGGAAGGTGCCTTGTGGGATGCCGTGTGGTTGGTCGATGGGGAGATCAACGAGGGATTCAGCATCTTTGGTGAGTTTTGGGATCTGGGCACGAACGGCTCGGACTACTGGGTGTGCGCGACCGATCCCGATGGACTCGACCCTGGGCTCTACGAGATGGTGTGGTTCGTTGAAGGAGAGCTGGTCTTCGCCGAGGGAATCGAGATCACCGCCGAACCGGTCCCGGTGTACACGGTCACGTTCGATAACCAGAGTGACAATCAGGTGTGTTTCTTGCTGTTCAATCCAGCCGAGTCGGTCGACCTCGGCATCGACGAACTTGCTTCTGACGAAACCATCCCACCCGGCACCAGCGTCGAGCGCCGGATTCCTGCCGGGTCAATCATTTGGGAGGGCCTCGACTGCGATGGGCAGACCGTCGACTTCAACGTCGACGGCGTCGAGATCAACACTGAGGGTCAGGTCATCGCCATCGGCTAACTGCCCGGCTCAGTCGCGAGGAGCCGGCACCCACTTTGAGCCGTCTTGGGTTGCTTCGACGTCGAGCCCTGCTGCTTCCCAACCGGCGAACCCGGTCTCGAGATGGCCGACGTCGGTGTAGCCCATGTCCTTCATTGTTTTTGCCGCCAGCGCTGATCGACCTCCGGCGGCGCAATACAACACGTAGCGCTTGGCGGGATCGAAGACGTCTCGGTAGTACTCACTTTGCGGGTCGATCCAGAACTCGAGCATGCCACGAGGCGCGTGTACCGAACCCGGGATCTTTCCCTTGAGGTACAGCTCACGAAAGTCGCGGATGTCGACCAACACGGTGTCGCCACCATCGGCTTCGGCTTTGACCTCGTCTGCCGAAAGATTGTCGATGCTGCGCATGGCTTCTTCAACCATGTCCCATGCCTTTGTCACCGGTTGGTTGCTCGTGGCTGAGTCGCTCATTGCACCGTCGTAACACACCTGGGTGATTCGCGAAAACTTGGGGGCGGACGTCGCACAAAGTGATTTGTCCTGCAAACTGTGATCGTTGTGATGGAAAGATTGCGCTCGCGGCGGGCCAGGACTGCCCTTCTTTCGCTCCTTTTTCTCGGTCTGATCAACCTGATCGGCGTTGGGGTTCTGTTTGCGTTCAGTTCAGACGATGGTGGTCCGACCATTGTTGATGTGCAGGGTTCGACCACTCTGGCTGAAACCACAACGACCGAACCTGAGCCGTCCACCACTCGTGCGGCGGTTGCAGCTGACGACAGCTCAGAGGCCGACGAACAGGCAGAAGAAACCGTCACAACGGCAACGAGTTCGACCACGGAAGCAACAACGACAGAGACGACGCTCGCCCCGGCGACGCAGCGCCCCGCCACGACCCGTCGTACGGTCACCACTCGACGCACAGTCACCACTCGGCGGGTTGTCACCACTCGGCGCACCACCACAACGGCATCAACTACAACAGCCTCGGTCGGCTTCACGCTTCCGTCAAGCACCTCTCCGCCAACCACGCGTTCGACCACCACGTCACCACCGACGACGGTGGCCCCACCGACTCCGGCGCCAACCAGCGCAGCGCCGACCACCACAACTCCGGTGCCAACGTTCACGGTGCCGACCTTCACGACACCGCCGCTCCCCACGATCCCGCCGGTGACGCTGCCCTCGGTTACGAGCCCGCTTCAGACGAATGCGCCGGCGACCGATCCGCCAGCTACCGCAGCGCCCGTCACGGATCCGCCCGTGACGGATGCACCAGCGACCGAAATACCGGTCGAGATCATCATCGAGTAGCGCGTTTAGCGGTTGTCGCCTGCAGCGCCGCCGAGGCTGTCACTCAGCGAGCAGCTAATGCCTTCGGTGTCGACGGTCATGTCGACTTCGCCCATGTCGGGGCGAGGCGAGTCGATGAAGTTCGGTTTGCCATCGATGCGCACGGTGAGTTCAGAGGGATCGGCGCCGTTGGCGAGGAACTGCTCGGTGTAGGCATCGATCAGGACCTGTTCGGTGACGTCGTAGGCCGCCGCCATACATTCACTCGAGCCGATCACACTCTGGGCATATGCGTAGGCGAGTGGGGTCAGACCGAGATCATCTGAGACCCACGGGGCGACGTCGGTGACCTTGCCAACGAGGCCCTTGTTGACCTCGACCGTTGAGGCTGACTCGACCGCATCAACTCGCGGCCGAACAAACAGGATCGATTCGCCGGGGATCACGACTTCGGTGCGACCATCCCGGTGATAGGTCACGTTGGTCGAGGTTCCTTCGACGCACGTATCGACATCGCCGTGTGCGGTCATCGTGACAGTGTCGGTGCGGTAGACGCGGCCAAAGGCTGTGTGCTCGCGCCGACCTTCGACCGGTACCTCGGCAAAGATCCTGGCTCGACAATCGAGTGCAATGGGCTCGACGGCAACGATGCGGGCTTCTTCGGGAAGGCTCACCTCGACCTCGACCTCGGTGAAATCGGGGAGGACCTGCCATGGGAACTGGACGGCGACCACGCCACTCCACAATCCGAAGCCGGCAATTGCCAGGGCTCCGATGACGGCACCCGCAAAAAGGCGCTTCATGCTCCTCACGACCTCTCGGTTTGAATCTGGACGGACTGACCCCCTCTTGCGAGGGGCCCACGTTTTAGGGACGTTTCCGGAGGTCAGAAAGTCGCGATAAACCCGACCAGACAAGTCATCTATTGGTGTTTGGTGTCAGCGGGGTGACAACGCGTCGCGGTTTCGTGACGGTCTGATGACGAACCTCATGAGTGTCAGCTCGCCGACGTTACGTCGCCATCTCGTCGTGCTAAGAACAGAAGTGCGGAACAAGGATGTCTTGAGGGCGACATCCGTCAGACACAAAGGGCAGATTGTGGTAGCGGCAGTAAAGCAAGGCGCTCGCCTTGCAGGATTTCAAAGTGGTACCCGTCAATCAGTAGATGAGCGGCGTGGATTTCAGGTTGTGGCAGTCTTTGCAACGTTGCTCGTAGCGTTTGCTACGGTCCAGGGAGCAATGCTGGTCGGCGTCGCGATTGCTGCGCTTCTCGTGGTGGGATCAGCGTTGGTCGCCGCCGGTGGTGAGCCGTTGGCCGTGAGGTCAGCGACGGTGATGGGAACGATTCACGTCGCTGCTGTCGCACTCCTCACCCTGGCGTAACCTCGAACCAACCCTCCCGGTTGGCCACCCATACGTTGAAGGAGCCGAGCGCAGATAGCGTGCGCTCGCATGAGTGAGAACGCACTATCGAGCACCGTTGCGAGCCTGATCGCCGAGCTGGAAATCGATGAAAAGATTGCTCTGCTGTCTGGTAGCGACGTCTGGCGCACGGCGGCAGTACCCCGGCTGGGCATCGGCACGGTCAAGGTCACCGATGGGCCGAACGGGGCTCGCGGTGACAGTACGACAGGCGCCCGAGCGGTGTGCCTGCCTGCCTCGATTGGCATGGCTGCGACGTTCGATACCGAACTCGTTGTAGAAACCGGTCGGCTGCTCGGCCGCGAGACAGCACGCAAGGGCGCTGGTGTCTTGCTGGCGCCGACGATCAACATGGCCCGCCACCCACTCGGTGGACGCAACTTCGAGAGCTTTGGCGAAGATCCACAGCTCACCGCTGACATGGCGGTTGCCTACATCACGGGCGTTCAAGATGAAGGTGTTGGTGCATGCGCCAAGCACTTCGTGGCCAACGACGTCGAGGACAACCGTCTTACGGTCTCGTCTGAAGTCGACGACCGCACCTTGCGAGAGATCTATCTCCGGCCATTCGAAGCCGCTGTTGACGCTGGCGTATGGACGATCATGGCTGCCTATCCCAAGCTCAACGGTGCTCACTGCACCGAACACGACTGGCTCCTCACGTCGCTGTTGCGCGACGAGTGGGGCTTCGACGGTCTTGTGATGTCTGACTGGGGTGCCACTCACCACGCCACGAAGCCCATCGTTGCCGGTATGGATCTTGAGATGCCCGGCCCGCCGCTTGCCCTCGGAGCCAAGCTGCGCGCCGCCTTTGATCACGGTGAGATCTCTGAGGAAGCCATCGACGCCCGAGTCCAGCGAGTGCTCGAGTTGGCCCGACGAGCCGGTCGTACGATTCCGATGGCTGATGCGATAGCGGGTGGGCGGGTCGACGACGAGGAGCCCGAGCAGAGTGTCGACCTGCCAGCCGAACAGGCTCTGGCCCGACGGCTTGCCGCCGACTCGATGGTGTTATTGAGAAACGAAAGCTCGACCCTGCCGCTCGACGACGTCACCACCGTCGCCTTGATCGGGCCAAATGCGGATCCCGGCGTGATCCAGGGCGGCGGCTCGGCGCAATTGCCAGCACACCACATCACGTCGCCCCGCGCCGGTCTGCAAGAGGCGTTCGGCGACGACGCAGTGAGTCACGCCATCGGGTGCCTCGCCCACCGCTACCTCCCCGATGTTGAGCCAGCGAGCTGGGTGGGCTCCGATCGTCCACTCAACCTCGAGATCTTTGGCTCAACCGACCTGAGTGGTGACCCCGTCATCACCCGCACAGTCCGCTCGGCCACCGTGATGATTGCCGGCGGCATCGACGAGCTTCCGAACCCGATGCAGTGGTCACAGCGTTGGACAGGCCAGCTTCGCATCGAGCAATCGGGCACCCACCAATTCGGTGTCATGGCGGTTGGCCCGTCGCGTGTTCTGATCGACGGCGTCGAGGTCGTCGACAACTGGACGGCCATGACTCCCGGCGACGCCTTCTTCCAGAAGTCGTCGGCCGAGGTGGTAGGCGAGATCGATCTCGAAGCCGGAGCGGTGGTTGAAGTCGTTGTCGAGTGGTCACGGGGTGACGATGAGCTGCTCGCTGGGGTTGCGTTCGGGCACCTTCCCCCGGTTGATGAAGACGCGCTGCTCGATGACGCTGTCGCCGCGGCCGCATCCGCCGATGCTGCCGTCGTTGTGGTCGGGCTCGATGCGTTCTGGGAAACCGAAAGCCACGATCGGCCCATGTTTGGCTTGCCAGGTCGCCAAGATGAGCTCGTTCGACGAGTGGCTGAGGCCAACCCTCGAACGGTCGTGGTGTTGAATGCTGGCGGGCCGGTGGATCTTCCCTGGCTCGATGAGGTTCCGGCGACCGTCATGGCCTGGTATCCCGGCCAAGAGTTCGGCAGCGCCTTGGCCGACGTGCTCACAGGAGCCGCCGAGCCAGGTGGACGTCTTCCCGTCACGTTCCCCGCTGCGATCGACCAGACCCCGACCGTCGGCCTCGTCCCCGGAGACGGTCAACAGCTGCACTACGGCGAGCAATCACTCGTCGGCTACCGCTGGTATGACCGTGAGGACGTCGAGCCGCGCCGCCCCTTTGGCTACGGCGGCTCGTATGCCTCGTTCGAGATCGGGAGCCCCAGCATTGTTGCCCTCGGTTCGACCGGCGGGTCGGTTGAAGTAGAGGTGCTGGTCACCAACACCAGCAACCGGGCCGGCAAGTGTGTGGTGCAGGCATATGTCGAACCGCCCCCTGGTGATAATCGACGGCCGGCCCGCTTGCTCGGTGGGTTTGGTGTTGCTCGTCTCGATGCCGGGGTCGAGTCCGTGGTCAAAATCACTGTCGCCGCCCGCACGTTCGAAGTGTGGAGCGACGACGGGTGGGCGTTGCCACCCGGCGAGTACGGGATTGCGGTTGGAACCTCGAGTCGCGAGCTCACACACCGCCTCTCCGTCATTCGCTGAACATGGCGAATGCGTTCACCGAGCGTCGCCGCTTTCGCTGGCGCTGGGCTCTCGGGGCACTCGTCTTCGTCGCGCTCGTTGTCGGCCTTGCCGATCGCTCTGCCACAACCGTGATCGAGCTCGGCACCCCCCAGCGGTTGATTGTGGTGAACGGAGCTGGGCCGATGGAGGTGCGAGCCGGTGATGTCGCTCGGGTTGAACACCGCGACAGCTGGATCATCAGCCGGCCGGTTGTCGAGCAGGCCGTTGTTGGTGCCGATGTGGTGGTGCGCGTGAGTTGTCCCGGTCGAGGACCCTGCCGATCCTCGGTGATTGTCGATGCACCAGCTGGTGTCGAACTGGTGGTCGTGAGCTCTGGCGTGATGTCGGTGACTTCCTTCGATGGTTCGTTGGCGATCCTCGCCCCCAGCGGTGACGTTGCCCTCGGCCCGATTCGTGGCTCTGCTCGCGTTGTTGCCAACGACAACGTCA
This sequence comes from uncultured Acidimicrobiales bacterium, assembly GCA_937976305.1. Lineage (GTDB taxonomy): Bacteria > Actinomycetota > Acidimicrobiia > Acidimicrobiales > SZUA-35 > CALEWY01. The sequence goes on from CALJSB010000040.1 coordinate 30,088, forward strand.
CTGGCACCGCAATCGCAGCCACAGAGTTCGACGTGTCGACCGTCGATGGCGAACTCATGCTCGACTTTGCCGAGGCCCCATTGCGGACCCTGATCGTCGGCTCAACCAGGCAAATCGTGGCTGCGTTTCCCGACGATCGAACCTACGACGTGACGATTGAGGCGGCCGGAGGTGACGCAATTGTCGACGTTCCCGAGCCTTCGGGCGATGAAGAACCCGCGATTGTGGTGGCCCGCACTGCGGGTCCGGTCACGATTGAACGTAGACAACTGCCGGAGACGCCGCTAGATGTTGACTCGTGAGTCTCACTGAAGCCCGGGAACGCCTTGGAACCGTCCTCATGGAGGACGACCCAACAGACGCGCTCTGGGAGTTCTGCGACTCTGGCGACGCGGCCAAGATCGTGCCGGAGTTGCCAGCGCTGCAACTGGAGCAAGATCCAATCCACCGCCACAAGGACGTGCTCGCCCACACCATCGCGGTGACAGCCCGAACTCGACCCGATCTGACCTTGCGCATGTCGGCGCTGTTTCACGACATCGGGAAGCCCGCGACCCGATCGTTTGAGCACGGCGGCGTGACCTTCCGGCACCACGAGGCTGTTGGCGCCAAGATGACCAAGAAGCGGCTGCGGGCGCTCGAGTATGAGAAACAGACCGTGCGCGATGTGGCCGAACTCGTGCGTCTGTCCGGTCGATTCAAGGGGTACGGCGATGGGTGGTCCGACTCGGCCGTGCGTCGGTATGCCCGCGACGCCGGCCACTTGCTCGGCCACCTCAACGAACTGGTTCGAGCCGATTGCACCACTCGAAATCGATCGAAGGAAGCCCGCCTTCATCGCCAGATCGACGAGCTCGAGGAGCGCATCATCGAGCTCGCAAAAGCAGACGCGATGGCAGCAGAGCGTCCGCAGATCGACGGTCGAGCCGTGATGGAACGGTTCGACGTCGGCGGTGGGCCCAAGATCGGCAAAGCCCTCGATCACCTGCTCGAGATCAAGCGCACCGAGGGCGAACTCGCTCACGAGGAGCTACTTGTTCGTCTCGATGCGTGGTGGGCTGCAAACTAGGTCTCGATGCCCGGCAAGAGTCACGATGAACTGACGGCGTTCGAACGAGCCGTGGTTGAGGTGTTGGCGAAGACGCAGAAGGGCGAGGTGATGACCTACGGCGAGGTCGCAGGCGAGGCGGGCTATCCGGGCGCGGCCCGGGCGGTTGGGGGCGTGCTTCGCCGAGTCGATGATCTGCCGTGGTGGCGAGTGGTGGCGGCCAGCGGACGGTTGATCCCTCACGATCCGAAGCTGCAGGCCGAGCTCCTCGCCGGCGAAGGTGTGAAGACGGTGAAGGGCCACGTCGTTTTCACGTGAACGGATCTCGCTCCTGCGAGGCCCTCAGGGTTTGTAGCCGTAGCGGCTGAGCACTGGTCGAGTGATGCGGGTGACAGTTGCTCGCGCCTTGGGGTCGAGCTTCTCTCGCCACGCATCATCAAGCCGAAGCGTGATGTCGTCGCCGCCGAACCGCAGCGGGTTGCCTGCGACGGAGTGCATCGCTGTCATCAAGCGAACCTCGTTGCCGTCGAGGAACGGGATGTCGAACTCCCCGGTGGAATCGGTGAGGCCAGCGAAAGCGGCCACGTCGTTCAGTCGCTCGGCGGGGTGGGCGAGCATGTCTTCGTAGCGAAGGTGCAACGTCGGCACGCCAAGTTTGGCGAGGCTGTCGAACCCGAGGTTGTCGGTGACCCACCGGGTGGCGGTGCGAGACGGCTTGTAGGTCGGCATCAGCGAGCCGTCAGCCTCTGGTCGATCAACCTGCTTTGTCCACGAGTAGGCAACGCCGCGCGGGTCCCGCGTGACGTGCAGAACGCGAACGTCAAGGGTCGGGTCAAGAGCGAGCAAAGCCGCTGTCGACAGGTGCTTTGAAGAATCGAGCAACACTTCCGCGCCACTGATCTCGGCCGAAGCGAGGAGCACGGGGCGGAGGTAGTCGAGATACTCACGTTGCTCAGCGTCGAGCTCTGGCTCGGCCCCTCGGTGCTTGGCCAGGATTGCTGGCAACCGTCTGCTTCGATCAATCTTCCAGCGCAGGTTGATGACCCGATCGGTGTCGACGTTGTCCCAGCCTCCAAAGGCCATGTCGCCAACCTTCGACCAGTGAGGGCAAGAGGCAAAGGGCTCACCGCAGCCGCACCGCTCTTCGTCACGAACACCGCGTTCCCACAGGTGCAGTGTTTCGCCGACCGCAAACGTGCCGGGAAGCTCGTTGAGCATCTTCTCGATCAGCGTCGTGCCAGAACGGCCGAGGCCACCGATGAACAGGATGCGCTGAGGTTCGGTGGTTGTCTCAGAGCCAGACACGTCAGAACCAACCATCTCAGGACCAGTGCATCGACCGGCCGAGCAGCGTCTCGACCTCGGCGATGTCGGGGGCGAGGCGCTCTCGCAGTTCGGCCTCGAGGCCGGCATCGAATGCTGCCTTTGGCTTGGTGTTCCACGACTTGAACGACGCCGGTTCGTAGTCGGCGAGGTCGAGAAAGTTCAGGACCGCGCCGTAGATCTCGGCTGGGTCGGCGTACATGTCTTCGCTGCGCAGTGTCAGGATCTGACTCGCCGGAAATGCCCCGTACCAACGGGTCAGGCCGCGGGCGTAGCGCCCTTGGTCGACGTAGCTGAAGTGCTGATGGCCGAAGCTCGTGTACGACGGGTCGTCGATCATGCGCTGTTCTTCGCCGTCGACTCGCTCGTGTTCGGCTGCGATCGCCTCAGGGAACGACAGCGTCTCGACATCGTTGCGTGAACGTTCCATCCAGTGGCTGTGCGCACGCTGGACGGGGTCGCGCAGCAGGATGATCACCTTCGTGTCCGGCGCAAAGGCTCGTGCTCGTTCTGCGGCATGCGGGTGATAGAGGTAGTACGGCGTGGCTTCGCCGACGATCTGTTGGCGACCGACCTTCGCGGTGCGACGGTCGAGTGAGCTTTGGGTGGGGAAGTGCGATCGATACCAGTCGTCGCCTCGCTCAAAGTTGACGTCGAAGTAGTAGGTGCCCTTGCGGGTCTCACGCGACGGGAACAGCGATGCGACGTCGGGATGCTCGAGCAACCAGCGAGCCATCGATGTGGTGCCGCCGCGCTTGGTGCCGATTACGAGATAGTCGGGTGTGGCCCGCATGCCTGCGGTTGCTTGGCCGAAGCTTCGCAGCGCCTCTCTGGCCTTGGCCATGGCGACGCGCTTGATCCCCTCGGGGCGCCGATACGGAGCACCGTAGGGAGTCATCTCAGGATGGGAGGGCCTGGTGGGAGTGGCCATTAGTGAGCAATCGGCCTGATTGGACGGGTTCTGAGGAATCGACCAACAACGAGGGGTCTCAACCGTTGATTGGGCCTGATGAGTCTGTCAGCCGGCCGGCGGTTCGACCTGCTCTGTTGGCGAGAAACTCTGCAGCGATGGCGACGGCGGTTTCAGCTGGATTGCGAGAGCCCAGATCGAGACCGATGGGGCCGTTGATGCGTGATTGGTCGGCGTGGCCGAGGTCGGTGAGAGCGTTGCGTCGGGCCGTTTGCGTGCCACGCGAACCCATGCCGCCGATGTAGCCAACCGCTGAGTTGAGAGCGGCATCGAGCAGCGGCACGTCGACAGCTCGATCGTGACTGAGGATCACCAGGCCATCGGCTGGACCCGCGCTTGCGAGGAACGTGATGCCGTCGGCGACGCTCTCGTTGATCTCGACGCTCCACCCCATCAGTTCGCCCTGGGCCTTGATGGCATCGGCCATCGGGCCCGAACCGGCGATGACCACCCGAGTGCTCGGCACGATCGTGTTGATGAGGTACTCGACGGCGCCAACCTTTTCGACCGTTGCCGTCGTTCGCCCACCGCTCAAGGCAGCACGTCCGAGTTCGATCACAGCGTCGTCGTCTGGATTGTCAGCGCCGTCGGCCGCGATGGCCGTCTTCTTGGTGACGACGACCTCACCGCCCGATCCATCGGCGGCAGTGACGATGGCAAGCGGAATCGCCTGTTGGAGAAGCTGGCTCAGCTCGGCTGGGAGATCGCTCACCGGGGTGAGCAACAGGTGGGCTGTGCCTCCGCACACCATGCCGGCTGCATCCGCATCCGCGTCGGTGACTCGCGTGGACATTGCCGCTCGATTCGTTGGATCGAGCCCGGCGAGTTCGTCGGCAATGGCCTGGTCGCAGAGGCCTCCAAGCACCTGCCCAGTGAGACCCTCGGCGTCGATGATGGCGCCGTCGGCGTCGTCCCGCAGACCGAAGCCCGACAGGCCAACCACCCGCACCAGGTGGCCCGGTAATGAGGCGTCGATGCGAGTAATCAGTTCTGGGACAACGGCATCCATCTCATCACTCTGCCAGCAAATCGACGGCCAGCAATCTCGCTGCCAGCAATCTCGCGGCCATCCACCACAAGGCGGGCGCCGTCAGGAGTCTGCGTCGAGCGCGGGCATCTCGTCGATCGTCAAGAAGAGGGCGTCGCACGATGTCAACAGCTCGCCCTCTGGATCTTCTGTCCCGATCCGGCACTCGCCTCGAAGAAACAGCTTTCGGCCCTCCGTCCGCTCTACCCACGCCGAGAACGTGATGGGTTGATGCAGTGGAGTGCCCGCGTGGTAGTTCACGGTGAGATAGGCCGTGAACGCAATGTTCTTGTCGAAGGTCAGCAAGAAGCCGCAGAGATCATCGAAGATGGCGGATACCACTCCGCCATGTGACCGCTGAGGGGCGCCCTGGAAGCCGGCGCCGAGCTCGGTGGTGGTCACTGCTCGATCGCCACGGCGGTAGACCTCGAGCGGGATGCTCCACGGGTTGGCGGGCCCAGAGACCGGCCGGCTTGCCCCGCTGAAGAGCTTCGCGTTGTCGGCTGGTATGGCGATTTCCGTGCGGTCAGCCCACTTGCCCATGTCGAGCACGGCGGGCGGTGCATCTTCGAGGGGCGCCAGCACCGTGTCGAGAACAGCGGCCAACTCGATGAGTGCCTCGGTATCGTGATCACCGCCGACAAGGCCGTGCAACCCTCGGCGAAGCTGGTCGGCGACGGCGATACGAGCAACCTCGTTTTCGGTCCATCCAGACAGGTCGTTCTCGGCCTTCGATTCCACGGCGGGAACCTACATCTGCCCACTGGGATCCACCACTTTCGGGGGACCAATCGCTACGTTGAGTCACATGGAACTGCTGTGTGCGCGCCTGAGTTGCCGCCATGAGGCGGCCGCGTCTCTCCAGTTCAACACTGACCAGGCCGAGGTCATCATCATCGACCTCACCGATCCAACGGGCGGAATCCCGCTCTGCCAGGACCACGTGAAGACCCGCACCGCACCCATGGGTTGGACCATGGTCGATCAGCGGCTTGGAATCCCAGCGCGTCGGCATCTCGAGAGTGTTCCCCAGCCGGAGCGGTCGATGTCGATGTCGGCCCCGACTACTACCGACCTGGATCTCACGGCGAATCACCCGGCCGGCGGATCGGTCTCCGACCGCGTGTCGGCCGACATTGTCACGCCAGCCGTGGTCGGTCCGGAGGCTCGGCCGAGCCAGCGACGCCCGGTCGAACGTGGCTTTCCTTGGGAGTGGGCCGGCGCTGAGACCACCAGCTCTGATGAGGCAGAGGCCGAAGCGGCAGACTCTGTCCTCACCGACTCTGACCAGGCAGGTACGGCGTCGTCTGATGAATCACGACCTGAGGGCGAGTCGGCGACTGACGACGAACAAATCGAACTCGCCGTTGTCGAAACGGACGACGAAGACAAGACCGATGGCGTCGGGCCGTCCGGTGTCGACACCTCAGCAAAGCCGTCGACGCCTCTGCTTTCGCGGGCGTTTCGCAACAACCCGATGGACCCAGACGAAGCCAGTTAGCTCGAGGTCCTGACACCGTTGGGCAGTTCAATCTCGCGGGACGTCGGCCGATTGTCGTTCTACGGTTTGAGCGATGGGAATCACGGTGCTTGTCGTCCAGCACGGCGAGAAGGTTTCGTCGCCTGGCGATCCCGCGCTGACGGAACGGGACACGCGCAAGCTCGGCACGGTCGACACTCTCCGTACGCTGCTGGGGGACGAAGCGGTTGTGCAGGCCGACCCAGAACTGATCCCAAGCGGCTTACCCAACTGTGCCATCACGACGTTGGCCGTCGACCGAGGCCACGTCACCGTCGGGGCCCTTCCGGATACGTCACACTTGGTTGGCTCTGGGCACAGTTAGAACAGATCAGCGCGACCCGGGAAAAGGGGCTGGCTCTCATTGCCCGAGGTAGTACGTTCGTCGACGTCCAGGGGGATTCGTGAAGATCAACATCCGCGTCGCCACACCGAACGACGCCGAACACATCAAACACCTCGCACTTGTCAACGGCATGTTCCAGCCAGAGGAGATGGGCGAGTTCGATCAGATGCTCGCCGGCTTCTTTGACGGCTCATTGGAAGGGCATCGCTGGCTTGTTGCCGCCGATGACTCCGAACCCAACGGGATCGCTGCGGCCGCGTACTACGCACCAGAACCGTTCTCTGATCGGATGTGGAATCTCTACTTCATCGCCGTTGATCCGAATCAGCACGGCAGTGGGGCAGGGACGCTACTGATCGAGCATGTCGAGGCTGAGTTGCGAGCTTCGGGCGAAGACGTCGCTCGAACGTTGATTGTCGACACGTCGAGCCTCGACGACTACGAGCAGGCCCGCTCCTTCTATGAGCGGCGAGGGTTCGTCGAAGAGGCCCGGCTCCGTGACTTCTATGGACCAGGTGACAACAAGGTCACCTTCTGGAAATCGCTTGTTGACTAGCTGAAATGATTGCGCCTCGGCTTGGCATGGTCGAGCCCGAGCTAGTGGGGCCCTAGATCATCGCTTGCTCAACGCGCTGAGTCAGGCACGGGAATCGAGTTTTGCGGCGGCGCCCGCGTCTGCGCTGTCGTACGCTAAGCGGTATGCACGTCTCTGCCGGTCGGCTTCGAGCGCAGGTGGGAGGCGCCCGCCGTTCGATTGTCGCTGCTCTGTCGGTTGTCGTTTTGGCCGCCATATTGATGCTCGTCGGAGCTTCGCCTGCGTCGGCCCACACTGGTTTCGAGTCGTCAACGCCGGCTGCCCTGGCCATTGTCAACGAGCCGGTGGAGTTCGTCACGATTTCCTTCACTGGACCGGCCACGCCGGTGGGCGATGGCTTCATCGCCCTCAACGCCAGCGGGGTCTTGCAAGAACCCGTGTCGATCTCGACTCCCGACGATTTGGTCTTCACGATCCGCTTCGATCCGCCACTCGCGGGAGGTGAGGTCGGAGTCCGCTGGAATGTGCAAGCGGTCGACGCCCACCCCATCGAAGGGGCGTTCTCCTTCACGGTCACAGCACCACCGCCGGCCGCCGTTCCCGATTCGTCGGATAGCGCCACGACCCCGGCGACGACGGCGGCCGAATCGGACATTGCTACGCAGGACCCGGCAACCTCGATGGGGTCGGTACCGACCGGGCCAGACGCTGAAGCTGCGAGCACGGTTGAAGTCGACGACGGCAATGCCGGCGGTGGCTCGGCTGCGCCGGCCCTGACACTCGACGAGTTCCTCGCCCCCGATGAGGCCGGTGTCGCCGACACCATTGCGTTCGTCGGTCGCATTCTCGGGTTGCTCGGCACCACGTTGGCGCTCGGCGCCGTGGCTTTCGGCCTTGGTACGCTGCGTGGTAGTCGAGCAGAGGTGCGCACGCTTCTTGTGGCTTCGGCGGTTGCTGCCGTCGCACTGACCGCGGGCGGGGTGATCGAGTACCTCGGTGTCAGTGGCCTCAGCGATGAGTCGATTTGGTCTGCATGGTCAACATCGGCTGGGTTTGCGACGGTGCTTCGCGTCGTCGGCGGGCTCGGGCTCGTTGCCGGCCTGCGGACTTCGTTACGACTCGGAGAGGTCGCTCCCGTCCGAGCGGCACGCTTGGTATCTGTGGGCACCGTCGACGATCCAACTGCCGGTCCGGATCGGGCCGAGGAGGCCGAAGAGTTCAGCTGGACTCCCAGTGGCAGTGCCTGGCTGGCGGGTGTAGGCGTTCTTGCCGTCCTGCTCAGTTTCTGGTTTGACGGGCACACGGTCAGCAGAGGATTCCGGCCGCTGCACGCATTGGTCAACACCGTGCATGTCGCTGCTGGAAGCGTGTGGGTCGGCGGTGTCGTAGCGCTGTGTGCCATCGGATGGCGTCGGCATCGCCGGGGGAGTCATGCCCGTGTTGCCGAGTTGGTCGTACGGTTCTCGCGGGTGGCAACCTTGGCGCTTGGTCCTGTCATGCTCGCCGGAGTTGTGATGGGGTTCATCGTTCTTGAGTCGTTCGGCGACCTCACGGCAACGGAGTGGGGCCTGACCCTGCTTCTTAAGATGGCTGTCGTTGCCGTTGCGGTCTCCATCGGGGCGTACAACCACTTCCGGCTGGTTCCGGCGCTCGATGCCGAGCACGGCTCTGACCCACGGGCCTCGCAGCTGCGACTCATTTTGACCGCCGAGGCGATTGTCCTTGTCGCCGTGGTGATCGTTACGGCGTCCCTCGTCGCCGCCGCCACCACATGACCCCTACTCGTAGGCGCTCAAGGGTGCGCACGAACAGTTGAGGTTTCGATCGCCGTATGCGTTGTCGACTCGGCCCACAGCGGGGAAGTACTTGTCGGTGGTCGGAATCGGGAACGCTGCGGTGTGCCGGGTGTAGGCCCGGTCCCACTCGTCGTCGAGGAGCACAGCGGCGGTGTGCGGGGCGTGTCGAAGCGGGCTGTCGTCGATGGCAACAGCTCCGGAGGCGACATCGTCGATCTCGCTCTTGATGGCGATCATCGCATCGCAGAATCGATCGAGCTCGGCGAGCCCTTCGCTCTCGGTCGGCTCGATCATGAGCGTGCCAGCAACCGGGAACGACATCGTGGGGGCGTGGAAGCCGCAGTCGGCGAGGCGCTTGGCGATGTCGTCGACGCTCACGTCGGTGTCGTCTGAGATCTGACGCACGTCGATGATGCACTCGTGGGCCACGAGCCCTTCCGGGCCGGTGTAGAGCACGGGGTAGTGCTCGCGCAGTCGCTTGGCCACGTAGTTGGCTGCCAGAACGGCGCCTTCTGTTGCCCGTCGCAGACCCTCGGGCCCCATGAGCTTGGTGTACATCCACGAGATAGGCAGGATGCCGGCCGATCCGAACGGGGCACCAGACACGGTGCCGGAATCGCCAAGCGCGTCGTCGAGCGGATGGCCCGGGAGGAACGGGGCAAGATGCTCGCGCACGCCAATGGGCCCGACGCCGGGCCCGCCTCCGCCGTGGGGGATGCAGAAGGTCTTGTGCAGGTTGAGGTGGCTCACGTCTGAGCCGAACTGGCCCGGCTTGGCCACACCGACGAGGGCATTGAGGTTGGCGCCGTCGGTGTAGACCTGACCGCCGGCCTCGTGGATCTTCTCGCAGATCTCGACGACGGTGTGCTCGTAGACGCCATGAGTTGATGGGTAGGTGATCATCAGCGCAGCCAGGTTGGCGCCATGCTCATCGATCTTTGCGGTGAGGTCGTCGACGTCGACGTCGCCCCGGTCATTGCAGGCCACCACAACGACTCGCATGCCTGCCATCACGGCGGACGCGGCGTTGGTGCCGTGGGCCGATTGCGGGATCAGGCACACATCTCGGTGCGCTTCGCCAAGGCTGGCGAGGTAGCCGCGGATGGCGAGCAGTCCGGCGTACTCACCTTGGCTGCCGGCATTCGGCTGTAGCGATACTCGGTCATAGCCAGTGATCTCGGCGAGGGTGTCTTCGAGGTCGGTGATCAGCTCGCGGTAGCCGGCGCTTTGCTCAGCAGGAGCAAACGGGTGGACATGGGCAAACTCGGGCCAGCTGATCGGCTCCATCTCGGCCGCTGCATTCAGCTTCATCGTGCACGAGCCGAGCGGAATCATCGTGCGATCGAGGGCCAGGTCGCGATCGCTCAGCCGGCGAAGCCAGCGCAGCATCTCGTGTTCGCTGTGATACCGGTGGAAGCGGTCGTCGGTGAGGAACTCCGACGTGCGTTGGTTCGGTATCGATGTAATGACGGGTGCGAAACCCTTGGCGAGACCGAAGGTCATGGCCTGTACGCCGAACACGCCCGCAACGGCCGCCACTGTTTCGGGTGTTGTGGTTTCATCAAGCGAGATGCCGACTCGATTGTCGTCGACCAATCGCAGATTGATGCCTTGATCGCCCGCCCGCTGCACGACTGCTGCGGCCTCACCGTTTGTCGTCACGGTGATCGTGTCGAAGAAGGTGTCGTTCACCCCGGCGCCGGTGCCTTTAATCGCGGCAGCGAGTTGGCTGGTGAGCGAGTTGATCCGGCCGGCGATCTGCGTGAGCCCTTCTGGTCCGTGCCAGCAGGCGTAGGCGCCGGCGACGTTGGCCAGCAACGCTTGCGCAGTGCAAATGTTCGAGGTCGCCTTCTCGCGGCGGATGTGCTGCTCACGAGTTTGGAGGGCAAGCCGGTAGGCGGGTCGGCCGTTGGAGTCGACCGAAAGGCCGACGAGTCGGCCGGGAAGGGAGCGGGCCATCTTCTCTCGAGTTGCCATGAAGCCGGCGTGTGGACCGCCGAAGCCCATCGGCACGCCAAAGCGCTGGGCAGATCCGACGACAACGTCGGCCCCGACTTCGCCAGGAGATGTCATGAGCGTGCAGGCCAGCAGGTCGGTGGTGACGGCGACGCCAGCCTTGGCTTCGTGGAGCTGTTCGATGATCGGTGCGACGTCGAGGATGCGGCCACTCGAGCCCGGGCTGGCGAGGATCGCTCCGTAAACGTCGTCGGCCACGAGGTCGGCTGAGGCAGGGTCGCCGATCATGAGCTCGATCCCAAGCGGCTCGGCTCGGGTCTGTAGCACGGCAATCGTCTGGGGGTGGCAATCGTCGTCGACAAAGAAGCTTGCTCGCTTGGTCTTGTCAGCCCGTCGCAGCATCGTCATCGCCTCGGCGGCTGCCGTCGCTTCGTCGAGCATCGAGGCGTTTGCGATCTCGCATCCGGTGAGGTCGGCAACCATCGTCTGGTACACCGCAAGCATCTCGAGCCTGCCCTGGGAGATCTCGGGCTGATACGGGGTGTACGCGGTGTACCAGGCCGGGTTCTCGATCATGTTGCGACGGATCACCGCTGGCGTGATGCAGTTGTTCCAACCGGTGCCGATCAGCGACGTAGCAACCGTGTTGCGACTGGCCAACTCAGCAAGCCTGCTGAGCGCTTCGGTTTCGGTGTGTGCTGGGTCGACGGCGAGCGGCTCGTTGGCGTGAATCACGTCTGGCACGGCGGCCTCGAGCAGATCGCTCGCTGATGCGTAGCCGAGATCGGCGAGCATCTTGGCTCGCTCGTCGTCGGTGAGCGAGATGTGACGGTGGGCGAACTCGTCGGTGTCCTGCATGGGGTTCTCTCTTGTTGGTTGGCTCATCAGTTCGTTGTTGAGGTGGGCTTTGGGGCTCGGAGGTAGCGGTGGGGGGCGAAGGGGAGCGGGGCCACGGTGATCGGCACCTCTTTGCCTCGAACGTCGGCGACAAGGTTCGTGCCGACCTCGGCCAGATCTGGCCGCACAAATCCCATGGCAACGGGCCGATCGACGGTCGGGCCGAAGCCGCCAGAGGTGACCTCACCGACGGCCTCGCCATCGAGTGAGAGCACGCTGTGTTCGCGCACTGGCCGTTTGCCATCGGCGGCAAGCCCGACTCGAACGCGGCTCGGACCGTTCTCGAACTCGTCGAGGATGCGACCAGCCCCAGGGAAGTCGGCCGCCTCGCGGCGTCGCTTTGGGATAGCCCAACGGAGATCGGCCTCGATCGGCGAGATGGTCTCGTCGAGGTCGTTGCCGTAGAGGCAGAGTCCGGCTTCGAGCCGGAGCGTGTCGCGAGCACCGAGCCCTGCGGGGTTCACCTCAGGCTGGTCGAGAATCAGCCGGGCCACGGCGTCGGCAGCGTCGGTTGGCACCAGCAGCTCGTATCCGTCTTCGCCGGTGTAGCCCGATCGCGAGACGACAACCTCGACGCCCGCCATGGTGAGGGTGTTCGATTGAAGGAAGAACAGATCGGCGGCGCCGGGAGCGATCCGGTCGATCGCATCAACGGCCTTTGGGCCCTGCACGGCGAGGATGGCCACATCGGTACGTTCGACCACATCGATGTCGGCGAGCCGCTCTCGCAGGTAGGCAACGTCGACATCTCGACGCGAGGCGTTGATCACGGCGCTGAGATGGGTGCCAGAGTTCGTGACCATCAAATCGTCGATCACGCCGCCGTCGTCGTTGAGGAGAAAGCCGTAGCGGATGGCACCAGGTTTCAGCGTGGTGAGCCCGGCGGGGTTGACTCGTTCGAGCGCAGCGGCCGGGTTGTCGCCATGCAGTTCGATGAGGCCCATGTGGCTGACGTCGAAGAGCGACGCTGAGGAGCGGCACCACGTGTGTTCGGCGATGACTCCTTCGTATTGGATCGGCAGATCCCATCCGGCGAAGTCGACCATCCGGCCGTCAAGCTCAAGATGCAGACCGTGAAGCGGTGTTTGGTTGGACATGGGCACCTCGAAGAAGATTCGATCGATGCCCCCTCTGTCTGGCTACCTGAGAGTTTGTTCACCGTCGGTGGCTGGAGTTGTGACCCAAGCGGATCGATCCAGCTCTTTCCAGAGTGGTCAACACCCTGCGGTACAGGTGCCTGAGAGATTCCGGGGCGGTTGCTCCTTCGGCGGATCCGATCGCTGCACATCACTGTGCACCGCTGATCGCTCTCCCACATGGTGGTAAGACCTTGTGGCACCTTACCGGGTACGGCTGGCCCATGCAGGGCTCGGCATTGAGATGCTGTTAGGCAGATGTTGATGTTGGGCGGATGAACTCGGTGTAGCGCTCGATGCTCAGCGGCTCTTCGGTGAAGGTTTCGGGATGGAACAGCGAACGTTCGACGGTGCTGATCGATCCGAGGTAGACGTGGATCGCTCGGCATTGTTCTGGTCCGAGTGCCGCGATTGCGTGCACTGCGTCGGGTGTCATTGAGAGCACCTCGCCTGGTCCGATGGTGCGGCCCTTGGTCGGTGCGAGGTCGGTGTCGGTTCGGTGGAAGAAGCGATGGACCTCGGCTCCGTCGACGATGCCGATCATGGTGTGGAGCTGATGATCATGTGGAGGCTGGTCGGTGCCCGGCGATGTCTCGCAGAGCATGATCGTGAGGCGGTCGTCCTCGTGGAAGACCTGATCGACATCGGCCCCGTGCAGCTCGAGTTGGTCGGCCAATGCCGCCCGGTCGGCGACGAGTTCGCCGAGTGCTGCCCGGATGTCGGTCAGGGCGGTTTCGGTGGTTGTTGCAGCCCGGCAACGGGCAATGAAGTCGTCGAGCATTAGGGAAGGGCCTCGATCATGCGGTCGGTGTCCAGGTCGAGTGCGAGCCACAACGGCTGATGTGTCGCCGCCTCTTCCGGGGGAGTCGTGGCGATCACGAGTTGCCCCTGCTTCGCCGCATCCTCGAGAGCCTCCCGGTGCGCTGGCAACGAGAAACCGATGGCAAAGGCACAGGTGACGGGCGTGGTGATGCGGACGCCGAGAAGAAACAAATGCCCCTCAGCCCACGGAATACAAAGTGCCTCGGTCGTGATGTCGCCGACGCCCTCGACTGCATGAACTCGGGCCAAGTCGGCAACCTCGGGATTGTCCATCGCATCGATGACGGCGGTGGGCCACGAGGTGCCGTCGGCATCGATGGTTGTCCCGACGTCGATGACGGGGAGGACAGGAGGTTCGTTCACGCTCACAGGATGCCTGACTTGCAGGCGTCAACCGTTGACCGTGGCGAGAGTGGCTGCTGAGGGGCAGACCGATTCGTCGAGCGACTCAGCAACGGGCGCAATGTTGTCCGTGGTCAGAAACACACCGTCGGGATCATTCTGCATGGCGTCGCACACCTGAAAGGGCTGGGCCGCAATCAGGAGCTGGATCTTCTGCACATTGGCCATGGCCCGAGACGGGTCGGCTTCGGCTTCGGCCTTCAGCTCATCGATCTGATCTTGGAGCGCTTCGGGTAGCTCGTCGGCATCAAAGGACACCACCTGGCAGTCGGTGCCTTGGTACACCACGATCCCGTTGTCGCACTCAACGAAGGCTTGCTCAGCCGCGGAGTCCTCGCTTGCAGCATCATTGGTTGAGCTCGCACCGCACGCACCAGCCAGGGCGGCGACGGCAAACAGGGCAAGGCAGCGTTGCAACATCTCTGGCACAAACCCGATGGCCTGCTCGCAGATTCCGGCGTCAACCCAGCAGGTCGCTCATGGCGAGATCGGTCGCGGCGTTGGCAGCATTGAGATCGCCGATGCGGCTCAGCCACGTGAGCGAGACCTTGCCGTCGATGATGGCCTGCGTGTCGCTGTTAGCCGGCTGATCGACGGAGTCGCCGTAGACGAACTCGACAGAGTGTGTGCCCGTGTGACCCGGCTTGGGGGTCAGCTTCACCTCGGTCATCGATCGAGGCGGACTCTGACCGACCGTGGTCCAGGCCCAGCCCTCGAGCTTGTCGAGTTCACGGTCGGGCACATTGATGTTGAGCACCCGAGCATCGTCGGTTGGCGGGGCTTCGATGATGGCCTTCACGGCGGCGGCAGCAACCGTGGCTGCGGTTTGCCAGGGCAGGCTCGCGATCACGTCGCCCCAGGCTTGACCCTCGACACCGAAGTCGGTCACCGCTTGGCTCACGGCAACGCTGTGGATCCCGCCGTTTCGTGCGGTGAGGGCTGCGCCGATGGTGCCTGAGTGATACACGCTGCGGCCGACGTTGGCACCGGGGTTGATGCCACTCACGACGAGATCGGGCGGTGGCCCGAAGGCACCCAGACGGGCGAACAATACGCAGAGGGCGGGTGGCCCCGAGACGGCCCAGCAGGTTTCGAATCCCTCGACGTGGGCCTCGTGAACATCTGGCATGTTCTCCCAGATGGCCCCAATGGCTGCCCCGGCCCCGGAGAATTCCTGGTCGGGAGCAATGATCGTGACATCGCCGAACTGCTGCATCTCTCGAGCCAAGACATGCAGACCGACCGAGTCGATGCCGTCGTCGTTGGTCAACATGATGCGGAGAGGGTCGGCCATCGTCCGAACCTATCCCCGCCGCAACGGTCCGCCGTACGCCGACGGATTACTGTCGATTGAATAGTCAGCGAACACCCTCGCGAGGTGAAGGCCCATGACAACTCAGCTCTACTTGACCGACCAGAACGCCCAGAGTTTCAGCTCCGCGGTGGTAGCCGTCGAGCCAGCAGATGACGGCGATGGAGGACGTGTCCAGCTCGCCGAAACTGCCTTCTACGCCACCGGCGGCGGTCAGCCGCATGACACCGGCACGATTGCATGGGACAACGGAACATCGGTGACGGTGACCAACGTCCGCAAAGAAGGGGCAGTCATCTGGCACACGGTGGACGGTCCGCTGCCAGCCGTGGGGGAGACAGTCTCCGGCTCGATCGATTGGGGTCGCCGCTATGAACTCATGCGTACACATACGGCGATGCACATTCTCTGCGGTGTGATCTGGAACGAGTACGGCGTGGCGGTCACTGGCGGAAACATGGAGCCGTTGAAGGCTCGGATGGATTTTGCGTTCGATCCTTTGCCCGATGGATTTGCCGAGACCGTTCAGGCCGCAGTCAATGCAGAGATCGAGGCCGGTCGTTCGATCGAAGTCTCGTTCCTGCCGCGCGACACCGCCGTCGTCGATGAGGACCTCATCCGAACCAAGGTCAACATGATTCCCGAGTCGGTCACCGAGATTCGCGTGGTCGACATCGTCGGGTTCGACAAGCAAGCAGACGGCGGAACCCACGTGGCCTCGACCGCGGAGGTCGGCACGTTCACCGTCACCAAGACAGAATCGAAGGGCAAAGGCAACAAGCGCCTGCGCTTCGAGCTCTCCGCCAGCGCCGCCGACTAGGAACGCTGACGGGCTCGGTGGTCGGCGGTATGGGTACGGCTGGCGCACCGCGGATCGTCGCAGAATCGTCGGGACCGGTTGCGGGTGCGATCGTAGAAGAGATCACCACAGTCGTTGGCCCCACACCGTCCGAATCGGATGGTGCCGTTGGTGACGATCTCTTCGGCCAGCGCCATCAAGATGTCGGCAATCACCTGAACATCAAAGGTGGCAGTACTTGCCGTCCAATGCATATGGGCTTCGGTCCCGTCGTGTTCGACGATCGAAGGTGAGATTGGCATCTCGTTGAGTTCTTCGTTGATGCGAGCCCGAATGGCGAGCTCGTCGCCTCCCGCCAGTGACGTCAGCAGCGGTGCGAGTTCCCGCAAGCGTTCTTTGAGTCGATCGATGGAGGCTGCTGAAGCGGCAACAGCGCGGGGAAAGCCCTTGTCGTCGAGTGTTGCTCGCACGTCTGCGTCTGGTTGGTCGAGCTCATTCATCAGAGTCATCGCGACTTCGAGCGTGAGGTGAAGCTCGGAGATGTTCGACGAGGCAATCTGCACAGGTTCGACCGTAGCAAAGATATCGGTTGCGACGAGAGCTAAATCGCTATAGAACCTTACGTGTAAGGAGCGTAGAGTTTTAAGATCCTTACGTCACTCAGGTTGGGTGTGCGCTTGTTGTCAGGAGCCGACATGACGTTCTTGCTTGCTATTGCCACGATTGCTGGCGTCGGGATGATCGTGCCTCAGGTTGTCCGGATTCACCGGACTCACTCGCTTGCTGGCGTGTCGGTGGATTGGATCGGAGTAGGTCTCGCACTCAACGTGTGGTGGTGCGTCTACGCCGTCGCCACTGCGCTTTGGGGTGTGCTCGCAGTGTCGATCGGCGGCATGGTCCTCTATGCTGTCATGGCGGCCCAGACGAACCGGATTGATCGACCGGGTTTCCGACGGTTGGGGAGGGCCTCGGCGTTGACAGCGAGCGTGATGCTTGCTGCGTTGCTCGTTGGTGGCTGGACGGGAGCAGGGGTGGCGATTGGTTTGGCGTATGCCGTGCAGTTCTCGCCCGCCACACTCACGGCGATCCGCTCAACGAGGCTCGACGGACTCTCGCTTTCGACGTGGGTGCTCGCTGCCATCGAGGCGATGATCTGGCTTCTCTACGGTGTGATTGAGGTCGACCCGGCGCTCATCATCGGTGGTGCTGGTGGAGTGATTTGCTCGACGCTCATCGTGGCGAGGATTCTGTCGTCTGGTCGACCCCGGCCCGAAGCAATGCCGGCAGCTGGCCACGATCCCCTGCGTCCGGCTGGAGTGTGAGGGCAGTCGGTCAGCGAAGCAGCGCAAGCGCGTCTGTGGCCAAGCCTTCGACTCTGACCTTGTGCTGATCGGTATCGACGGAGTCGTCGCCCATCACACCCTTGAGGTACCTCGCCAATACACCCTCGACGATGGCAGCAAGACGCCACGACTGGAAGGCTCGGTAATACTCGACGTTGCTCACCTCGAAGCCGGTCCGTTCGCAGTACGCGTCAACCATCTGCTCGCGAGTCCAGAACCCACCGGCTTCGGTGGCAGCTCCGGCCGGCCCGTCCTGGGTGGCTTCACCTGGCTGTGCCCAGTTGTTGAGCAAGTAGCCAACGTCAGCGAGAACGTCGCCAAGCGTGCAGAGCTCCCAGTCGAGCACCCCTTCGACTGATCCAGTGACCGGGTTCGACAACATGTTGCCGAGCCGGTAGTCGCCGTGGACGATGCCGGTGTAGTGCTGCTCGGGTTTTGCTTCGACGAGTAGCTCGTAGGCCTCTTCCATCGGTGAGAGTTCTCGTGTTTTGGACTTCTCCCACTGGGTACGCCAGCGCTTGAGTTGGCGGTCAAGGTACGCCTCTTTGCGGCCGAGTTCGCCAAGACCAACGTCGTCGGGATTGGTCTTATGGAGGTCGGCGAGCACCTTCACGACCGCTTCACTGAGCGTCGAGCGGATGTCGCCCTCGGGAAGGCTGGCGTCGGTGTCTTCTGAGGTGTGCAACACCACGCCGTCGACATACGACATCACGTAGAAGGGTGCTCCGTTGACGGCCTCGTCTTCGCAGACGCCGAGCGCTCGAGGCACTGGCACCGAGGTCTTGCCGACGCCCGAGATGATTTTGTATTCACGGGCCATGTCGTGCGCTGTGGCCAACACCGCGCCGAGCGGAGGTCGGCGCAAAACGAAACGGGCGCCGTCTTCACCCGTCACTGCAAAGGTGAGATTCGAGTGGCCACCGGTGATGAAGTCGAAGCTGAACGGGCCCTGGGCGCCCTCGACGTTGGCCGTGAGCCAGTCGCTGACGGGGTCGACGTCGATCGCTCGGGTCGGGTCGTTCAGCGGTGCTTCTCCGCCATCGTTTGTGCTCACGTACCTGCTCCGGTGCTGTCGTTGATGCGGTCGGCCCGCAGCTGCTTGCGTCGAACCTTGCCCGCGTCATCACGCAGCGGCTCGTCGACAAACTCGAATGTTCTGGGGATCTTGTAGCGCACGAGTCGCTCGCCCAGGAACTCCAGAAGCTGCGACTCGAGGTTGTCGAGCGCCGCTCCCTCGGCTGGTTGCACCACGGCGTGCACTCGTGACCCTTTGTCCTCGTCTGGCAGGCCGATGACGGCGGACGACTGCACCAGCGGGCTTTCACCGAGGGCAGCCTCAATCTCAGCCGGATACACGTTGGCGCCGCCGACAAGGATCATGTCGCTGCGGCGGTCGGCCAAATAGAGAAAGCCGTCTTCGTCCATCCAGCCGATGTCGCCCAGGGACTCCCAGTCACCCATCGTCTCGGGCTCGGCACCGAGGTAGCGGTAGGTCGGTGTGTCTCGCCCAACCGGCCGCATCCACACACCACCGACATCTCCGGCGGGCAGCTCGTTTCCGTCGTCGTCGAAGATCTTGATCTCGCCCGAGCTCGGTTTGCCGACCGACCCCCGGTGGGCCAGCCATTGGGTTCCCGACAGCATGGTTGCGGCCTGGCCCTCGGTGCCGCCGTAGAGCTCCCACAACACCTCCGGCCCGATCCAGTCCATCCACACTTCCTTCAACCACGGCGGGCAGGGCTCGGCAAGGTGCACGGCTCGTTCGAGCGACGACAGGTCGAACGCGAACTTGGTGTCGTCGTCGAGCTTCCACATGCGCTGCATCATCGTGGGCACGAGATACATCGCTGTCGCCTTGAAGTCTTGGATCGCGGCAAGGGTCCCTTCCGCATCGAAGCGTGGCAACACGACCGTGTGGCCACCGGCGAGCAGGTTGGTCAGCGACCAGATGAGGGGGCCGTTGTGGTAGAGCGGCCCGGGGATGAGCATCGTGCCTCCGGGGCGCACGCCGAACCCCGCCCCGAGCTCGTCCTGGGGAACCAGCAGGCGGGAAGGGTCACCCGACACGATCAGCTTTGGACGCCCGGTGGAACCTCCCGATGTTGGTGCCTTCCACGCCGGCGACTCGATGTCCGGCAGCGGGCTGCTGTCCACATCAGCCTCGGGTCGAAACCCCAGCGGGACGGTATGGCGATCGCCCGCTTCGTCGACCCCGACCACGACGACGGAGTTGGCCAGGTCGATGATCGCATCGAGTTCGCGTTGAGGTAGCCGTGACGACACTGGCTGAGGGACTGCGCCGACCTTCCAACACGCGGCGAAGGCCACGACAAACTCGATCGAGTTCGGTTCGGCGATGGTGACAAAGTCGCCTTGGACAACGCCGATCCCTTGGAGATGACGGGCCATCCGGTTGGCCGCAGCATCGAACTCAGCGAAGGTCAGGGTCTCGGACTGATCGGTGGTGCCAACCGTGAGCGCAGGCTCATCGCCGACGGTGTCAGCCAAAAAGGTGAGGTGTGCGGCATGTGTTCGCAGCGCGGGCGGTTGGTCCGTCATGAGTCGACGTTACGGCGGCCCGTCGGGTGCGAACAAAAGGACCGCATTGACGCCACGATTGTTGGTGGCGGCTAGGACGCCTGACGCCACGAGTCGACTCTGCATGCCCTACCGTCGAGACCACAAATGACCAGCCATCAGAGACAACGAACAGCCAGGGGGGTGCGGCCGCGACTCGTGTTCGTGCTGCTCGTTGTTGCTGCGCTCGTGGCCTCGGCATGTTCGATCTCAGACTCACTCACGCTCGAAGATCCAAACGACACTCGACCAGAGCGCCTCGAAGAGAGTCTCGATGGCGACGCTGACTCCGGCACTGATCCGGACGCCGCCGATGAGCCGGGCGGCCAGGCCGAAGAAGACGTGCTGCCGAACAACCCAGCGCCTGGGCAAGGCTTTCAAGTGCCAGGGCCGCATCCGGCCCTTGCTGAGTTGGGTGGTCAACTGGCCATCACCGACCAGGCCGACGTTGTCGTTGCCCGACCAAACGGTACGGAGCGACGCATCGTCGACGGTTCGTCGCTGCGTGAAGTCATCGCCAGCCAGCCCGTGTGGTCAACCGGCGGGGCGTTCCTCGCGTGGAGTGCCTTTGGCCCAGACGAACAAACCGTGGTTGTGCTCGAGGCGACCGAGGCAGAGCCGATGGTGAGCGAGGCAACTGGCTCGCCGGTCTACTACTTGCAGTGGCGGCCCGATGATCTCGGGCTTGTGTTCCTGCGCAATGGCTCGACCGGCGGTGTCGAAGCGGGCACCCTTTCGCCCGGCGAGCCGGTCGTGCCGTTCTCGGGTGGTCAACCGTTCTTCGTTTCGTGGGGCCCCACAAGTGAGCGTCTCGCTGCTCACGTCGGTTCACGGGTGATGCCCAGCACGCTCTCGCTCTTCGAGCCCGAGTTTGGTGGGGCAAGCACGGTGCTTTCTGAAACCGTCCAGTTCAGTGCCCCAGATTGGCTCGACGACACGACGCTGATTGGTGCCACCGATGACGGTCTGGTCAGCATCGACACCGAAACGCTCGAATCGACAGTTCTCGTATCGCTCGGTGCGCCAATCCAGTTCGTGGTGAGTCCGGATGGCACACAGGTGGCCTATCGAGGGTTCGACGCTGCTGCAGCCATCGGCGAAGAGCCGCCGCTTCTCGTGCTCGATATCGCAAGCGGCGAGACTTCGGTTGTGCTTGAGAGTGACGCCGTCGCGTGGGAGTGGAGCCCAGATTCACAACGCCTCGCCGTGCTGACCACTGCAGCATCACTGGCGGGCGGTGGCATTTCTGAGATCGGGATCGTCCCAGCCCAGACCGAGGAGGACGTCACCGGTTTTCAGTGGGCGTTCTGGACTGCCGAGGGCCAGGCGCCAGGGTTCTACGGAGCGACTCCCGCCCACGAGCCCTCTTCGCTCGAGGTGACCTCGTATCTGCCATTCTTCGAGCAGTACGCGCAGAGTCACAATCGCTGGTCACCCGACAGCTCAGCGTTTGCGTTCGCTGGAACACTCACCTCGCCTGATGGTGAGATGTTCAGTGGGATCTATGTGCAGATCGCAGACGATCCGTCGACGTTTTCGCTTGTCAGCGAGGGTCAGCACGTCACCTGGTCGACGAGCGGACTTGCCGCCGGGGTCAGCCCTGCCTGAGACTCCCTGGCGATGAGCGAAGCCGACCCCACGAACAAGTACGAGTCGCTGGTGTGGTGGCTCTTCCTGGGCAGCTCGATCTTCTTCGTCGCTGTCGCCGTCCGTGATGGCGATGCGCTGTCGATCCTCGGTGCGGTGCTGTTCTTTGCCGCCGTCGCCGTCTACCTGGTAGGAGAGCGGACGTGATTCATCTCGCACAGTTCTTGATTCACGGGCCGACCTATCACAGCCATGCGATGTGGCGGCACCCAAGGACCGATTGGGACAACACCACGTGGGCCCGCCCTGAGCTCTACCAACACATCGCACAGGTCTGTGAGCGGGGCCTGTTCGACATGGTGTTCTTCGCCGATCTCAACTACATCTCCGACACCTACACCGGCACGCTCGACCCAGCGCTTCGGTATGCATCGCAAGCACCCGAGCACGATCCAATCCCGCTGCTGTCGTTCATGGCCGCTGTCACCGAGAAGATCGGATTAGCCGCAACGTTCTCGACGAGCCACCACCACCCGTTCTACGTGGCTCGATTGTGGGCCACGATCGATCACCTCACCCGAGGGCGAGCCGGCTGGAACGTCGTCACCTCGCTCAACCACAACCAGGCAGCGAACTACGGCGAGGAACGAGAAGACAGTGACCGCCGCTACGACAAGGCCCACGAGTTCGTCGACGTCTGCAACAAGCTGTGGGGCAGCTGGGACGACGACGCCGTCGTAATGGATGCCGAAGCCGGCGTTTTCGTCGACTCGTCCAAGGTGAAGCGGATCGAACACGAGGGCGAGTTCTACAAGTCTCGCGGGCCGCTGAACGTGGTGCGCTCGCCTCAGACCGGCCCGGCGATTCTTCAGGCCGGAACCTCACCCAAGGGCAAGGAGTTCGCGGCCCGCCATGCGGACGCCATCTTTGCCATTCAGCCCCGTGCCGTCGATGCCGCGGCATTGCGTACCGACATTCGGGAACGAGCGGCAGCAGCCGGGCGAGACCCCGATCACTGCAAGTTGCTATTCGGCGCCCAACCGATCATTGGTGAGAGCGAGCAACATGCAGCTGAATTGCTCGACGAGCACAACGAACTCGTCCCGCTCGACGCGGGCATGACGATTCTGTCCGCCCATCTCGATTTCGATCTCTCAAAGCTCGATCCTGATGAACCGATGGCAGAACGCACCGAGCCCGAACTGCAGCGCATGCGCACTCGTTACCTGCACCCCGATGGCTCGTCGATGACGGTTGCCGAGGTGGCCCAGAAGCATGGTCAGAGCGTCGGCATTCCGCAGTTCGTCGGCACCGCTTCAACCGTGGCTGATCAGATGGAGGCCTTTGTCGATGAGGCCGGCGGTGACGGGTTCATGTTGTCGCCCATCTCGTGCCCTGGAGCAATCGAAGACGTGGTTGATCTCGTGGTGCCGGAGCTGCAGCGACGGGGCCGCTACCGAACCGAGTACACCGGCTCGACCCAGCGAGACCATCTCCGCCAGGCAACCTGATCATGCTGTTCGCTGAGCGACGTCAGTCGGCGGAACCCACCAGGGCATCAGGGTTCTCGGCCAGCCAGGTTGCAGCATCAACGGCCTCGGTCTCTTCGTAGCCCGCCGGCATGCGGATCAGTCCGGAGGCCGAGAGGAAGTAGACCTCCCAGGCGTGGTAGCCCCGATAGGCCAACGGATCGTCGACCATGACTTGGGCGTAGGCGCTGACGGCATCGACGTAGCGCTGGGAGTTGTTGTAGCCGAACAACGCAGACTGCATATCAGCCGGCCCGCCCCGCTGTCGGAGATACACGCCAGCGCCGATGATGGCGTCTCGATCGACGGTTGGATCGCCCTGGCAGCACTCGTTCCAGGTGGTGGGCAGGAACTGCATCGGGCCGGTGGCGCCAGCGGTTGACAAGCCTTCGATTCGGCCCATTCGAGTCTCGACCAAGTTGATCGCGGCGATATAGGTCCAATCGACCCCGGAGTTCGCCGCTGATTCCTCGTAGTAGCCAACGAGTTCGGCGACAGGGAGAGGGTCGCGAATACGCCATGCCGGCAGCGTCGTGCTCAGGTTGTAGTTGCGCACCAGGGCCGAGAGGTCTTGCCTGGCTGCCCAGTTGAGCTCGACCGCTGACCTGATCGCGGGATCGACGTCAGCGATGACATCGGGTGCCCAGTCGGGGTTCGCGGAGATCAGGCGATACATCTGCTGCTGGCGGCGGCCGTACGGGCCGATCTCGTCGTCGGCAATCGATGGGTCTCGTACGGCGAGTTCGAGAAAGGTCAGTTCTTCGGCCACGCCGCTGGCATCGGTGGGAAGCGGCTGTTCGTCGATGGCAAGTGTCGTTGTCGTTGCCTCGGTGGTTGTGGTGGCTTCAGTTGTGGTCGGGGCCTCGGTGGTGGGAGCTTCGTCTTCGGTCGTCTCCGCCAGGGTCGACTCGGTGGTCGTAGTGGCTTCTTCGACGTCTGCAGAAGAGAGCGTTGAAGGCGCGCTGTCGCCTGAGGCGGAGGTGTCGAGTTCGACCTGGCTGCAGGCTGCGGCCAGCAGGGCCAGGAGGACGGCGATGACGACGATCCACGTGCCGCCGCTTTGTTGTGATCGCATCAAAAACCAGTTCGTAAGTGCGCCCGGGGTTCCCAACCGAAGAAGGCATCCGCCCGGTGCAATATCTCAGGGGTAGATGAGGTGAGTTTCCCAGCCCGGGCGAGCTCGGTGGCTGATACACCGCCGAGCAGCAGCGAGCCTGCGCCGGCCCGGGTGACCTGCAGATCGTGGGCGTCGCTGGTTTCGGTCGCCCCATCTTGCGAGATGCGATAGCTCGTGCTGTCGATGGCAACAACGAGACTGTCGTCGATCCGGTAGTCACGAGCGCCGAAGGTCGCGACGGGATCGGCCGGATTGAGCCACAACCCATCGTTGAGTTCGACGGTTCGCACGAGTCGAGGGTCGGTCAACAGATGGGGGAGCGGATCAGTTGGGGCAACGCCGAACACCGTTCGGGTTTCACCGACGAGATCGACGCTCAAGACCGTCTTCCAAAGATCCTGGTAGGCCTCGGGAGTTGTTGCCACCAGCTCGTGCAGGTTGAGCTCATGAGCCGGGTGCCCATCGTTCCACTTGTTGGCGACCGTCCACACGGCGTGGCCGTGTTCGTGGAGGGCCGCGACGATCGTCTGTTTCTCGTGGACGTGCGACAGCTCGTACCACGCCTGCGAGCGTTGGATCTCGCCGACGGCGCCAACTCGGAACGCTTCCCAGCTCTTCAAGATCTCTGGTATCGCCTTGCGGCCATCGACAAGCCGAATCGAGCCCGGTTCGGGTGCTGACGCCTCGATGAACTCGGCCCGCCGCTGATCGATCGAAACGACCCAGATCTTCGTGGCGACGCCATAGCCGAAGCGCTCGTAGATCCCGCCTTCACTGGCGCCCAAACCCAACAGTGGCTCGCCTCGTTCGGCTGCGTCCGCGTGGAGCGACTCCATCAGTTGCCGCAGCACGCCACGCCGGCGATGGGTGACGGCGACCGAGATCCACGTGACGCCCGACATCGGTATCTGATGGCCACCAGGCAGGGTGAGCTCGAGGGCGAAGCTGCCGCCGATGCCAACGACCTCGCCTTCGGATCGGACGACCCGAAAGCGCGACAGATCCATGATGGCTCGTGCCGCCGCGGTCTCTTCTGGCGTCGGCGTGAACGCAAAGGCTCGGGCGTCGGCCTCGATGATGGCTTCGTAGTCGTCGTCAGTTGCCGTTGTGATGGAGAGATCCACCGGAGCAGTCTGGTCGAGGTGACGCCGCGATGTTGCGGATTTCGGCGGTCAGCCGGTGGCGACAGGACGGTCTGGGTCAGTCGACCAACCGGACCACGAGCCGACATAGAGCCGGGCTCGACCCAAACCGACCGACTCCATCGCCAGCAGGTTGTTGCAAGCACTCACGCCTGAGCCGCAGTAGATGATGGCCTCGCTGTCGATTCCGAGATCGGTAAAGCGCTTGGTCAGATCATCAGCAGGCAGAAAGCGGCCACCCTCACCGAGGTTCTCGGCAAACGGCAGGTTGATGGCTCCGGGAACGTGGCCGGCCTGTGGGTCGACGGGTTCGGTTTCGCCTCGATAGCGCTCGGGGCTGCGGCTGTCGGCAACGACGCCACCGGCACCGATGTGAGCGACGACTTCGTCGGCACCCACGAACACGCCGTCAGGCCACGGCAAGGCTGTGCGCTCGACGGCATCAACCGAGACGTTGCCTCTGTCGATAGCGCCCTTCCAGGACTGGAGGCCGCCGTCGAGCAACGCTGCCGGCTGGCCGATCTGGCGCAACATCCATACCAGGCGTCCGGCAACCATGCCTCCAAGGTCGTCGTAGACGACGACGGTTGCTTCGTTGCCGATGCCAAGCTCGGCCAGGCCGTCGGAGAACACCTCGGGTGTTGGCAGCGGATGACGTCCGACCACCGGCCCGGCCGTCGCGGCAAGAACGGTCTTCATGTCGACGAACCGGGCGCCAGGCAGGTGGCTCTCGAGATAGGCGGTGTAGCCATCACGGCCATCGAGGTAGGAACGGACATCGCACACGATCACGACGTCGTAGTTGGCGCCAAGCCAGTCGGCGCTGACGATCGGGTCGATCAGGCCGGGAGTTGATTGACCTTGTTTGGCGTTTGGCATGCCGCCATGTTGCCCCGAAGATGCTCGGAGACCACCCGCTCGAGTTCACTGCTCGACACCGGTTTGGTCAGGTACGCAGCGACGTCGCGCACTCGCTCGTCATCGAGATCATCCCGGCGAAGCTCACCGGTGAGAAGTACGAACGGGACAACTCGGTCTTCGCTGGTCGTCGCGAGGTACGTCTCCAACAGGTCGAGGCCGTTGCGGGAGGGCATCACGTAGTCGCACACGATCATGTCGAATGCCTGACCGGTTCCGGTGTCGAGGACCTCGAGGGCGGCGTTGACACGGTCAGCATCCACGACCGAGTGATCTTGTCGCTCGAGCATGTGGCGTAGCAGCAGACGCGACACTGGGTCGTCGTCGACGATCAGGATGCAGGCCATCGCCTAACGCCGGTTGAGAAGGGTTTCGACGTCGAGGCCCATCGTGAAGACCTTGTCGAACTTGGTGAGTTCAAAGACTCGGACGGCGTCCGCGGCCTTGGGGGAGACCAATCGAACGTCTCCGCCCGCTCGGCGTGCATCTTTCATGGCCTTCACCAACGCTGCGAGCCCTGCTGAGTCCACGAACTCGACGTTGCTGAGGTCGATGATGATGTCGATCTGGCCATCGATGATCGCGTCGGTGAGGATGGCCCGAAGCGGCGCAGCCTCGAGAGCGTCCAGGCGGCCGTCGAGCGTCACCGTCATCAGCGAGCGCTCGTGGCGTGCAGTCAAGATGTCCATGCTTGTCTTTCGACCGGAATTCGGGCCAGCTTGAGGGCGGGGGTTAGCCCGCTGGCGCCGGTTCGATGTTGAAGGTGGCCGTCCACAGGTTGCGCCCATCGGCGCGGCAGTAGTCGATGGTTTGTGCGACCTGTTCGACGATCATCAGCCCGTAGCCACGGACCTGAGGAGCGTCCTCGCCGGGCATCGAGTGATCATTGGCATCAAAAGGCGTGCCCTTGTCGGCTACCTCGATGTGCAACGCGCACTCTCCTGGCGTGGCATCGATGCGGATCTTGCCGTCTGGCGGAGCGGCATGGTCGACGACGTTGGCCGCAATCTCATGGATCGCGAGTTCGATGGCCCCTCTACTCGCCGAGCCAGACCATCCGGAACTCTCGAACAGCTGGTCGAGCCAGCCTGCGATGTCTCGAAGGCCAAGATGGGTCGCCTCGAGTTCGAGCTGCGTCACTTGTGTCACGGGTCAGCCCTTTCTTGCTTCGCGTCATCTCGAATTGTGAGAATCAAAACGGTGCGATCGTCTCCCTGCTGGGCTCCATCAGCGTAGGTTTCAATCTCGTCGTAGAGCAGTGATCCGAGCTCTCCGCTCGAACGATGTGGGTTGGCCGAAAGGGTTGCCACGAGTCGTTCTTCCCCGAACATCTCGCCGCCCGGACTCGCTTGTTCGGAAAAGCCATCTGAGGCAACCACGAGGCGACCGGCCGGATGGGCATCGAGCACGACCTCTTCGATGGAAGGACCTACGTTGAGAGGCAGCACGCCGATCGGTGGCACATTGGCCTCGATCAGCTCGAAAGCCCCGTCGGCTGACCAGAACACCGGGCTGTGACCCGCATTGGCCAGGCGCAACCGGTTTGTCGTCTGGTCAAAGGCCCCGACCACGAGCGTCACAAACAGGCCCGCATCGGACAGGAACTCATACAACCACGAGTCGATCTGCGACAGCACTGCGGCGGGGCCGGTATGCCCTGACCCGTGAAAGGCAGCAAGCGAAGCCGAGATCACGTTGGTCATCATCATCGCCGCGGGGAGACCCTTGCCGGACACGTCTCCGACAACAAAGTGCAGGGTGTCGCCCACCTCGGCATAGGTGAAGAGGTCACCGCCGGCGGCTCGGGCTGGGTCGGATCGGGCGAAGAGATCAACCGAAGCCATGTCGGGTTGCCATGTCGGGAGCGCCCGAACGGCCAGCTGCGATGCGGTGTCGTGGTCACGAGCGACCACTGCTTGATCGATTGCCTCTCGATGCAATCGGCTGGTGTGCAGGGCACCAAGCGCCATGTTGGCCACCGCGGTGAGGAGCTTGTGGTCTGCAGTGCCAAAGGGCTGATCGGCGCGCCGCGCCGTGAGGTTCACCTGGCTGCCACTCTCGTTTGTGACCGAGACCGATGCGGTCGTTGGAGCGAGCGGCGAGTTGGAGTTCTTGGCGACCGGTCGTTCGCTGGCGTCCGAAGTGCCGACGGCGACAGACAGGCCCTCCGGTTCGTCCAGAATCAGGGCATCTGCTCGGAGCAGAGTCTGCGCCTGTTGCAGAATTTCGCGCACTGCGGTCTCACCATCGAGCGAATCGGTGGTGACCTCGGTGAGCGCATACATCGCGAGGAGCTGATCGTTCGCGTCAACGAGCGCGCTGGTGATCGACGTGATCGGTGAGTCAGCGTTCTCTGTTGGATTCACGGCAGCCTGGGTGTGCTGGTTCTTCGACCGATGTCGGTTCAGACGATGTCGAACGCGGCATCGAGCTTGGTGAGCTCGAGGATGACTCGCACCGGGTCTGACGGATGAACGAGCACCAGATCACCGCGTTGCTCGCGGCACCGCTTCATACCTCGAACCAGCTCGGCGAGCGCCGTCGAGTCGACAAACTCGACGTTGGCGAGATCGACTCGAATCTGGACGTTGTTGTTGTCGATCGCTTGATCGACCGCCGCCCTGAACATGTCGGCCTCGTGGGCATCGAAGCGCCCTCTGAGCTCGAGGCTGATCGTTGTTTCGGTTGGATTCTCTTGCGTGATGATGTCCATGTCGGGACCTCGCTTCGTTTGAGATTCTTGATGAAGGGCGAACGTCAGCCAGCAGCGCTGGCTTGGTGGTTGTCACTCTCGTATCGGCCGCGAAGGTCGTTCCATCGAATCACGGCGAGGTCTCGGATGAACTCGACAGCGACTTTGGCGGCGTCGACCTTCGAGCCAGGGGCGTCGATCCATGTCACGGGAACCTCCGCCGTGGATAGCCCGAACTTGCCGGCGAGATAGAGGATCTCCAGATCGAAGGAGAACTCGTCAACCAGTTGGCGACGGAAGAGCAGGTCTGCCGCGTCGGCGGTGAACAGCTTGAAGCCACACTGGGTGTCGGCCACAGGGATTCGGAACAGGCCACGCACGATGAACCCCAACCCGGAGCTGAAGATCTTGCGGCTGAGCGACTTGTTCGCAACTTCTGCCCCCGCTGCAGCTCGTGATCCAACGACCACGTCGTGACCAGCGTTGATCTGGTCGACGAGAGATTCGATCTGTTCGATGGGCGTCGATTGATCGGCATCGGCGAAGAGAATGAGTTCGCCGCTGGCGGCCAGCATTCCCCGGCGCACAGCGCTGCCCTTGCCACCGTTCTTCTCGGCAACGAGCAGAGTGAGATTCACGAGGTCGAGATCGTCGACGAGCTCGACGGTTGTGTCGGTGCTGCCATCGTCCGCAACGATGAGTTCCCACGGCTCGCCCAGTGAGCTCATGTGGGTGGCAATAGCTCCGATGGTCGGGACAATGCGCCACTCTTCGTTGTAGGCCGGGATGACCACCGAGTAGCGGGGCCGGCTTTCAATTGGTGTCGTCGACCAGGCCCGATAGGCGTCGAGCTTTGAGCTGTTGAGTGTGCTGAGTTCTGTCATGCGCTGACCTTGCTCTGGGGCGATGTTGATGACGTGGGCTTCTTCAGCCCGAAGACGTGGCTTGCGGCGACGGCGATCAGGAGCACGGCCATGGCGGTGACCTGGGCGGAGATCAGTGAGTCGATGCTCGATCGACCGACGAAGAGAAATGTGGTCTGCACAATGGCGCCACCGACGAGCACGATCGACTCACGCCGTCGCCCCATCGACAGATGGTGGCTCACAATCAGGTTGGCCATGGCAAACATCGACGTTGCGAAGGCGTACCAAGCGAGTGGGTTCGACACGTCGGCATACTCCGGGCCGAACACGCGGCCAAGAACGGCTCCGCCCAAGAACCGTGCGCCGACGACGAAGGCCACACCCATCAGAGCCACAACCCCGAGCCCGGCATACAGCAGATGGTCTGTTTCTTCGCCCATCTCGTCACGCTGCGCGGCTGCAGGGAAGAGGGTGGTTGCGACGGACCACGAGAGGAAGAACACGGCGCGTCCAACGAGTGCGATGGCGGCGTAGACGCCGGCTGTCTCGGGGTCCAAGAAGCGCTTTGCGATCAGCACGTCGCCGTTGTTGATGACGATCTGGCCGAAGAGAAGCACAGCCACAGGGCTGGCATAGCTCACGACTGCGGCAACCGCGCTCCGACTCATTTGCGTGCCACGGGACTGATCGGTGAGCAGGCGAACGTGGATCCATACGGCAATGAAGGAGACGGTCAGGCCGATCGTTGCGCCCTCGACCCCGAAACCGGCAGCGACGAGGGAAACGCCGACGATGACTCTCACGAGCATCTCGACAACGAAGGTTGCAGCCAGCGGCGTGAACGTGAGCTGGCCTTGCAGGACGCCACGGCCGACAGCTTGAACAAGGTAGAAGGGCATGCCGAGCCCGAGGATGACAAACGGCCATGCTGACGCTGAGTTGAAGAACTCCCGCCAGAAGTCGGCGCCGACAACAAGGACGGCTGCGGTGATGACACCGGCAACCGCGGCTCGGCGTTCGAGCCAGCGAGCGAGGGCGATGGTCTGATCTGGCTCGCCAGCCACGGCGTGGATTCCAGCGAATCGGGCCGCCATCAGCTGCAGCGCGATGGCGATCGCGGTAACGAGCAGCATGATTGTCACCATGAGATTCGCATCGGCGAACTCTGGCGGCGTCAGCCAACGACCCAGGAAGACATTGAGCAGGTAGTTGCCAGCGTTGGCAATGATCATTGCAATGCCGAGAACTGCGCCGCCGGTCGCGAGTTGCTTCCCGTCAATTGCTGAGGCGGAAGCGTTGGTCTCTGAACTCTGCTGCGCCGAGTGTTCCTGGGCGCGCTCCGATGCACCGTCGCTTTGCTTTGAGGATGCGTCCTCGCGAACGGCCGGAGCGGGCATTGTCAGTCGGCCTTACCGAGGTTGCCCAGATGTAGGAGATGCCAGTCGACTACCTCGGCCATCGGAATTCCGGTCGCGGCCAGGTAGTTCCGCTCTCCGTGTTCGGCGTTGAGACCTGGGTCGTCCAGGAGCTTGGCGAGAGCATCAGCAAGGCTGTCCGCATCGCCTGGCTCGAAGTACTGGCCGATGAAGCCTTCCTCTTCGATCACTTCAACGAAGTCACCAATGGCAGGCAGGACGGCACTACGACCGTACGAACCCGCTTGATGCAAGACCCCCGAGCTGCCGGTCGTTGAGGTATACGGGAACGCAGTGACGGCTGAGCCCATGAACAGGTCCGGCACGTCCTCTTCGGCGACGTAGCCAGTGAAGACAACGTTGTCCATGTCGCGGCAGGATCGTGCGACTCCCTCGAGGTATCCCACCGAGTTCGGGCTGTCGGTGCCAGCAATCACCAACTCGAGATCGTCATAGCCGCGAGTGACGAGCTTGCGTACTGCGTCAACGAGGACATCAACGGTCTTGTAGGTACCCCACTTGCCGAACGCAAGGATCTTTCTCGGGCCATCCTCTGGGGGTCCGAACGATGGCTCTTCGATCTCTTCGAAGCTGCCGTGAGGAGCGAGGATCACGTTGTCGGCGCCATAGCTGTCGCGAAGCAACTCGACGTAGCGGGGAATGGTGAGCGCAACGTAGTCGGCGCGAAGAATCGCTCGCGTCAGCAGCCGACCAGCGCTGTTCATTACCCACGCTGCAGCCTTCGAATCGGCGAAGCCGGCGTCTTGCATATCGACGTTGTCGGCGAGGTTGTGCAGAATCACACCAGTTGGAACGCCGGCGGCTCGAAGCATCGCGGGGATGAGGAGACCGAGCCCACCAGGCACTCGCTGATCGCCGAAGGTTGCAAACTGGAGGTTGACGAGAACGGCGTCGACGTTGGCCTTCTTCACTGCCCGAATGAGCCGAATCGGGTTCGTCACATCGTTGAACTTCCACGACACGACGGCCTGCACCTTGTCGGCATTGGTTTCGGGCTCGACCGGTTGCCCAGCGTCGGTGTCGTCAGCAAAAACGACGATCGATTCGACGTCGTCGTTGGCCGCGAGATGGTTCACGAGGTGAAATCCAAACTCGTTGAGGCTGTTGCGACCGGGAGGAAACGCGGTGATGACTCCCACTCGATGGACGGTCGTCCACGTGTCGCTGTGTTGTTGGCTTTGGTGACTACTGGGCTCTGGCATGTTGCTACTCCTGCGTATGTAATCGGCAGCTGTTGCTAGATGCTTGATCATTCGTCGGGCCACGAGAGCGCAGTGACGGTCAACGTCGCGGTGGTGTACGAGGTGCCGTCGCTTTCGAGTCGAAGGTTCCCCCCGAGGGCTGCTGCGATTCGCCGGCAGAGCCCGAGACCAAGGCCGAGACCTTGTTGTGCCCGCGCGGTGGTGTCGTCCAGCATCGAAAAGTCGTCGAATAGTGAATCGATGTGGTCCGAGTCGATTCCCGGCCCGGTGTCGCGCACCTCAATCGTCAGCTTGTCGTCGGCGAGACGAAGCACGACATGGACGGCGCCAGCCGAGCTGTGGGCCAAGACGTTGTCGAGCAGTTCGTCGACGATTTGGCCGATTCGCCCTTGGTCGATCTCGAGAACGTGTCCTCCGAGAGAGGAGTCGACAGTGAGCAGTTGACCGTTCTTGAGCAGTGGCCGTGCCCATCGTTCGCGGATTGACTCCCCGACTTGTCGACCGGGCACCGGCCGGTAGACCGGTTCGAGCTTGCCCGTCTCGAGTTCAACGAGGTCGAGCAAGCGAGCGAGCAGTTGATGTAGTCGTTCGGCCGACTCCCGAGCGGTGTCGAGGTAGGTGAGTGGCCGGTCTTCGTGAAGGTGTGGCCCGAGGAGCTCGAGCATGCCGAGGATGCCGTTGAGCGGCGTGCGCATCTCGTGGCTGAGCGTGGCCAAGAACCGTTCGCGGGCCGACGACGCAACACGAAGTTGGTCCAAGGTGTTTTCAAGGTCTGCTGTGCGCTCGCTGACTCGGGCATCCAGCATCTGGTTCGTGAGCCAGAGTTCTCGCATGCCGCGCTCGGCGATCTCTTCGGCATCGCGTCTGGCCTTGCGTTCTCGATCAAGGCGTCGTTGGAGGCGCGCGATGTCGACCTCAGCCTGCTGCGCTGAGTCCTCTCGTCTGCCAGTTCCAGCCGAGGCTGGATCGATCCCGGTGGCCATGTCTGCTGTCAGGAGCCGGTCGGCGCCAGACGAGTTGCTTTGACGTCGAAGACGGTGACGGCTTCACCGTGGCCGCTCACGACTGTCACTTCGACATGTTCATTGAAACGGTCTCCGGCGCCCAGAATGAGTCCTTCGGCCAGGGCCCCCAGCCGCCGTTCGGAGCGGTAGGTGACTCTCAGCACGTTGTCTGGACGGTCTTCGAAGTCAAAGGCAGGCGGGCGGGCATCGGGGTGAAGCTTGAGTACCTCGGGATGGATAATGTCGTTCACCTGGCGCAGGAAATCGTGGGTGCTGTCGGCGTCGGCGATGAGTTCTGGGTAACGCCCTGCAAGGTGCGGGAAGGCATGTCTGCCGAGCACCCTCACGAGCTCGTCGGGTTCGTGGCCTGTCATCGGGCAAGCGGCAGCGACGAGGGCTGAAAGGTCGGCGTCGTCGTAGTTGCCGAGCGAGGTGTAGTGGCCATCCAGTTGGGCAGCTTCGAGGAGATCGTCCCACACGTCCTCGCTGTACAAGTCGACGACGGCGTCCTCGACCGCGTTGAATATCACGCCTTTCATGGCGTCTTCCTTTCCTCGGTGTCAGGGCCGGTCGCCTCTCGTCCGGCTTCGACAGCGAGTTCTGATTGAACGGTTTGGAGTCGGGCCTTCGCAGCATCGAGTGCAGCGACAAGCGTCGGTAGTTGCTCGACCAGTTGAGCTGGCTCGTCTGTTGCCTCGAACTGGGCGCCCTGTGTAGAGAGTTCGGTAGCGCCGAGCAGTTGCGCCGTCGACT
The DNA here is from genome assembly GCA_937976305.1 of uncultured Acidimicrobiales bacterium. GTDB lineage: Bacteria > Actinomycetota > Acidimicrobiia > Acidimicrobiales > SZUA-35 > CALEWY01. The sequence goes on from CALJSB010000040.1 coordinate 64,142, forward strand.
TCAGGGTGTGAGCAGCGCGCCTGGCCCGATCGAAATCGCCTGATTCGATGCCGCTTGTGAGGCTTTCGCGCCAGCCTGGGATCTCAGCCAGAAATGCGCCGATCACCGAACTGACGATCTCGGGATCTCCGAGTTCATTGATGAGCCCCTCGAGACCGTTGATGGCCGGCTCCGGTTCGAGTCCCGCCGCCGTTGCGTCTGGCGACCACCGAGCCACCATGGCCCCAAGGTCAGACAACGAGATCGGCTTGGGCAAGTAGTCGTCCATGCCAGCCGCCAAGCACGTCTCTCGATCGCCTGCCATCACACTCGCGGTCGTTGCGATGATGGGAATTCGGTTGCTATCTGGCTCGTTCGCCCGAATGCGGCGGGTCGTTTCAAGGCCATCCATGTGCGGCATGTGCCAATCCATGAGCACGAGATCGAACTGGCGACTGGCCAGAAGCTCGATTGCCGACGCTCCGCTGGTGACCATGGTCGGGGTGTGGCCAAGCTTCTCCAGCTGGCTGTGCGCCAGCATGAGGTTGACCTCGCTGTCGTCAACGATGAGGACATCGAGAGCTGAACCTTCCACCTCATCCCGTTGTTGGAGGGGCTGGGCCACAGCAACGTCAGATTTTCGGCGAGCCTCAGGAAACGCAATGGCGGCCCGAAAGCTTGTGCCTTGCCCGCTGGTCTCGAAGTTCAGGGCCCCACCCATCAGTTCTACGAGGCGCTTCGTGATCACGAGGCCCAATCCGGTCCCTTTGGTGGTGTCCTGTTGTCGCGCCTGGTGGTATGGCTCGAACAATCCTGGCCACGACTCTTCCGGGATTCCGGGCCCAGTATCTGTGACTCGAAACTCCAGCTCACCGCTCTCTCGCTGGCTCACGCCGACTTTGACGTGTCCAGCGTCCGTGTACTTGATGGCGTTCGACACCAGATTCACGAGCACTTGGCGCAATCGATGCTCGTCGCCCAGAACAACCAACGGCACCGACGTGGCGATCTCGACGTGAAAGTCCAGACCCTTTGATCGAGCAACAGGGCTTTGCGACTCGGCGACTGCATCGACGACGGCACCAGGCGAGAACGGTTCGGTCAATAGCTCCAGCCGATTCGCACTCAGCTTGGAGAAGTCGAGGAATTCGTCCAGCATCACCCGAAGGGCGTGTGATTCCCTGCTGATCGAACGGACGTGTCGCTCGAGCTTTGGCGGAAGTTCGTCTGAGCCTTCGATCAGTTCAGCGAGGCCGACGATGGCATGCAGCGGGCTACGCATTTCGTGACTGAGATCGGCGATGAATCGGGCTCGTCCCGCAAGGGTTCGTTCGAGTTCGATGCGCCGTTCCTCGCGCTCGCTGCGCAGACGTACCTCGTGTTCGATGGGATGAGCCGTGATGACGATCCCGCCGATGTCGACGTCGCTGAGTCTGTTGATTGCGTGATAGCCGACGTGCCGATACGAGCCGTCCGGTTCGCGCAATCTGACCTCTCCATTGGCGATCGTGGTCGGCTCGCTCAGGAGTCGCAGGAGCCCGTCGTCGATCTCGGCCCGATCGTCGGGGTGGACGAGGTCAAAGAGATTGGCGCCAGACCAAAACTCGTCGCGGTAGCCGAGATCGCCACGCTGTGATGCGCTCGTCCAGATGGTCGTTCCGCTGGCGTCCACGACCGTCACCGTGTCGCGGATGTTCTCGATGAGCTTTCGGTACCGACGTTCCTCGGCACCAGCGTCGCGTCTGGTTGCTTCGACCACTCGGGTCACGTCCTTGTCGGTCGTTGAGGGTTCCTGTCGGTCACTTCTCGGCGCAGATGAGCTGTGCCTGTCCTCCGTTCACTTTTGACCCCGTTCGTGCCGATTGAGAATCGTGTCCAAGCGCGTCACCACCTCTCGCGCGTCTCGGAGGTTGATCTCAATCGACGTACCGACGCGCCTGTGGTGGGCGCTCGCCATCGTTGTGCTGTTCCACGGCGGCCTTTTGCTGTCGGGCACGTTTCGAGGCACGTACGACGCTTATGTGCACATCTTCTTGGGCGATCACTACGAGCGCGACTGGTTCTCGACCTGGGATCAGCGTTGGTACACCGGCTTCACCACGGTGTCGTACCCGCCGGGTACGCACATGTCGATCGCGGCGCTGACCAAGCTCACGGGAAGCCTCGAAGTCTCGTTCGTGATCGTGCAGATCTCAGCTCTGCTTCTGCTGACGGTCGGCGTTTTCCGGTTCAGTCGGCTTTGGGTCGACGATGACGCTGCGGCCAATGCCGCACTGCTGCTCGTCGTGTCGTCATCGATTGCCGAGACAGTCCATCTCTTTGGCCAGTTGCCCACGACGTTCGCGCTTGCGTTCCTGCTCAATGCCTTGCCATCGATCCGCAGGTGGGTCTTCGGAGGTCGCTTTGTCGATCTCGGCGTTGGCACGATCGTGCTTGCCGCGTGCACGGCCGGTCACCATGTGACGACCCTCTTTGGATCAGTGTTCTTTCTCGGACCGGTTCTGGCGGCTGGCTTGATCGAACAATCGAGAGTTCCTCGTGACGACGAACCGTTTTCGGCCGACCCACGGATCGGTCGGTCGACGGTGGTCGCGTTGGTGAGTCGCAGAGTCAGACGAGTTCTTCCGGCCACCGTTCGGATTGGTGTGTTGGCACCATGCGTCCTTGGCGTACTGATCATGGTGGTGTTGCCCTACTGGATCTGGAGCGGCTCTGACCCGATCAATCAGATCCCGATCCCGCACGGCAGCCGAGGGAACTTCTTGGCCGACATCAACTTGGGGATGATCTTCTTCTTCATTCCGTGGGGTTTGCTGCTCCTACTCCTCCCATACGCGCTGATCAGAGCCGTGGTGGACCGGATGTGGCCGCTCGCCGCATCGATCTTCTTGCTCTTCGTGCTCGGTACCGGGGGCACCACGCCGATCTCGAAGATCATCCTTGGTCCGGCGTTCGACATCTTGACCCTCGACCGCTTCACGTTCTGGGCCACGATTCAGATACTGCCCTTGGCCGGACTCTTCGTGAAGAGCCTCGAGAGCGGAACGGTTGCGCAGTGGCTCCGTCGCACGGGGGGTCGGCTGTTGCATCGCTCTGTTTTCATCGGGTTCATTGGCGCGACGCTCGCCCTCTGCCTGTTCGCATCGACGTTGGGTCGTTTCCGATCGTTCCAGCCCGACCCCATCGATCCGGATCCCATTGTTGCCTTTATCGAAAAGGACCAGCACGAACGTTGGCGGTTCCTCACGCTCGGTTTCGGCGATCAGATGGCTTGGCTTTCAGCGCAAACGACAGCGACGCAGGTCGACGGTAACTACCACTCGGTTCGCCGACTTCCGGAACTGACGTCGACGTCGGTTGAGCGGCTGGAGGGAGCCAAATACCGAGGCATCTCGGGGCTGGGCTCGCTCCAGCAGTTCCTCGAGGTGCCCGAGAAGTATCACCTGAAGTTCGTGTTCTCGAACGACGCTTTTTACGACCCGCTGCTGCACTTTCTCGGTTGGCAGGAGCTCGGGGCGTTGGAGAACGGCATCGTGGTCTGGGAGAAGAACGACATCGAGCCACTGCCCGCAGTGCTGCCCGTGAGAGAGCTCCCGGTCTGGCAACGCTTCATGTGGGGCACCGTGCCGCCGGCGATGATCATCTCGGCTCTGTCGCTGCTTGCATGGTCGTTGCTCGGTCGCCCGGGTATTCGCAAGCGCGGCGATGCGCCGCTGACGACACTTGTTGGGCCGTTTGCCTTCGTCGACCGAAAACTTCGCCGCTCGCTGCCAGAAGCCGGCTCGACCGACCCATGGAACGAGAGCCCGGAGCCAGAGATACGCCCAGGACTTGCCTGGCTCCGCACCCGGTTCCGTCGGCCGGTGAATGGTCGCCGTCGAGCCCTCCGTCTTGCTGCGATTCTGATCGTGCTCGGGACCGTGCCCGTGCGGTCCGCCTTGCAGATGTCCTCCGATGCCGAGCCCACGGACGTGGTCGAGGCCTACTACGAACACCTCGACTTCCGCCGTTGGCGTGCCGCGTACGACCTGCTCGATCCAGAGACACGGCCGGACTATGAGCTGTGGCGACTTCAGATCTCGGTCAACGGTGGCATCTTGGCCAGCTACGCCAAGCTCGACACCATCTCGGCTGAGGCCGGAGAACCACCCCAGGCAACGCTGCTTGCCCCGGATGAAACTGTCGTCGACGTCGAGCTTCGGTACCTGACTGCACTCGATTGGTACCCGGTCGAGCGTCAGCACGTGTTGGTCAATCGGGAAGCCAACTGGTTCTTGGCGCCGGACGCGATCGATCTGGCTGTCCCACCCGATCAGCTCGTTCGTCGAACGTCGATCGACTACCTCATCCAGGGTCGTCGTCGGGTGACTTCGTTGACCAGCGACTTGGCCGACATCCAGGACCGCCCTCAGCTCGACCTTCGAGGTGTACGCCTCGTCGAGAGTAACGGGCTACCCGTCGTTGTTGGTGAGGTCAGGAACGTTGATGTCGACCCTGCCGACCTCACGATCACGGCGATTCTGCGTGATGCCGACGGCAACCAGTTGGCGCGGTACAACGCCACCGATCATCTCATGCGCACCTTGAATCCCCGTGAGACGTCGCCGTTCCGGATCGACTTCGAAGAAGTGGCGGCAGGAACAGACGTCGACTTCGATCCGCTGGACTTCAGTCCCATCCAGTTGGACGAAGAGGTGGTGTCGGTCGAGGTCTACGCGAAGGCGGTCGTCACTCAAAACGGGCTCTATCGGGGACTCCAGGTGAACGCAGTTGAGATCTCCGAAGCAGGGATGCTCGAGGGCGAGATTCGAAACGATGGGGTCATTGAGGCAGTTGTTCCGATGGTGCTGATCAGCTACCTCGACGAAGACGGAAGTGTGCTGTGGGTGCAGCGTTCGTTTCTCGAATCGGCGATTCGATCTCAACGGAGCGGGAACTTCGAGATCGAACTCGACTCAATCGAGGCCGTTGCCGTTTCGCCGATCGACGTTTCGGTCTTTGCCAATGGCCCGAGCTCAGATGAGGTAACCGGCGGACAAAGCCACGCGCTGGTTCCGGCGCCACGGGGCGCGTCGTTTGATGCGCTCAGAATCGATGTGGTGACGATGCTCCCGACAGGAGCGGGCCCATGACCGAACGGTTGCGAAGGAAGCGATCTGGCCCATCAGCGGCGGTGACGTTCTCGGTGCTCTGCTTTGCTGTTCTCGCGGTCGTGGGAGCGATCATCATCGCTCGCGGCGCACCCACGTCTGGCCCTGTTGCGCTGCCGACACTCGGGGCGCTCGAGATCGAGCTCCCAGCATCGGTCGAGATCGATGAGTCGTTTTCTGTCTCAGTGGCGGGTGCAGCCGAGGGAGAGAAGGTGTTGCTGTCGCTTGATGGTGCATACGGGCTACGCAACTTCGAGGCCACGAGTCGTTCTGGTGTTGCGGGCTTTTTGATCGAGCCCAGTTCAACGCCTGGCTCGGGCACGATTGTCGTTGATGCGCGAACGGAGTCGGCTCGCGGCGTCGCCACGATCGGAGTGGTACCGGGCCCAGCCGTGGACGGTGTTGACGTGTACGTCGGCCCGCGCACGATTGTCGCGGACAACGAGGACTTTTCGATGGTGGTCGCGGTGCCGGTCGATCGGCTCGGCAATCCAACGGTCGCAGAAACGCCGGTGGACGTCTTGGTGACGCGTTCGACCGATGGCGGGCGGGGCCCGAGCGAGACGATCAGCACCTCCACCTCGGGGTTGCTGGCCTTCGCCGAGATCGAAGCGGGAATCGTCGCAGGACGGACGACGGTGGCGGTCGACGTCGAATCGGCGCGAGGTGTTGAAGAATCGTTCCTTGAAGTTGCCGATGTGCCCGTCGACGTCGAGTTGATTGTCGTCGGCGAAACGCCGTCCGCTGATGGTGTGACGTTGTTCGAGATTCAGACGTCAGTACTCGCTGACCAACACGGCAACGTGGTGCCCGATGGCACCATCGTTCACCTTCACAGCGAGGGAGCAACCGGACGTCGCCGGCTCATCGCTCCAACTGTCGACGGGGTCGCGACCTTTGTTGTCGAGGCCCCGACGCAACCGGGCCCGGCCGACTTCGTTGCAAAGATTGGTCGGGCGACAAGCGAATCGCTGAACGTTGAGTTCATCCCGGCCATCGAACGCCTCCCCGTTCAGATCGTGTCTGATGCCGATCGCCTCGTCATCATCGTTGGGCCCGTGACGGGAACGGACAAGGGCTACGTCGCCGACGGGACGGTCGCGACTGTTGAGGTCGGTGCGACGATGGTCGAGGTCGAGTTGGAGTCCGGAACTGCTTCGATCGAAATTGACCAGACCGCTCAACCCGTTTCGGTTTCGGTGCTCGGTGTCGAGGCAGGCAACGTCGAGGACGATCGAAAGTGACGGCGGTGATGTCGGCAGAAGGGCGGGAGTCTCGCCGGGCGAAGAAACGTCTGATCAGGCTTGTGCTCGGTTGCGTTCTTGTTGCGGTTGCGGTGGCTCTGGTCACCTCCGCTGCAGGGCTGATGTCGTCGCTGACTGCGTCAAACGAAGAGTTGGCCGTGTTTACGCCCGCTGCTGAACTCCCGCCCGATCTGATCAACTCGGTGGGATGGGCGCCCGATGCTGATGGGCTTCCTCGATCGATCGAGCCCCTCACCCGGGCCGATATCACCGTGTCGTGGTTGCGAGCCTGGGAACAGATGACGATCGTTTCCCAAACGGGCGACGTCTCCGGAGTCGAAACGTACTTCTCGAATTCAGCGCTCGAGGGCGTCCTGGCTGGTGCAGAGAGTTGGGGCGATATCTCGGTGCACCAACTCGGTCATGAGCTCGAAGTGACGTTCTACTCCGAGGATGGTCAGATCCTTGGGTTGCGGGCGAACGAGACCAAGCTTCAACATCGCGAGATCCGCGAGGGTCATACCCTTGTGCGTCAAACGACGGAGTCGTATGAGGCGGTGCTTGTCCTCGAGGATGGCAACTGGCGCATTCATCACTGGGTTCGACAGTCGTTCGAACCCGGCGAGTGGGCTGCCGTCAACCCAGACGCCCTCCCCAAATAGCGGACACCGCAAGCCCCACCCACACCGTTCTGGAGTCTCACACCGACTGTTTTGCCGCCTACGGCCTCCAGTTCGATGCACTGATTTCGTTCTGGAGGCTCACGCCGACTGTTTTGCCGGTGGAGGACTCCAGAACGGGTGGTGTTGTGGGGTCAGCTGGCGAGGTATTGGTCGGCCATTGACGACATCGTGGCGTGGAATTCCTCCATGCAACCGCCGATGACGTCAGCGACCGGAGCGATCGAATCGATGCGGCCCATCACCTGTCCGGTCAGCGCAATGGCTCCTTCCATGTCGCCGCCGAAATAGAGCGACTGCGCATCGCCGAAGTCGCCGAACACGTTGTGCTCGGCGAACTGCAAGCTGGTGCTGCGCTCGGTCTTGATGGCTCGCAGGGCAGGGGAGTGGCGCTGGTTCAGAAAGACCGTGTCGGTCTCGGCTCCGTCGACGATGGCGTTCTTCCAGTTGTCGTGCACCGGGCTTTCGAGGGCGGACACCATACGGGTGCCCATTTGCACCCCCTCCGCGCCGAGGGCGAAGGCCGCAGCCATCGAGGGGCCGTCAACGATGCCGCCAGCGGCCACGATCGGCACGTCCACCTTCGACCGGATCAGTGGCAACAACACCATCAGCGCGACGGGATCTGGATTCTTGAACCCCCCGCCCTCACCACCTTCGACCACAAGGCCATCAACGCCCGCTTCGACTGCCTTCAGTGCGCCTCGCAGGGTCGGCACAACGTGGAACACGGTGAGGCCGGCCTCTTTGAGCTGGCCGGTGTAGGCCTGGGGATTACCGGCTGAGGTCGTGACGAACCGCACGCCCTGATCGATCACGAAGTCGACGATCCCGGGATCACGGACAAACGCCTGGGCGATGTTCACCCCAAAGGGATTGTCAGTGAGATCGCGCATCTTGGCGATCTCTTCCTTCACCGCATCGAGCTCACCCGACGACGTTTCGATGATGCCGAGCCCACCGGCGTTCGACACGGCCGAAGCGAGTTGGCTCCTCGCGATCCATCCCATCGGTGCTTGCACGATCGGGTAGTCGACACCGAGCATCTCGGTGATGCGGTTGTTGATGGGGGAGGGCACTGAGGTTTCGGTCACGAGCCGAAGCTAGTGCTCAACGCAACGTCGCACCTCTCTCGCCGGTAGCGGTTCAGCTCATAAGGTCGGTCGTCAGCTCACCAAGGTCGAAGTGCCCCGCATTACCTTCGATGCTGTTCAGATATCGAGCACAGTCCTCCGGCTCGATCGACCAGGTTTCGATCAGGCCATCGGTCATGACCTTCATGTAGCTGATGTCTGCCGGATTCACATTCTCCGGCCGAACAGGCCGGGTGAAGGTCATCACGGGGGCGCCGTCCATCTCTGACAACAGCTCGAGCCGCCCGTAGGCCGTGTCGTGCAGGTTGAGCCACCCGTCTACTGCGAGGGCGTCGAGATCAATCGGTGTGACCTCGTCGAGGCGGTTCTCTTGGCGAAAGAGATCTTCGAACTGGCCGAGGGTGATCCGCCAAGCCCGGCCGAGCACGGGAACATCCAGGTCGGGTTCACCATCGGGGTCGAGGAACGCGACACCTCCACCGCCCCAACGGGACGCGGAGCCAGCGAACATCATCTTGCGGTTGATCTCACATGGACCGTTGCCCGTTGGCGGTGAGCTGTCGCGAGCGCCTGCCTGCTCTCGCTTGGTCACTGCGTAGGGGACGATGCCACCTTCGAGGTAGGTGCGGAAGCGGGCGCTCGAAAGATTGGAGCCGTAAGCGGCGTACCAAACCGGTCGGTCGAGATCAGATGTGGTCACGAGCGAATCTCAGCATGGCCCAACCGTCGTCATGGTGATGGTGAACCACGGCGAGTAATGCAAACAGGTCGCGCATCTCGTCGACCTGATCGGTGAGAAAGCCACTCACGATGAGGGTCCCAGACACCCGTGCGGCGATGAGCGGTGCCAACGGTCGAAGATCGGCCAGCAGCATGTTTGCGACGACGGTGTCGAACTGGCCTGGGACAACCTCGAGCTCGCCGCAAACCAGCTCGATTGGGGATGAGCCGACAACACTGCGATTGGTGGCGACGTTTCGACGTGCGATCTCGACCGCATCAGCGTCGATGTCGAGGCCAGTAATCGAACTGGCGCCGAGTCGAGCGGCGCCAAGAGCGAGAACGCCGGTTCCCGTCCCGATATCGAGCACAGTCCCCAGCTCGCCGTTGGTGGTCAGTTCGTCGAGAGCCTCGAGGGCGAGCCGTGTGGTTGGATGAGCCCCGTGTCCGAAGGCGGTACCGACCTCGAGCGTCAGGGTCGCACCGGCCACCTCGACGACACTCGATTCGGTCACGGCCCAATCGGCTGTCGATACCGGCTCGACAAAGCCATCAAACCTCGCTGCGGCCGATTGGGCCGCAGCCAGGTCGGGGAACCCGGCCAACAGAGTTGTGGTGGTCGATGTTGCGTTTGATGTCGGTTGGTCCGATGGCGTGTCGTCTGATTCGCCGAGCTCTGCGACGCCGTTGGTGCCAGCATCCCAGAGCTCGGAGGCCACGAATTCTGCTTCATCAGCAGAAACCTCCAAGCGAACGATCCACGACATCTCTCCGAAGATAGAGGCGCTCAGCCCTACGCGGTGTCGAAACTGCCGCCACCGAGGTGGTCGGCGAAGAACTCGTGGACGATCTCGAAGCGCTCGAGCCGATGTCGCGGCGAACCGTTTCGAGTGAGTTCGTGATTCTCCCCAGGGAACCGAACGAACGTGACGTTCAAGCCGTTTCGTCGATACGCAGCGAAGAGCTGTTCGCTCTGCTCGATCGGGCAACGCCAGTCTTCTTCGGAGTGGACGATGAGCGTCGGCGTCGTCACGTTGTTTGCGTAGGTGATTGGTGACTGGCGCTTGAGCCCGGCAACTCCGTTCTCACCCTCACCGTCGTTCGATGCATCCACGAGCATGTCGCCGAAAAATCCGCCGATGTCGCTCGTCCCTTCGAAGCTCTCCCAGTTGGAGACGCAACGCTCAACGAGCGCTGCCCGATAGCGATCGGTGTGCCCGATCGCCCATGCGGTCATGAAGCCCCCGTAGCTTCCACCACCAATTCCCACTCTGTTTTCATCCACTTCCGGCAGGCTGATCAGGTGGTCGCTCATGGCGGTGACGTCTTGCCAATCGATCGTGCCGAGACGGCCCTTCACCGACGAAGCCCAGGCTTCGCCATAGCCGTCTGATCCGCGGGGATTGCCGCCGATCACCGTGTAACCCGTAGAGGCCGCGATCTGAAACTCATCGAAGAAGCCGTAGCCGTAGGTGAACATTGGCCCGCCGTGGATGTAATGAAGGGCCGGTCCGGGTGCGTCAGCTGATGGCTGACGAACCGCACTCGGCGGCGGTCGGAAGACAAACGCCTCGACCTCGACGCCGTCGGTGGAACGCAGCGACACCACCTCGGGCTCGACCAAGTCAAGTGAAGCGAGCAGGTCGCCGTTCAGAGAGAGAAGCGTGGTTGGCACACCGTCCGTGAACTCCCACAGCTCCGCGGGCTTCGTCGGTGACGACACGGCGGCGATGATGGACCCTGCGCTGGTCACATCAAAGGACGAGATCACCACTGGGCCATCAGCCACCGTGGTGAGTGATCCATCGGTGAGGTCGTATCGATCGACGGTGACCGCCCCGCCGTGAATGCCCGGCAGGTAGATCTCGTTCGAGCGTGCGGTTGGCGCTCTCCCGGGGCCGACGAGGGAGCTCGAGTTGACGTCATGAGGGCCGATCACCTCTGGTGCGGCATCTCCTGCCGGATCGAGCACGTGAGGCCGAAGTAGACGGATCTCATTGGCTGCGGGGTCGCCCAGCACAAGTGGCCGACCATCGCTTGTCCATCCCGTCTGTCCCCAACGACCCGCAGCCGTCAGCACCTTGTGGTCACCGCCGGCGACCGGGATCGACAAAACAACCGTTGCACCCGTGAGGTCCGCATCGTCTTCTAGGCCAGCAGTGCAGAGAACGGTTGTGGCATCTGGTGACACGCTGATGCCGTTGTGGTCGGTGTCGATTGTCGTGAGGGTCGTGATCGCAGCGTTGTCGAGGTTGATGCGGAACACGTGCAAGCGTCGGTCGTGGGTCCAACCGCGAGCATTGAAGCGGTAGTCGACGCGGCGAATGACCCGAGGTCGTCTCTCGAGCTCGTCTTGCTCGACTCCTACTTGGTCGAGCGGGCGTCGAGGGGCTGTTGCGATGAGATGATGGTCGCCGGCCCAGATGAGGCCGCGAACACCATCCTCGAACCCCTCGATCACGGTGACGTCGCCGGTGGCGATCTCGACGGTTGCTGGGTGCGGGGCGCCGCCGATCTCACGGCGCAGAAACGACAATCGAGTGCCGCCTGGCGAAACAGCGATGCCGCTGTCGCTGTGGCCGTCAGTCAGCTGGCGGGTGGCTCCATCGGCTTCCCGCACGTGGATGCACGAGCGGTTCTCGTCCGTCTCGAGATCGGGCCACGTGATGGTGTAGGCGACTCGATCGTCGGACAACGCAACGACCTCGCCGACGGCCCGAAGGTCGAACAAATCGATTGGTGTGATGGGTCGACGGAGCGACGCACTCGATGTCATGAGCGGACCGTAGCCGGACCAACCCATGCCTCATTGCGGACTCTGTGGACGAACCCCGGCCCCGATGGCGGAGACGCTCAGATCAGCGGTTGAGCGCGAGTTCGAACGATGCGCCGCCCCACCCGCTGATCTGATCTCGACCCTCGATGGTGACGGTGGTGACATCATCGGGAATCGAGATGCCGCTCTCGGAACGGGTGAAGGGCTGCTCGTTCGCATGGTCGTGGGTGAGAACTCGGATGCCGTACTCGGTGCCATCGGGTCCCACAACACGCCAGGCGTCTGCATACCGCTCGGGTGTGTCGTACGGCGAGCTCAGGGTTGCGTTGACCGTCCATGTGCCGTCGGCTTCGAGCGTTGCTGTGGCATCAATGACATCGGGAAAAAGCTCCTCGCTGGAGTCCGGCTCGTCGGCCTGTTCGTCTTCTGGCTCAGCAGACGTTTCGTCGGCTGGCTCAGCGTCGGGCGCATCATCGGGCTCAGCTGTCGTTGTCGGCTCGTCGGCCTCGGTGTTGTCGGCCGGCTCAGCGGTTGTTGTTGTCTCCGAGGCCTGTGAAGTGGCCGTGGCCGCCCCATCTTCAGATCCGTCGCTGCCGCACGCAGTGGCGACCAGGGCGAGGGCTAGGGCGATGGTGACTCCGGGAAGCAGTCGATGACGTCGTGTATCCATTGCAGAACTCCAACCTTTCTCTCTGCTGGAGTCTTCCCCAAACGGACAACGATGAGGTCGCGGGCGGGCACAACAACGGTGTACTGACCCTCATAGCCATGGCACGCGAAGCCCCCACTGGAGTCATCCCACAACCACCAGTGGCTGCCGTAAAAGAAGTCTTCGTCAACGGGAACATCCACTGGCCGACGGGCGAGGTCGACCCACCCCTCGGGGAGGAGGCGTTCCCCCGCCCAACACCCATCCCGGAGATACAGGTGGCCGAAGCGGGCGAAGTCACGGGCGGTCGCGTAAAGGAACGACGAGCCGATGAAGGTGCCTGCATCGTCGAATCGTGGATCAGCGCTTCTCATGCCAAGTGGTCCGAAGAGCCGCTCGTCGAGATAGCGGCGAACGGCAACCTGGCCGCCCAAAACATCGGTGCAGATCTTGGCAACGATGTTCGTTGTGCCACTCGAATAGCTGAATACCGAACCGGGAGCGTCATTGAGTGGCTGGTTGATCGCGTAGTCGGCAACATCGGCTTGGCCGGCGCCGAACAGCATCTCGATCACGTCTGAGACTTGGTCGTCGACGTAGTCCTCGTTGAACGACAGACCGCTCGTCATCGCAAGCAGCTGGCGAAGAGTGATCGCCGCCCGGTCATCGTCGGCCCATTCGGCGATCGGAGCCCGCGCATCGATGTCGATCAACCCATCGAAGGTCAACAAACCAACCAATGCGTGGGTGACGCTCTTGGCCATCGACCATGAGATCAGTGTTTCGTCCTTCGAGGCGGTTGGCCCGTAGTCCTCGATCACGAGTCGACCTCGGTGAATCACCAGCGATGCCAACATCAGGTCGGTGGCCGGGTCGGGCTCAGCTCCGTCAGTCCCAAAGGCGCCATCGAACAGGCTGTTCAGCTCGACAGCATCGACGTCGGCCGACGGTGGTGATGCTGGCCACGCTTCAGTGGGCCACGGGGTGGCTGTTGGCTGGGCGGGGAGTGGGTCGAAGCGGGTTGGACGGAGCGCCATCTAGTCGACGATGTCGAGCTCGAGGCTGCGCTTGTTGGTGTCGACCGACACGAGTTTCACCCGCAGCTCCTGGGCGAGCTCGAGCCCATCAGGCTCGACGTTCGCAACGATCGCTGGCTCGCAGATCTGCAGGGTCGCCCGGCCTCGCTTCTCGTTGAGGTCGACGACGAACCCGTCGAACGTCGAGCCCACCTGCGGTTCGAGCACCATGGTCTCTGCGAAGTTGATCATCGAGCGCTCGAGCGCCGACTCCTTGGATTTCGCCCGACCCATCAGTGACGGCAGTTCTTCGAGGGCCTCGACGGCCCACGTCGGTGGCTCGTCACCGGCATACAGGGCGAGCAGAATCTCGTTGCCGAAACGATCGACCAAGCGTCTGAGCGGGGCGGTGACATGGGCATAGATCGAAGCGATGGCCCCGTGTTCTGCGTACTCCGGCTGTTCTCCGTTGAATCCGAGATACCCGGCTCCCCGAAAAGATCGAGCGGCTTGGAGGAGAAACGCGTTCGTCGTTGCATCAGTCGGTTCGATTGAGCGAACGAAGTCCGGATACTCGACATGATCTGGCCAATCGACGCCAAGAGCCTTGGCCTGCCGACGCAGCCGTCGAAGATCCTGTTTGCGAGTTGGGGGAAGCGTGCGAAGGATGCCGACGCTCGCCTCATACATGGTGGTGCCGGCCACGATCCCGGTGAGCAGTGAGATCTGAGCGTTCCAGTTCTCGACCGGCATCGATGAGTCGTATTCCAGCGAGTAGACGCCGTCGGTTTCGGTGACCTCCTGCGACGGCAGGTTGAGGCTCACGCCGCCACGGGCCGCTTCTTGTTGTTGGCGAAGGGTGCCGACTTCTTTGAGGAGCACCAACATCTCGTCGTTGTTGTCGATGCGGCTTTGTGCTTCGGAGTACGGAATGGCTTCACGAACTTGAACGGTCGCTCGCTCAAACGACGAGTCGACCGGCATGCCGGTTGCGTCCAAGTCGATCGTCCAGAGAAGTGCGGGTTTCACCGTGCCGGCCAGCAGGCTGGCCCTGTCCTCAGAGATCACTGGTGGGTGGAGCGGTGTCCGAGTGTCGGGGCTGTAGAGCGTCGTGCCCCGGCTACGAGCCTCGAGGTCAATCACGCCGCCTGGCTCAACGAACGTGCCAACATCAGCGATGGCGTAGAACACCCGGTAGCCATCGCCGCGTCTCTCAGCGGCAAATGCCTGATCAAGATCGGTGGCGCCGGGCGGGTCGATGGCAATGAACGGGATGTCGAGCGCATCGCGTCGGCCTGAGTCGTCTGCTGTGCTTGCCTCAGCGGCATCAAGCACGACTTGAGGAAATGCCGCGGGCACGTCGAGTTCGTCGCGGATCTGGGCGAAGCCTTGTTCAAAGGCGGACGGGGCTCGGAGTCTGATGGGCGCCATTGCTGTGTGAACCTAGTCGCGCCCAGTTGTGTTCCTTGACCAGTTGATTCCGTTGATCTGCCTACGTCGGTTGAGAGCCGTAGAGACCGAGCGACTCGGCCAGATCGTCAGAGGTCTTGTAGGTCTCATCACGGCCGGGGAACGCCCCGCTGCGCACGTCGGAGGTGTAATTGGTCAACGATTCGACCTGGTCCTCGAAGGCCGTGCCGTAGCGGCGGACAAAGCGAGGTTTGAACCGATTCTCGAGGCCGATCACGTCGTGGTAGACGAGGACCTGTCCATCGGTCTTTGGTCCGGCCCCGATGCCGATCACAGGGATGTCGACCGCATCGGTGATCATTTGCCCGGCAATGTCGGGCACGCCCTCGACGACCAGGGCGAAACATCCTGCGGCTTGCAGGCCTTTGGCTGCCGCGATGGTTCGGCGCACGTCGTGAGCATCGCGAGCTTGAATTTTGAAGCCGCCCATGACGTTTGCCGACTGTGGCGTGAGCCCCACGTGGCCGATCACAGGAATCTCAGCTGCTCGAATCGCTTCGATCATCTTGATCCGCTTGCGGCCTCCCTCGACCTTCACGCATTGGGCGCCGGCGCGAATAAGGGTGGCGGCGTTGCGGACGGTCTCCTCGACTGAGACGTGGAAGCTCATCCAGGGCATGTCACCAATGATGAGCGGCGCCGGTTTGGCTCGGGCCACCGCGGCGACGTGATGAGCCATGTCGTCAACCGTGACTTGAAGGGTGTCGTCGTAGCCGAGCACCACCATGGCAACGCTGTCGCCGACGAGGATCATGTCGACGCCTGCGGCATCAGCGACTCGGGCCGATGGAGCGTCGTAGGCGGTCACCATCACGAGGGGTTTGGCGCCGTTGGCAACCTTTGACGCTTCGATCTGGGGAACCGTGACGTTGCTACTCACGAAAGCTGGTGTCCTTCTTGGTGCTCGACGCTTGTTGGTCGAGGTCTGCTTGCTCAGCTGGTTGGGGTAATGGTGGCACCGACGTTGTCGATCAGTCGAGGCCGTCCAACCTGCGCCGCAATCATGAGGCGAATCTCGCCGGTGAGTTGGTCTGGAGTCTCGAGTGTCGCGGCATCGACCGCTGCGGCGTAATCGAGCTCGACGAGGGGCTCTTCTTTGATGAATCCCGTCATGACGCGCACAACCGCCACGGGATCGGTTGCGCCATGGTCGATGGCGGCTAAGCCCGCGCCGAGGGCCCGACGCAGCACGGGCGCCGCCGCGCGCTGCTCAGGGTCGAGGTAGCTGTTGCGGCTCGACATGGCGAGGCCGTCCTGTTCGCGCACGATCGGGCAACCGATCACCTCGACGGGGATCGACAAGTCGGCCACCATGCGTCGAATCACGGCGAGCTGTTGGAAGTCTTTCTCGCCGAAGTAGGCCCTTGACGGGCCGGCAATGTTGAACAGCTTGGTCACAACGGTGGCGACGCCAGCAAAGTGGGTTGGTCTGGTCGCCCCTTCCCAACGAGAAGAAATCTCCTCGACGCTCACCGTCGTCAGCACCGGGCCGCCGGGGTACATCTCTTCGACGTCGGGGACGCAGAGGATGTCGACCCCGCTCTCCTCCGCCAGAACCGCATCGGCCTCGAGGTCTCGCGGATAGTCGTCGAGGTCTTCCTCCTCGGCGAATTGGAGAGGGTTGACGAAGATGCTGGCCATCACGACGTCGTTGTCGCCTGCTGCTGCTCGCATGAGCGAGGCGTGACCATCGTGGAGAAACCCCATCGTTGGCACGAAGCCAACACGCAGGCCGTCGGAGCGCGCTTCGTCGAGCCGGCGGCGGGTCTCATCGATGGTGGTGATGATGTCGAGAGCCATGTCAGTCGCCTGGGTAGTGGTCGAGGTGCGCAGGCCAAGGGTGGCCAGCGAGATCAGCTGCAGCTTTGGCCGCGGCCCGGTAGAGCTGGTGCTCAGCCTGTGGCAGTGAATCGAGATGCGACTCGATGGTTTCCCAATCGGCACGTGAGGCGGGGCCTGTGAGGGCTGTCGCCGCACCCGAGCTTCGCACGTTGTCGAGCGCTGCTGCCGCCATGTCGAAGAATGGTTCGGGCGGAGCCCCGATGTGGTGCGCGAGCCGTTCGACCTGCGCGCAGAGGGCGACGAGATGGTTGGCGGCGATGCTCGCCGCGGCGTGGTAGGCGGCGCGATCGCCATCGTCGACGGTGAAGCTGGTGCCGCCGAGCGCATCGACGAGTTCGACGGCGCTCGGATCGCCACTGACCGCGAAGGCGCATGAGTCAAGCAGACGCGCTGCTCCCCGTTCAGGATCTTGCAGCGACATCAGGGGGTGAAGGGAGGCCCGTCGAGCATGGGGGGCGAGAACGTCAAGCGTCCGAGAGCCCGAAAGGTGCGCGATCACTCCTTCGCCAGGCTTCACGGCCGCTGCAACCTCTGCGATGACGTCATCGGGCACGGCGATGACGAGCACGTCGGTTCCCTCGAGCGCGGTGGTCGGATCGCAGTTCCGGTCAAGCAGGTCGACAGTGAGGCCAACAGTGCGAAGCGCTCGCGCCAGCGAGCCACCGGCCCGGCCTGATCCGATGATACGGACGCTGTGCTCGTTGGTCATGAAGGCTGCTTGGTCATGAAGGCTGCTTGGTCATGGAAGCTGTGCCGCCAGCTTGCCGATGATCTCGTCGAGATGTTCGAGATCTTTCCCGGAGAGCCGGTTGATCATAAGCTCGCGCACGTCGTCGACGTGAGCCGGTGCAGCTGCTTCAAGCGCCCGAAGCCCGTCGTCGGTCAAGATGGCCCAAAGCCCACGGCCATCGTCGAGGCAGGCCTCGCGACTGATGAAGCCCCGCTCGGCCAGCCTGTCGACGCGGTAGGTGAGCCGGCTACGAGACACGATCGCGCCTTCGGCCAACTCACGCATGCGAAGGCGTCTGCCCTCGGCCTCCGAGAGCAGCACGAGGATCTCGTAGTCGGTAAGCGCGAGTTCGGACCGAGACTCGAGGCGTTGGTGGAGCTCATCGGGAAACCGGTGCATGACGGAAAGGAACGTTCGCCAGGTGTTCTGCTCAGCTTCCGTCAGCCACGACGCCATGCCATTCAGTGTACGGAGACCGCATTGTGGCCGTCGTTGATCGAGGGTCAGCGAGCTTGGCACGCACGACACCATGTGGTGGTGCGAGCATCGATCACTCGTGAACTGAGTTCGCGGTTGCAGCGGCCGCAGGGCTGTCCGGCTCGTCCGTAGGCAAACAATCGATGCTGGTTTCCGCCGGTGCCGCCCTCGGCATTGCGATAGTCACGCAGCGTCGTGCCGCCGAGTTCGATTCCCTGTTCCAGAACGGTGCGGATGGCTTCGAGCAGCCGCCCCGCTCGATCGTGTCCGAGTCGCCTGGCCGCCGGGTTGATCTCGGCGATCCACAGGGCCTCATCTGCGTAAATATTGCCGACGCCAGCGATCGGGCGCTGCGACAGAAGCTGTGTCTTGATGGCCCGGTTGCTCGACTTGATGGCTTGCCAGAAGCGCGTTGTCGTCAGCTCAGGGTCCCATGGCTCGGGTCCTGCGTTCGCCAGCGTCGGGATCGTTTGGTAGTCGCCCCTCGGCACAACTCGCAGCCGGCCGAAGCGGCGAACGTCGGCAAACTCGAGCGTCTCAGCGAGCCCCTCGTGATCGAGCGTCCACCAGGCCCGTAGGTAGGGATCAGTGTCGTCGTGGGGTCCGGCCCGAAACCGAAGAACGCCGGTCATGCCCAGGTGAACGATGAGCTCTCGATCGTCATTCAGCCCAACGATGAGGTACTTCCCTCGCCGGGCGACGCGATCGATCGCAGTGTCGATCACGTCGACTGCCGGAGTGAACTTTGTCGATGGGTGCGACCCCGCTTCAAGTACTCGCCGACCAACGAGCCGAGGCTCGAGCTGTCGCCGCACCGTCTCGACTTCAGGTAGTTCGGGCATGACCACCCGAACGGTACTGGTCCAATCGGCTTACACCCGACGACACCTCTTCTCATGTAGTTCTCAATCGAGGGCGTCAAGCTGGAGATGTGGAGTTCTCTCGTCAGGGCCTTGGAGCCCGTACCTTCCTTATTGCGGCAAGTATCGGCTTCGCTGCGTGTAGCTCGATCAGCGATGAAACGCTGAACGGCTCCGCTGCTGACGACGCGGTCGAAGTGACCACAACCGATCGAGAACCCGTCATCACCGTGGCGCCTACGGTTCAAACAACGATACGGGGCGCAGAAGATGGCGCTGACGACGGTGCGGCTGGCGATGCCGGTGACGCTGCGGCGGCACCGACAACGACACAAGCACCGACAACACAAGCGCCGACAACACAGCCGCCGACGACGCAAACAACGACAACGCAGGCACCCACGACCGAGGGCACGACAACCCAGGTCCCGACCACCGAGAGCGGCGGGATGATGGTGGTTTCGGACGATGTGGAAGATGCCGCTCCGGCTCAATTGCAAGACGACGACGAAGACGAACTCGAGAGCCTGCCCAACACCGGTCCGAACGAGACCATGCTGGTGATCGCGATCGGCTGTGCACTCATCGTCGGCGGCCGAACGTTGATCGATCTGGTCAACTCAGCTGCAAGGGCACTTCAGCGAATCCCCGCTCGAGGCCGCAGCCCGCAGCCTCCCCGATAACCAGCTGTTCCCCTGACCTTCAGCTGGCGCAGATCGCGTGAGCGACTGCTCGGCCTGAGCCGATTGCACCGTTGATCGATGCGTCTCGGCGGTGGTCGCCGGCGATCCACACGCCGCTGTCGAGTTGAGCCGACGCCCGGCCGTTGTGGCCTGGAAGCTGTTTGGGTTGGGCCTTGGCGATCTCGTCAACCCGAACCTCGTCCCAGGTCTCGACCACGCCGCCGAACCAATCCGACAGTTGGTCGCGCATCGCCGCAGGAAGCTCCGGATCAATCGAAGGGCTTGATACCACGATGAGATGGCGGCCATTCGGTGCGTACGTGGGGCAGACGTTGCTCATCACCACCATCGAATTGATGGGAGAGATGCCTTCGCCGTTCAGGAGCAGGACCGGCTCCGACACAGGGGCTTCGTCGGCGGCGAGCCACATGCTGGTGACGCCGTTCCATCCCGGGTCCTCCGACCCCGCAAGTCGATTCGCTTCGGTGGCTCCGGTTGCCAACACCACTGCGTCTGCCGAAATGGTGTCCCCGCCTTCGAGTCGCACCGCGCCTTTCCCGAGCTCGGCGACCGATGTCGACAGCTGAATTGACTCAGACGGTAGACGGGCTGCGAGTTGGTCAGAAATGGCGCCCATTCCCTTTGCTGGCACGACCGCGTTGCCGTTGCTCAGCATGCGGAACACGAACTCCACAACCTGACTCGAGCCTTGGAGCTCTGGGTCGAGGGTGATGCCTGCGAACAGGGGGCGCAGGAAGCGCTCGACCATGTCGTCGCTGAACCCCGCCTTCTCGAAGCGGCTGATCGCAGTGGTGCCAACACCGGTCCATAGGTCTTCGATGTCGCCTTTCGAGACCGCAAGGCGGAAGGCGAGGATCCTCGCCTTGTCGAAAGGCGACCCGATCGGGGCTTGCAGGGTCGACAAGAGCTGCTTTGGCTCGCGGAGTGGGTCGCCGAGCCGGTGGAACTCGCCGTTGAGACGAATCGTGGCGCCTGGGGTGAACTGATGGAGGTCGAGAGCGGAGTAGTCGAGGAGCGATTGAGCCTCGGGATAGGCATCGAGAAGGATCTGGAAGCCACGATCGAGCTGGAACCCGTCGACGATGTCGGTGCGCACCCGGCCACCAACTCCATCGCTTGCCTCGATGACATGCACCTCGTGGCCTTGCTGATGCAACTCGACGGCGGCCGAAAGTCCGGCGAGCCCCGCTCCAACGATCACAACATGCATGGCACTGTTCTACCGCCCCAACACCCGTTCTGGAGTCCTCCACCGGCAAAACAGTCGGTGCCGGCCTCCAGATCGATCGTTTGGCGGCTGTCAGGAGAAGAAGCCGAGCTGTTGCTCGGGTCGGCGGGGCTCAGGCAGCGGTTCGAGTTCGACGCCGCTCGGTCTCGCGTCGAGCTCATCGCGCACTGCCGCCCAGAATCGGCGTGCGAGGTCGGGGGCATCACGGTTGTCGGGGGTGTGGGTGAACACATGGGGCTCGACGCCGGCCATGATCCAGTCGGCGAGCTTGGGGATCCACTGTCGCCAGTGCGCCATACTCGCATCGGTATCGCTTTGCCCGATGAGCCTGACGATGGGCTGGTTGCCGGTGGTGACAGGACGAACCGGGAGCCGAGGTTTGCGTTCCCAGGCCTCGATCTCGGGAGGCGTCACCGGCGTTGAGGCAAAGAACGCTCGGCTATCGAGGATCACCCGGTTGGCCTCGAGGTCGGAGAGCAGATCGTCGAGGAGGCGCTCAGACGAGCCACCCACGAAGAAGTCGAGATGACGCACCTCCACCGCCCAGGTTTGCTCGCGAGATTGGGCTCCCAGGAACTGCTCGAGCACCCCGATTGCCTCGGGTTCGAACGACGCAGGGAGCTGAATCTGGATCGGTCCGACTCGCTCACCGAGCGGTTCGATGACCGACAGGAACTCAGTCACGTCCTCCTGGGCTCCCCGTAGCCGTCGTTCGTGGGTGACGTGTTGCGGCAGCTTGAAGCAGAAGCGGAAGTCAGGCGGTGTGAGCTCGGCCCAGCGTGCGACGGCCTCCGGCGATGGGGGAGCGTAGAACGTCGTGTTCCCTTCAACGGTCGTGCACCACGTGGCGTACGCAGCCAGCTCGTCGCCCGGCGGCGTATCGCTTGGGAACCACCGTCCTATCCATTCACGGTTGGCCCACATTGGGCAACCAACTCTGAGTCGGGCGGTCACTCGGCGTGCACCAGAGCCTCAGCGTCCCATCTCGAGACCCGACCCGTAGAGATCGAGCCGTGGCGCGTAGCGGGGCGTCTTGATGCCCTTAGCCATACGAACCACCCGCCAACGGTGGCCGGCATATGGCTCGAGTAGTTCGAGCATGCGGGCATCAGTGCCGCGGGGCTCGCCGGCCAAGAGATAGGTGACGTTGTTGGGGATGTGCAGGTCACCAACCGGAACCGCATCAGGATCGCCGAGCGAGGTGGCCGTGACCATCGCTGCGGTCCACGGTCCGATGCCTCGGATGCGTTGCAGTCGGGCTTGCACTTGGGCCGGTGTTCGGTTGGCGAGATCGGTGAGCCTCCGCATCTCGCGGGCCACCCGCAGCAGCGTCTCGGCCCGTTTGCGTTCGACGTTCAACGGATGAAAGTCGTAGTAGCCCATCTCGGCCACCCGCTCAGGCGGAGGGAGGATCCAACCCTCGCGTGGCCCCGGGGCCGGGTCGCCGTGGGTCCGGCTCAGCGCTTTGCGACTGCGTTTGGCGTGGAAGGTCTGGACCTTCTGGCCAAAGACAGCGCCGACCAGGCTGTCCCAGATGATGTCAGTGCGAGCCAGCTTGAACGGTGCCTTGCGCCAGATGTCGGCGACCTTGCCGGTTGGTTCGAACCCGGTGAGGTCGTCCTCGGCGCCGCAGAGTCGAGGGGTCTGGTTGATGAGCCATTGCGCTCCATCGCCCCACGCCGTGGCTTGCACCGTGCCAGGCTCGATGCGGATGAGCGACAGCGTGCCGAGACCCTCAGGGGTGCGGGTGCTCCACCACGATTCGGTGGGCCCGATGAGCACCGGGTTCTTGGCCCCACGGATCGTGTTGGCGAGATCGAGGTCTGGCGGAATCTGAATCGTCTGCTGGAGGGACGCTTCGGGCATCGTTCGTGCCGGCTAGCGCTCGACTTGTGCCGCGAGCCCAACCAGTCCCTTCTCCCAGGCTTTGCGAATATTCATCTTGACGATGCCGGTGATCGGCCGAGCAAGCGGATGGGGCGTGAGGTGGGCGGAGTAGCGAACTTCGGTAATCGTGTTGTTCGAACCCTCGTGCTCACTCGCATCGAGTCGGACTCGTTCGATCATCTCGGTGGCCAACGGCAGGTTGGTCTTCGTCACGGTGAAGCCCCAATCCTTCGGCCGATCCCAGAAGATGAACTCTTCCTCGGCCACGAGGCCTCCGACTTTGACCACTCGGGTCGAACCGAGGCCGTCGGGCGTCGTCGAAGTGGTCTCGCATCGCTTCATGCCCGGGAACCACTCGGGCCACCCGTCGTTGTTGGTGAGGACAGCCCAGATCGCTTCGGGCGATGCGAGCACCGTACGCCCGACCGTCACTTCTACGGGGGCGCTGTCGACGAAGGCGGGAGTGCTGACCGTGAGCCGAGGCATCGTTCGACGGTAACGCAGCTATCGCTGGAAGCAAGCCCAGACCTAGCGGAGCGGCAGACCCGGCCTCAGCGGAGCGGCAAGCCCAGACTCAGCGGAGCGGTAGACCCGGCCTCAGCGGAGCGGCAGACTCAGTCCCAGAGGGAAGCAAGCAGCGTGTCGACTTCGTCGGTGACCCCGACGCCATCAAGTTCGATGACGGTCTCATCGCTTGGTTGTGCGCTACTCGCTGACTCGTCGAACAGTTCGCGCACCGGGTCGAGAAAGCGGCTCGGTTGGGCGAGCACGTGGCGATCGTCTCGCCCGTGGCGGTTGACGTGAAACCGCAGCGGTGCGTGCACCGTGAGTTCGTCTTTGGCCCGTGTGAGCGCGACATACATGAGCCGCAACTCTTCGGCCATGCCAGCTTGATCGCCGAGCGCCATGTCGCTCGGCATGTTGCCGTCTGCGGCGTGGATCAGATGGACGGCCCGCCACTCGCCGCCCTTTGCCGAGTGAATGGTGCTGAGGGTGAGCCAGTCGTCGTCGAGATGCGGTGGGCCCGCCTGCTCGCTCGTTTTGCCTGGTGGGTCGAGCGTGAGTTCGGTGAGGAACCGGTGCCGTGAACCGTAGGCCCGCGCCGATGCTGCGAGTTGATCGATGTCGCTGAGCCGGGCTGACGCGTTGTCGTAACGGTTCGGGAAGACCAACGAACAGAAGGGCTTCAAACGGTTGACTTGATCGGCTGGTGGTACTTCGTCGTTGGCGTTGCCGCTGAGGCAGTCGGCGAAAGCAGCTCGTAGCTCGTCAGCCTCGGCGCTTGCTGCGGCCGGCACCTTGCCGTCGCCAGCAATGAACCGGCTCAGCGCCGTGCTGGTTTCGGGTGGGCCCGCAGCTTCGGCAAGAGGCTGGCTGTCGGTGGCGGCACTGGTAGCGGCATCAACATCGTCGATGCCAAGCTCGTCGACCAGGCGGCGAACGGTCGCCGGACCGATGCCTTCCATGGCTGAAAGCACCCGGTGCCACGCCAACACGTCTGCGGGGTTGTCGAGAATCCGCAGCAGCGAGAGAAGGTCTTTGACGTGGGCCGACTCGAGGTACTTCAAACCGCCGTACTTCACGAACGGAATGTCTCGCCGGACGAGTTCGAGTTCGAGGCCGTCGGAGTGATGACCCGCCCGGAACAACACGGCTTGATCGCGTAGGTCGATGCCCCGCTCGCGAGCGTCGAGGATGTTTTCGCAGACCGTGCGACTCTGCGCCCCCTCGTCGTGGTGGGTGACCAGCGTTGGGGTCTGGCCGTTGGTCTTGGTCGACCACAACTCTTTGGCGAAGTGGCTGGTGGGTCCGACAGAGGTTGGCGCGGCCGCAAGTACTCCGTTGGCCACGCCGAGAATGGGCGAGGTCGAGCGATAGTTCTGCTCGAGGGTGACCGTGGTGGCTCCCGGGAAGTGCTCGGAGAACGCCCACATGTTCTCGACCGATGCACAGCGAAAGCCATAGATCGCCTGGGCATCGTCACCAACAGCACACACTTCGGTGGGCTTGCTTTGGATCGAACTGGTGTCGCCGGCGGCCCGCCCATCAGCGTCAGCTGTCCGGCACATGCCGCGGATGATGTCGGACTGAATCGGATTGGTGTCTTGGTATTCGTCGATCAGGATGTGATCGAACAGCTCACGCATCTGCGGCCCAGCGGTAGGTGCGGAGGTGAGCGCTCGCCAGAACAGCAGGAGGTCGTCGTAGTCGAGAACGTGGTGTCGTCGCTTGCGGGCGGTGTAGGCCGAGAAGATCACCTTGAGGTCCTCGCCATGATCGGCGCACCACGGGTAGTCAGATTCGAGCACGTCTGCCAACTTGGCCTGGCTGTTCACGACCCGGCTGTAGATGCTGGCAACGGTGTCCTTCCTGGGGAAGCGCTTGGATCGCTCGCCGAACCCTTCGTCGGTGCGGACCATGCCCATGAGGTCGGTCGAGTCGGCCTGGTCGAGAACGGTGAAGTTGGGCGAGAGCCCTGCTGCCTGTCCGAAGTTGCGCAGCAAACGGTTGCTCGTGGCGTGGAACGTGCCGCCCCAGACTCGCGACGCTGCTCGATCATCAGTGGCGCTTGCGACTCGGTGCAACATCTCAGATGCGGCCCGCCGGGTGAACGTGAGTAGCAGAATGCGCTGCGGATCGACGCCGTCTTCGATGAGCTGTACGACGCGGGCGGCGAGCGTCTTGGTCTTGCCCGTGCCGGCGCCGGCGACGATGAGCAGCGGGGTACCCCGGTGATGGACCGCATGCTGCTGCTGCGGGTTGAGCTCAGTGGTTGTAGCGAACATGCGTTCGCTCAGGTTAGGGGGCGGCGTCGAGAAGTCGGTGGAGGGTGGTCACGATTCGAGACCATCGTTTGGGATCCTGCGTTTCTGGGTCGACCAGTGCATGGATGAGAAGTCCCATGTCGAGTCCCATCAACAGGTGCACGATGTCGTCGAGGTCAGCCGGCAGTGTGCGTCCTTCGTCCGCCATGATCCGTTCGACGATGTCGCTCATCATGGCGAAGTCGCGTCGTTGGCGCTCGACCAACCGCTTTCGGTTCTTGCCGTCGCGCACGGCGTAGAGCGTGAGCTCGATGTAGAGCATCCCGATGTCATCGACCGGCAGCGTCCTTCGCCGATCTGGCGAACTCATGGCCTCGATGTACTCGACCGTGCTGTTGGTCGCGGAATAGAGACGCTCGGCTTCGGTCTGATTCATCTCGAAGTGCAGATCGAGCAACTCGAAGACGATGTCGTCTTTGGTTTTGAAGCTCGAGTAGAACGCGCCACGGCTGAATCCAGCTGCTTGGCAGATGTCTTCGATGCTGGTCGAGCCGATGCCCTGTTCGGCGAACAGAACAGCTGCTGCGTTGAGCAGCTTGCCCTTGGTTTCGTCGCGAGTCGGGCGACTGCGCTCCCGGGAACGGCTTGACATGGTCAATACGATACATCAATGTATTCGATACATAAACGTATCGAGTTGCACACGGGAACGAATGATGTCATGACTGAGCCACAAGCGACACCGTCGGCAGGCGATCTCTTTCTGATGGAGGCCTTTGACCCCGTCAATCAGGCCGACCCCTACGACCTCTACGCCCGAATGCGAAGCCAGGCGCCACTGCTCGAGGCCGGCAACCACTTGTGGTTCACGTTCAGCCACGCCGCCGCGAACGGACTCCTGCGCTCACCGGGAACGTCGAGCAATGAACGCAACTCGACGTTCTTCAAAGAGAACGTTGACGGCGACGAGATCCTGCAGGACTTTGCCGATCGCGAGCCGTTGATGCTCTTCATGGACCCACCGGATCACACTCGGCTGCGTTCGCTGGTCAACTCAGCGTTCACGCCGCGCACCGTTGAGGCACTTGTGCCCCGGATCCAAGCCGTCACCGACGCGCTTCTCGACAACATCGCCGAGCGAGCGGCCGACGGTGAAGCCGTCGACTTGGTTGAGACACTCGCCTATCCGCTTCCGCTCACAATCATCTGCGAGATGCTCGGCGTGCCGGCCGAAGACGAATCGATCTTCAGCGAGTGGTCGTCGATCTTGGCTGCCGGCCTTGATCCGGACTCGTTGCGCTCTGAGGAGGATCGACGGAAGATCTTCGAAGCCAACGACGAGCTCGAGGACTACACCCGGGCGCTCCTGAAGCGTCGCGCAACCGATCCGGGTGACGATCTTCTGTCGGCGCTCCAGGCGGTTCGAGACGGAGAGGACCAGCTGAGCGAGCAAGAGCTCGTCAACCTTGTGGTGCTCCTGTTGGTGGCGGGCCATGAAACCACCATGAACCTGATCGGCAATGGCGTCATTGCGTTGCTCCGCAACCGCTCACAACTGGAGCGTTGGCAGGCCGACCCCGAGCTCGACAAGAACGCCGTTGATGAGCTGTTGCGTTACGACAGCCCAGTGCAGTTCGGCATGCGGGTGTTGCTCGAAGACACCGAGATCGAAGGTCGCCTCGTGCCAGCTGGCGATCAGGTGTTGACGGTGTTGGGCGCTGCGAATCGAGACCCCAACGTGTTCGCAGAGCCCGATCGGCTCGACCTCGGTCGCGACAATGCGGCCCGCAACATGTCGTTCGGCGGCGGCATTCACCATTGCCTCGGCATGGCGCTCGCTCGCGTTGAAGGTCAGCGTGCCATCGGTGGTCTGGTGCGCCGGTTCCCCAACCTCGACCTCGCTGGTGACCCCGAGTTGCGAGCCCGCCTTGTGTTGCGCGGCTACGAGAAGATCCCGATCACGGTCTAACCGGCGAAGACGGTCTCGTCGAAGACGATGCCCTTCTCGAGGGTCTTGTGCACCGGGCAGCGCTGCGCAATCTCTTCCAGCCGCTTGCGGGTGGCGTCGTCGAAGTCGCCGTCGATGAAGATCCGTGAGGTCACTCGATCGACCATGCCCTTGTGCGAGTCGTCGCACTGTTCGCAGTCATCCGCGTGCACCTTGTCGTAGGAGTACTCAACCGAGAGCGACGTGATGTTGATCTCTTTGCGCTTGGCGTACATCGACAGCGTGATGCTCGTGCATGCTGCCAGCGAGCCGAGCAGCAGGTCGTAGGGGTTGGGCCCGGTGTTATCACCGCCGAGGTCGACCGGCTCGTCGGCCCGCCAGGTGTGGGTTCCGTTGGTGATGTCGACTCGGTAGTCGCTGAGCAGTTCTGCGGTGATGGATGCCATAGGGGATTGAACAATAGGGCCCGACCACATATTTCTCGACGAGGTCAGCCGACAGCAAGCGCCGGCAGCGTGAGCGTTTCACCTACGTAGATCAGGTTGGGTTCACCTGAGCGGAGCGTTGGTCCGTTGGCGGACATCAATTCTCGCCAGTACTGGGCGACGTCGCCGCTGGTCGCATCAGGATCGTGTTCGGCCACATGGGCTTGGGCGATCGACCACAGGCTGTCGCCTGGTTCGACGACGTGATCGATGGCGACTGAGGTGAGCTCGAGTAGCGGGTGAGGGTCGATGCCGACCTCGAGTGGCGGTGGTTCGCTGATGAGTTCTGTCGTGGCCAACTCCGGCTCGGAATCTGATGCAGCGGGCCCGGGTTCGTCGAGCCCGGTTTGATCGAGCTCTGTGTTCTGCAGCTCTGTGTTCTGGAGTTCTGTGTTCTGGAGCTCCGTGTCCTCTAGGGCAGTTGCTGGCGAAGCAATAGAGACGGTGGTTTGGTCTGGCGGGATGGTGTCGACAGCTCGAAGTACAGGCGCAGCTGAACTGTTGGAACATGCCGAAACGGTCAGGGCCGTTGTCGCAAGCACAAGCTGAGCCACGCGCTTGGACCCCGGGATCGTCACGCGCTCGAGCCACATCGGCGCATGCTCGCCAGATGCGGCATCGTTCGCGGCCCACAGCACCACGCTTGCCGCCATCCACACGCTGACCCCGAGGGCAATCCACCACAACGATGTTGTGACGGCATCGCTGATTGTTGGCGACGACTCGGCCGGCGTAAGGCGCGGATGCATCCAGGCCAGGATCGCGAGCGGGGCGCATGCAGCGGGTGTCGCTTTGACGGCAGAACGGAATCGAACAAGTAGCATGCATATAACGTAATCAAACGTATTTAGAAGTTGTCAAGTGTGAATTGGGAACGCACATTTTGCGCAAGAGGCGATCAGCATCGTTTCGTACTGGCCGATGGGGGCCCGTGGATCTGGAACATCGCCGCCTTCGGGCCCTCCGTCTCGAGACGGCTGCCGAGCAGGCAGAGGTTGAGCACAGCACTGCTGAGCTGGACGCGGCCGGTCGTTCGATCGCTGATCTGTGTTTCGAGCTTGGCACCCAGGGGGCTGAGGTTGTTTGCGAGACGTCGGCGGGTGCCGTGCGCGGTCGGATTGTGCATGTTGGTTCCGAACTTGTTCGAGTCGCTGGTGTCGATGCTGGTCTGGTCGATGTTGCGCTCCAGCACCTTCACGGCGTTCGCGTCGTGGCGAGCGGACAGCCGGGGACCGTGACCTCAGGCCACCCGTCGACGGTCATCGCTCGATGCCGCGAGCTCGCAAACTCCGGGACTCGCGTCGAAATCGGAAGCCCGGTTGTGGTGCCCATGCGGGGAACGGTCACGGTGGCTGGTGAGCATCATGTTGCCGGAGAAGGCGTTGCTGGATCGTGGTTTATGCCGATCGACAGCGTGTGCCTGATTCGAGAGATGTGAACGGCGCGATCTGAACCGCGCGATCTGAACGGCGCGCCCCGCACGGCGCTGATCGTTAGGCGGATGGCGTCGACTCGGGAGTCACGCGGTTGGACTTCAGGGTGTCGATGACGTCCTCAAGCAGGAAATGAAACTTGCGTGAGCCTTCGAGACGACTCGCTGGCAGTCGTCCATCCTTCGCCATCGTGAGGACCGTACGGGTGTTGAGATCCAGGAGCTCAGCAACCTGCGCAGTGGTGAGAATCGGTGGGTACTGGACCCGTACGTTCTCGAATCCGTCGTTTGACTCAGCCATCCAATCAACGGTAGCGCTTGTTTACGTTTGAGTCCGTATTGGCGGCTCGAAAAGCTCACTCGTAGCGTTCGGCGACTCCGCGAGAGTGGCACGATTGACGACTGTCACTTACGTTTGATAGCGTTTGTATACGGTTATTGGTTGAAATGTGTTCGCCAAGGGGACTGGTCCCCCTGGTTAAACGCCTCAAACAGTGGAGACTTGTGACCCCTCGCTGGGTGTCGGTGTGGATCGTACGTTGGTCTGCATCGGAAGTTGGCGGGCGACCGATCGAACCAACCGGTTCATGCGGAGATCGGTTGATGGGTAGCGAAAGGCGAGAAGGAGCGATGCGGGAACAACGGCGAGTGGCGGCGCGATTACCTCAACGACTCACCATGGCGCACGGACTCATGGTGTTGGCCGGCCTGGTCACGTTCGTGTCAGTCTCGGCCACGCTCGCCGACCGATCGGCAACGGCCCAGGTCGCGGTTGCCCGTGACGATCTCGCCGCAGGGCAGGTCCTTTCTTCTGCCGATCTTGTCGCCCGCTTCGACGTCGTCGACGTGCACGCCGACTCACCTCTCCTCGATGGTGTCGCAGACCCGACGAGCATGCTCGAAGGTCAGCTCGCTCGCGACCTGGCATCTGGCGAAGCGCTGCGCAGCACCGACATTGTTCCGGTCGCTGAACAATCAGTGGCCCGAACCATCACGCTTCCTGTCGATGCGGTTGTGTTGACCGGACTCGGTCTCACCCTCAACGACTCGATCGATGTGATCGGCCTGGATCCAAATGGCGAACTTTCATTCGTGGTGATCGACGCTGCCATCGCCCGCCTGCCCGGTGAGCAGACGAGCTCGGGGGCCTTTGCCGTCAGGCAAGACTCGTTCGTGACCATCCGAGTCAGCGACACAGAAGCGCTTGCCGTCGCCGCCGCACTGCGTGCTGGCGACATTGAGATCGTTCGCTCGACTGGCGCCGCTCCGCTGGGCGTGACTCAGTGACCTCGGTACAGGCCAACGAAACGGGCACACCCATCGTGGTGGCGGTCGCGCTCAGTGCTCGCGACTGGCGAGGTGTGCTGCAACGACACTGTCGTGACCACGTCGCAGACGTTGTGGTGGTGCCTGTTCGTGACGGTCGGGATGCGCTCGAACGTTCGGCTGAGCTCGTTGTCGTCGACGACGACACCAGCTGGCTGTCGGCGCCGTTCGTTGTGCAGGCTCGCGAACGTGGCGTGGTGCTGGTGGGTCTGTACGACCCGCTCGAGGCCGACGGCCACGGGCGGACTCACCTCGGTCGTCTCGGGATAGACCATGTGGTGCCAGCAACCGCCGACGTCGACGAACTTCTCAACGTCATTCGCCGGGTCCGACCATCTCGTCGCTCGCTTGAACGATTCGAACACCTCACGGCGGATCTCGATGACCGCGTGCCTGGGTCGAGGCGCACGGTTGTTGCGGTTGGCGGACCTGCCGGCGCGGGAGCGACCGAAGTGTCGATTGCTCTCGCCGCACATTGGCCAGAGCGGCCAAGCCTGTTGATTGACGTCGACGAAACGCACCCGAGCATGTCTCGGCGACTCGGCCTCGGCATTCACCCGCACCTGATCAGCGCCATCGAGGCTCACCGAGGCGAACAGCTCTCGGTCGACGGGTCGCTCGACGCTGTTCCCGACATTTCTGACTGCCTCGCGACCCGGGCCGTACCCGGCCCCGGATTCGGTTTTGATGTGATCGTCGGCCTCGCCGCCAGAGATGATTGGTCGCTTGTCCGGTCGGGCGAGGTGGTCGATCTGGTCGAGGAGCTCTCCGCCCGCTGGCCAGCCGTTGTGGCTCGCATCGGCCCGCAGCTCGAAGATCTCTCCCGACATGTCGACCGTTTCGGGCAGAGCAGAGCCGTCGCCGCTCAGGCGAGCCACATCGTTGCGGTTTGTGATGCGTCACCCACCGGTCTGCTCCGCTTCGTCGACTGGTTGATCGACCTGCTGCCCCTCGTTGGTGACACGCCCGTGCACGTCGTGCTCAACCGAGTGCCGAGATCAGCATCGATGAGGAACCAACTCGAGCAGCAGCTGCATGAAATCGCTGGCCCTCGTCTTGGTGCGCCGATCGCGGTGCCCCACGACCGTCGGGTTGAGCGGGCGGCGTGGGATGCGAATGTCGCCACGAACGGCGCCATGGTGCGGGCAATCAAGCGTCTCGCTGCGAGCCTTGCAGCCGACCCACACGTCGATGCCGCAATCACCGGAGCCGAGCAAGAGGCGATGGTGGCATGACGGTCTTTGCTGCACCCACCGATGCCTACGAGAAGCTCCGCTTCGATGTCCTCGACGAACTCAGGGTTCGCGGACTCGACTCCGCTGATGCCGCGTCGGTGTCTGAGCTGATCCGTTCGATCGTTGGTCGCTACCAGACCGAGGCCGTTTCGGGCTTTGGCGCAACGCCACTGCACGATCCCGGATCGATGATCGAACGCCTGGTGCGGTCGATCCTTGACTACGGACCCCTTACGCCGTTCCTCGATGGCTCCATCGACTACGAGGAGCTCATCATTCATGGTGACGAGGTCTCCTACATCGACGACCGAGGTCGTCTTGTTGCTCACGCCGATCCGGTGAGCGAGCACGAAGTCACCCACGTTGTGTCCAAGTTGTTGGCATCTGTCGGTGCATCAATCGACGAGAGTCGGCCAATGGTGCAGGTGCAAATTCTGGACGGTCAGGCTCGGCTCGGAGTTGTTGCGCCGCCGGTCGCTGAGCGCATCGACGTCACGATTCGTCGTTACCGGGCCAAGCGCGAGACCTTCGCTGAACTCATCGGTTGGGATGCGATCACGCCGGCCGCCGCATCGCTTCTCGCGGCGGCAATGCTCACACCGACGGGTGTCATCGTCACCGGGCAACCTGGTTCGGGAAAGACCACGTTGCTCAACGCATTGCTGCGCTCGGCCCCGCCGTCGCTGCGAGTCATCGCCTGTGAAGACACGCCCGAGCTGTCCGTCGGGCATCTCAGCGCAGCTCGTTGGCGCACTCGTCCGGCCGGCCCCGACGGAACTGGCGCGGTCACGTTGCGCGACCTCGTGCGAATCTCGCTGGGTATGCGGCCCGAGCTCCTCGTGCTTGGCGAGGTGCGTGGTGGCGAGGCGTTCGAGCTGACTCGAGCCGGTAACGCCGGTTGCGGAATGCTCTCGACTATCCATGCCAACGGCGCCCGACAGGGGCTCGGCGCACTTGTGTCGACCGCGGTGATGGCGGGCCCGAACGTGCAGCCGTCGCAGGTCCGCAGTGTGTTCGCCTCGGTGGTCGACCTGGTTGTGCACACGGCAAAGGAGCCAGCTTCGGCCGCCACCGGTGGTGCTGGTCGGCGTCAGATCATGGAGATCGTTGCCATCCCACCGCTGCAAGGGGCAGACGACGACTTCACCGTCGAACCCATCTTTACCCGCGACGACATTGGACGACCCCTGCAATGGACGGGCACCCCGTTGCCACACGAGCTCGACCGGCGGCTGTCGCGCGTGTTGGCTCCACTCGACATTGCGGTTTCTGATCTTCTCGAAGGAACGAGGACCCTCGTATGAGGCTTGTCGCCGGCCTTGGTGCCGGAATTTTCGTGTACTTGGCGCTTGGAGTGTTCGTTGGCATCACGCCCGAACGTCTGCATCGCAAGAAAGCGCCGCGTCGTGGCGATGCGAGATGGCAGGAGTGGCTGAACCAAGCCGGCGTGCCCGTGAGCCCCATGCAGTTCGTGGCGGTGTCGATGCTCTCTGGCATCGTCATGGCCGGCATCGTGCTTGCCGTCACCAGAGTGCCGTCGCTTGCGGTTGTTGCCGGTGGCGTCACCATGGCGAGCCCCCGGGCACTCTTCGCCCGGCGACGCCGTGATCGTCAACGGGCCCGTCTCGATGCGTGGCCCGATGCGCTGCGAGATGTGATCACGCACTTGCGAGCCTCGATGTCGGTGCATGCGAGCTTGGTTGAGCTCGGCCGTTCCGGACCGCTTCCACTTCGTCCCTACTTCGCTCGCTACACCGGCCTCGCGAGCGCGCTTGATCAGCAGAGCGCCCTCGAGGTGATTCGCGAGGACCTCGCCGACCCGTTGTCTGACCGAATCATCGAAGTGTTGTTGTTGGCGTTCGACCAGGGAGCAACGGTTGTTGTTGACATCTTGAGCGATCTTGCCGAGGCCGCATCGCAAGATCTTCGCCTCGTCGACGACATCGACACGGCGCAACTCGAGACCCGTCTCGAGGCTCGCGGCGCCAGCCTCCTGCCCTTCGCTGTGTTGGCGCTGCTCTGCATCACCTCGCCTGGCTACCAAGAGTTCTACGCATCGCCTGCCGGTTGGGTCGTCGTGACCTTCGGCGGTGTTATGTCCATCGTCGGGCTGCTGACGATCTCGCGTCTGGGTCAGATCCCAACCGAGCAACGCATCTTGGCTGGGAATTCGGCGTGAATCTGCAGGTCGTTCTCGGTGCTGCGTTTGCCGCGGCAACGATGATGTCTGTGATCGCGGTTGTGTTTCCGCCTCGTCGAGCGCTCAGCGCTCGAGTTCGTCCGTACGCGGCTTTGTCGAGGTCACGCCTTGGTACCGGGTACGCCGATGTATCGGTCGTTGCTCTCACAAGGGTTGATGATCGCGGCCCCATTGTTCGTGTGATCGGACCGGTGGTGCAGCGGGTCGCCGATGTCGTCGGGCACCTCATCGATGCAGCCGACGGTCCGGCGCTCGAGCTTCGTCTCAGGCACGCTGGCTTCGAAGACACATCGCCGGATCAGTACCGGTTACGTCAGCTGGCCGGCGCTGCGGGCGGGCTCACGCTCGGCGTGGTGTTGGGAGCTGTCCTGATCGGCACTCCCGGCTGGACACTTGCGATGGCAGGCTTGTTCGGGTTCCCCGGTCTGACGCTTCATCGAAACCGAGTGCAGAAGGCCATCGACACCCGTCGATCAGCGATGCGCTCAGAGGTGTCGACCATCGCGCAGCTGCTCGCCGTGCATATTCGCTCGGGGCACGGCCCGGTCGACGCCGTTCGCGGCGTCTGTGCCCTTGGTCGAGGCCCGGTGATTGAGGAGCTCCGCGAGGCACTCGGTTGGATCACAGCCGGAACCAGCCCACAACGGGCCTACGACAAGCTCGCTGACGTCACCGCGGAGCCAGCCGCTGCTCGGCTCTACCGGTTGCTGTCGTCTTCCGCCCGATCTGGTGGCGACATCGCCCAGCCGCTGTTGGCCATTTCAGACGAGCTCAGAGCGGCGCGGCGCGACGAACTGGCTCGTATGGCAGTGAAGCGTCGCACGGCCATGCTCGCCCCGCTGCTGTTGTTCATAGCCCCAGTGATGGTGCTCTTCGTGGGCGCAGCGTTACCCGCACTTGTTCTCGGAACCGGCTCATGAAGTCGGTTCCCATCGAAATCAAAAACAGGAAGAGGGTAGGCAAGGCATGTTGATGCATTTGGCGATGAAGCAAGCAGACGAGAAGTCGCGCAAGCAAGGTGAGACTCAGGCGGTCGACGACCGGTTGGGTGAACGTGGGGCCGGGATCGTCGAGTGGCTCGGGATCAGCGCACTTTCGATCGGACTCCTCGTGGCGGTCTTTGCTGGCCTCGAACAACTCGGGCTCGATCTCATCGCGTCAATTCGTACGTCACTCGGTCTGTAGGCCCGTGCTCGGCTCAGCTCCAGCGCAGCCGCGTCGAGAGTCTGGCGAGCGAGGCTCAGCGGCACTGACCTCCGTTGCGGCGATGGGGATGTTCCTCATCATCTTGACGCTCTTCGTGCAGTTTGCGGTGTGGCAGTACGGCCGCGGCGTGCTCCGTTCGGCTGCCCTCGAAGCCGCACGGGCCGAGGCAGTTACCGATGCAAACGGAAGTGCTTGCCAGGCGCGGTTTGCTGAGGTGCGAGGCGAGTTGTTGGGCGGTGACCTCGGAGAGCAGGTGTCAGAGGTGCGATGCGAGATCGGTGACGATCGGGTCGTCGTCTCGGTTGATGCCGACTTCAAGGCTTGGCTGCCGGTGTCACCTGATTGGTCATTCACCGTGACGGCGATCGCGGTGCGGGAGGTCGAACCCTCATGAGCCCGAACTGGAGTGGCCAGCCGGCGGAACAGACGGTGGAGGCCTCCAGAACGGGGGAGCGAGGGTCGGCGGCGTTTGAGTTGCCGCTGATTCTTGGCCTGATCCTGTTGCCGTTCGGCGTGCTGTTGCTTTCGGTCTCGACCTGGGTCGAGCGCCAAACAGCCGCCCGCGACGCAGCAGGAGAGGCCGCTCGGGTCGTAGTGGTCCACGGCCCAGAAGGCGTGGCGTCGGCTCAGACGTTGGTGCGAGAAATCGAGGCAGGGTACGGGCTGCCGCAGGGATCGATGGCCCTCGACCTTGCGCCGAGTGTGGTGCCGGGCGAAGGGGTGGTTGCCAGCGTCACCGTCGAGATGCCGGGGGCCGTCTTGCCCTTGTTCGGATCGTTTGGCGAGGTGACCTGGACCGCGACCCACATCGAGCGCTACCCCGACTACGGCGCGACGAGATGAGCGGTCGGCGGTTGCGCTCAGAACGAAACCACGAGTCGGGTCATGTGACGTTCTTTGGCATCGGCATGGTCGTCGTGCTGCTGTTCGTGTCGGGGTTCAGCATCGACTTGTGGCGCGCCTTCAGCGAGCGACGGGCCCTCGCCGAGATGGCGGACGCCGCAGCGGCTGCCGGCGCAAATGGTGTTGACGTCGTGAGCTACCGAAGCTCGGGCGAGGTCCGCCTCGATCCGACCTTGGCTGAGACGTTGGCCTGGCAATCGCTTGCTGCGCAGCCCGACCGTCGATCCGTGGCTGGCGTGCCGACCGTCATCGCTGATGCTGACAGTGTCGAGGTGGTCGTCACCGGCGAGGTCGAGATGACACTGCTACGCGTGTTCATGGACGGCGAGCCGTTCCAGGTCTCGGTTCGCGCTGAAGCTGCCCCTCGGCGAGGAGGCTGACAGCTCGCCAGGTGGTCAGGTGTCGTTCGCTGCTGCCTCGACCGGCCGCACCACGACGTGGAACGCCTCACCGCAATCGTCTGTGCACGACACGACCGTCCCGATGACCTGGCCATTGCGATCGACCATCGGCTCGCCAACCGGAATTGGTTGGCCCATCCTGAAATGCAGGTCGGTTGCGTCGTCTTGCTCGGCCATTGCCACCATTGTGGCGGTTCCGCTCAGCTGTTCAGCGTGTGCCATGCCACGGGTGAAGCGTTGTTGTCCATACTGGTTGCCAATGGGATCGTTTGATGGCTTGGCCGACGTCTATGAGGAGGCCAGGCTTCGCTACCCACCTGAGTTGTGCGACCACCTCGTCGCCGTGAACGTGCTTCGACCAGAGTCACATGTCATCGACCTTGGGGCAGGCACCGGCCAGCTCGCCAGATTGATGGCGAGCGTCGCTTCCCGTGTCACTGCCATTGATCCAGAGCCCGACATGGTTCGCATTGGCATGCAAGCGACACGCGGTATCGAGCAGATCAGTTGGCTCGTCGGCGCTGACAACGATTTGGCTTCGCTCGTCGGCAGTCCGGTTGACCTCGTCGTAATCGGAAACGCCTTTCATCACATGGCGCAGCGTGACCTGCTCGCCGATCTCGACAACATGGTGTGCTCGAGTGGAGCGGTGGTCATCTGCTCGTCGAGCGTGCCGGTGTGGTTGCAAGACACTGACTGGTCGAGGGATCTCCGTTCGGCGTTGAGTGCCGAGCTCGGGCGGGAGGTGAGCTCGGGCGGTACGCCGGATCATGTGTCCGACAGCGCTGTTCTCGGAGCATCGTCGTTTTCGGCCGTTGCCGAGTGGGTGTTTGAGCGAGACCAGCGGAGGAGTGTGCAGAACATTGTTGGAGAGGTGGTGTCGAGTGCTTCGGGCGCTATTGATGAGGCTGCCGCCGCTCGATTGACCGACACGGTCACTGCCCACGCCGAAGGTGGAACGATTACCGAGTTGGTGAAGACGACCGCACTCATTGCCCAACGACCCCAGTCGTAGCATCTTCGTCCCGCCCACCGCGGCAACTACGGTCGGCCAGCATGGGACACGTTGATTCTGATCAGGCGATGCTCGACGCCATGCTGGCCGAGGGCGATCCAAACGAACCGGTCGTCATGCTGAATCTGCTTCGCTACCGCGAGATGGCAGAAACAGGGGCGGGTGTCGACGGCATGACAGGTGAAGAGGCATACCGCACCTACGGCCAGAAGTTCGCCGAGTTCCAACCTCGCTTCGGCGGCGAGCCGGTGTGGATGGGTCGGGGCAAACATCCGATCATCGGCGACGAGGAGTGGGACATCATCATCCTCGTGCGCTACCCGACTCGGGCCCAGTTCGTCGGCATGTTCAACGACCCCGACTACCAGGCGATCGCCCCGATTCGTGCCGCGGCACTGGAAGACAGTCGCCTTCTCGAGATGACGCAGATTCTTCCCCGCGAGCCCTAACGCGAGCTACCTGTCATCGGGTCGGTCGTGAGAGACTGACACCCGATGACCAACCGAAGGTTCGACGGCTGGCGGATCGTCGGTGCAGGCGCAGCCATGCAGGCGATGCAGGCTGGCCTCTTTCTCAGCAGCTACGGAAACTATGCCGTGGTGCTCAACCAGCAATTTGGTTGGAGCAAGACGATGCTGTCGGTCGGCTACTCGGCGACGCGGTTTGAGAGTGCCTTGCTCGGCCCGATCCAAGGCTGGGCCCTCGATCGGTACGGCACGCGTCGGGTCATGCGCGTTGGCGTTGTGCTTCTCGCCCTCGGCTTCTTTGGTTTCAGTCAGATTCAAAATCTCTGGCATTTCATTCTCACCCTTGTTGTTCTCGCCGTTGGTGCCAGCCTCTCCGGCTTCCTGTCGGTCACGACGGCGGTCGTGCGCTGGTTCGAACGCAAACGAGCGCGAGCGCTGGCCATCGGGTCGATGGGGTTCGCCATCGGTGGGGCCGCGGCCCCGGGCGTGGTGTTTCTGCTCGAGCGGATCGGGTGGCGTTGGACGCTGTTCATCGCCGGCCTGATCGTGGCAGTTGTTGGCTGGCCCGTTTCCGGAATGATGGACGGCGCACCGGCAGACAGAGATCAGTTCGTCGACGGCATCGATCCCGCGGCCATCGGGCCAGATGAGACCCGAGCCGAAGGTGTGTCAGACGTGCACCTCACCGCCAACGAAGCGATCCGAACCCGGGCCTTCTGGATGATCTCGTTGGGTCACGCCTCGGCGCTCCTGGTTGTCGGTTCGGTCATGGCCCACTTGTCGCTGTATCTCACCGAAGAGCAGGGGTTCACACTCCAACAGGCCAGCCTCGTTGGGGGAGCGGTGCCGATGCTGCAGCTTGTCGGGATGTTGCTCGGCGGCCAGCTCGGCGATCGGGTCAACAAACGGTTGCTGGCCTGCCTCGCCATGGGCGGCCACTTGATCGGACTCGTGCTTCTCACCCACGCAAATCAACGCTGGATGATCTGGGCCTTTGTTCCGTTGCACGGCATTGCCTGGGGTGTCCGGGGTCCGCTGATGCAGGCCCTTCGAGCCGATTACTTCGGGTCGAGTCACTTTGGCAAGATCATGGGATTCTCGTCGGTCATCGTGATGGCCGGCACCGCCGGGGGCCCGCTGATCGTCGGCACGCTCGCCGACACGACGGGCACCTACGAACTCGGGTTCACGATCGTCACGATTGCGGCTGCCTTCGGCATCTTGTTCTTTATGTTGGCCACGCCACCGAATGCGATGAAACCCGAGCCAGCGGCGGAAGCCGTGCTCGCCTGACGGGTCTCCAGCTCGCTAGCCGAGCAATGCATCTGCCAGTGCGGTGAAGTCGGAGACCGAGAGCTCCGGCGCGTCCCAGGTTGGGGCGTAGCTCATGGCTGATCGTTCGATGAAGGCGGTGTTCATCCCGACGCCACGAGCACCGGCGAGGTCCCAGTCGTGGCAGGCCACCATCCACGCGTTGGCGGGATCACACTGAGCGACCGACAGGGCGTAGTCGTACGGCGCAGCCGCTGGCTTGTACGTCTGCACCGATTCGACTGACAACACGTGGTCGAACAGCTCGGTCATCCCGCCGCCTTCGACCTGGCCGTCGACCATGGCTTGGCCACTGTTGGTCAGCGCCACCAGTTGCCAGCCGGCCTCCTTGAGCCGCTCCATTGCTGCTGGCACCTCGGGGTACGGCTTGATCGCAGCGATCGCAGCCCCAACCGTGGCGAAGGCGTCGCCGGGTGGGTTGTCGTCGGCTGACTCGGCAACTGCCGCGAAGGCGTCACGAGCCAACGCGCCGAACTCGAGAAACCCAGCCCCGGTCGTCGTTGTCGA
Organism: uncultured Acidimicrobiales bacterium; assembly: GCA_937976305.1. GTDB lineage: Bacteria > Actinomycetota > Acidimicrobiia > Acidimicrobiales > SZUA-35 > CALEWY01. Next base: position 103,870 of record CALJSB010000040.1, read on the forward strand.
CATCGAGAGTTGCAGCAGCCGCTGGAACCACACGGTGAACCCACCAGCGGCGGGAAGGTAGTCGTCAACCAGGGCCCGCACCGGCGCCAGGTCGAGCGTGGTTTCGTTCATGTCGAAGATGGCGGTGCCTGGAGTCATGTGTTGAGTCTTCCTCGTTGCACTGTTCGTTGTGACGGAGTCGGTGACGGCCGAACGAGATCAGGCCTCGTCACGAATCACCTGGATACCGGACGGGTCAACAAGGCTGTCGTACTTGAGGCGATTGTGGCTGTGGCCGACGTGATGGAGCCCGAAGGCCGACTGCAGGGCCGTGTGCATACCCATGGCGTCGAGTGCGTTGTTCACCGATTGTTTGGCCAAAGTGAGGCCGAACATCGGGCGCTTGGCGATGTGTGCCGCCATGGCGAGCGTCTCCGACTCGAGCTCATCTCGCGCCACCACCTTGTTGACCATGCCGTGGCGGAGCGCTTCCTCGGCGGTGATGGCTCGACCGGTGAAGAGCATCTCTTTGGCCAGCCGAGCCCCCGCCTCGTACGGGTGGGTGAAGTACTCGTGACCATTCACGCCGAAGGCGACGACCGGGTCAGAGAACGTGGCCTCTTCGGAGCACACGATGAGGTCCATCGGCCACACCAGCATCAAACCTCCAGCAATGACCTTGCCCTGGACAGAGGCAATCGTCGGCTTCGGCAGATTGCGCCACCGCCAGCACAACCCGACGTACATCTCGGCTTCGCGGGCCATGTAGCCCTCGGCGCCATCGGCATCGAAGTGACATTGGGTGCCGATCGTCGGAAGTGAGTCCATGTCGGGGTCGAGGTCGGACAAGTCGTGGCCAGACGAAAAGTGTTTGCCGTCCGCAGCCAACACGATGCAACGGACCTCGTCGTCCTGACATGCGACGTCGAACGCCTCATTGACCTCGGTGAGCATCAGGTAGTTCTGGGCATTCGCCGTTTCAGAGCGGGCGAGGGTGACACGACCAACTCCGGGCGCCGGGTTGTCGTAGCGAACGTGGTTCCACTCGGGCGTGGTCATGCTGACTCTCTCCGTCGGTGCAGGCCCTGTTGTAGCCGGGCCGGTCGGTGCTGAACCTCTGGTCTACCGCATGCCTCGGCACCAAACGAAAGCAGCGATGCTTCTCGACCAGCATCGAGCTCCAGACGCCGTTGTCCGGAGCCCGATACGGGTGAGAGGTACACGGCAAGCTCGATCAAACGTCGCTCACCGCATCCGCGGCAGGCCCGTCGCATGCGCGACGGGGCAGAATCAGCCCGTCGACTCCTCGTCGGCCGGAGCTTCCTCCTCGACGGGTGCTTCCTCGGCTGGAGCGTCTTCGGCTGGTGCGTCCTCGACAGGCGCTTCGTCCACTGAGTCAGACGTCGGCGTGTCGTCGAGGATGATGCCACCGTCATCGGCAACGATGTTCTCCGGGTCGCTCGTCCCCGACTCGCCTCCGCACGCTGCCAATCCGCCCACAAGGGCCAAGGCCGCGACAGCCATGACCGGTTTTCGCTTGGTTGATTGAGCTTTCATTTCTTTGGACCTCCGAACACCGGTGCAGCGCATCGGTGTTGTTTGGCCCGCGCAGCAACACCCTTGCACGTTGTCGTTCCGAGGTGATGTCGCGCCCGTGAATCGTTCAGCAGACCCGAGCTGGGATGACGATCAGACCAGGGGCCAGGGGTAGCGGTGCCCGCCGGTCTCGTCGTCGGGAAACACGCCCTCGTTCAGCACCGCCTTGGCCCGGGTCTTCATCGCGTCGAGTTCGAGCCCATCGAGCAAGTCATCGAGGAAGGGGTAACTGTCGGCCTCAACGAACCGGTCGACGCATTGCAGGATCGCATCAGGGATCGGTTCGCCGACAAAGTCCCACATCACCGTGCGGAGCTTCCACTCTGCGTGGAACGACAGGCCGTGATCGATCCCATAAATGTGGCCGTCGGAACCGAGCAGGCAATGACCCGACTTGCGATCGGTGTTGTTGGCGATCAGGTCGAGCACACAGATCTGTCGCAAGTCGTCGAGCCCGAGGCCCGCTTCATGCAGCGTGAAGTAGTGCTGCTCGAAGTCGGCATTCACGAACGCTTGCACCGATCCGAGCCCGAGCGGGCCGTCGACAAGCGCGGTTGGGGGGATGACGCTCCAACCCAGCTGGTCGGCCACCCGATACATCGCGACTTCTCGCTTGTAGAGGCCTTCGGGGAAGTCCCACAGCGGCCGTTCGCCTCGTCCGGGTTTATAGATGCCCTTCTGTTCCCGACCATCTTCGCTCTGCACATTCACCAACAGCGTGGTGTTCGAGCTGTACGGCATCCGTCCCTCGATGTCGTACTCACCGTCTTCGAAATGGCTGACGATCTCTGAGGTCGGCAGCTCGAAGGCGCGATCCGAATCTGTCACGGCGCTCGGATCCTCCTAGTTGAGACGAGGACAGACGTGCCCGCCGGGTGTTTCGGGCTGGCCGCAGAGTCGGCAGGGGGGCCGGCCCTTGTCCATCAGATCGTCAGAGGTGATGATGAACTGCGCCGCCTGGTCGACCGTGAGATGGACTCGCAATGATGCGCCAACCGAGACGTCGGCGAACAGGTCGTCTTCGTCGTAGGGCTCCTCGGCGAGCTCTTCGATCACGAGCACGACTTGCGCGTCCTCCTCGCTCACACCGACGGCGATCTGGCCAACCACCCACTCGGCCTCGACGGGTTCACGCAGCGGCAACGGCTCGAGCTCGGCTGAGGGGGCTGGCATGTCTTCGAGAATGGTCCGCAGGTAGGTGGCGATGGCACCGACTTGCTGTTTCTCGAGCTTTACCGAAACAAGCCGCTCACCGTCGCTCGCCTGAATGTAAAAGGTGCGATCACCCGGCTCACCGACAGCACCAGAGGTGAAGTGATACACCTCACGAAACTCGAACGACTCCGCCATGGTCAGCTTGGAACGAGCGACGACAGATCGTCGCCGGTGGAGTTGACGGCGAGGACAACCGGGCCGCCTGGCGTGTAGAGAATTGCCGTGATCGAACACTGGCCGATCACGATGCGCTGGAACTGGTCGAGGTGGGTGCCGAGGGCACTTGCCGCAGCAGCTTTGATGGTGTCGGCGTGGGAGGTACAGACGATGGTCTCGCCAGGATGCTTGGCCACCAGGTCGTGGATGGCATCGACCATGCGGGTCTGCATCTCAGCGAACGACTCGCCCCCCGGAAAGCGGAACCCACTCGGGTACTGCTGAACGGTCTTCCATTCGGGAAGCTTGTTGAGCTCGGTGAGCTTTCGGCCCGTCCACTTGCCGAAGTCGGCTTCGATCAGACCCTTGTTGGTGCGGACACGAAGCTTCAAGGCCTTGGCGATGGGTGCCGCCGTCTCTTGGGTGCGCTCCATTGGCGAGGCGTACACAGCAGCGATCTTGCCCTCGCCGAGTCCTGCGATACGGGCCGCAGCTCGCTCGGCCTGTTTGACACCCTCGGGGGCAAGGTGAAGACCCTTGGCCCGGCCAGGCAAAACCTTGCCGGTGGTGGGAGTCTTGCCGTGGCGGACGAGCAACACGAGGGTTGGCTTCACGCCCTCTGAGGCAGGGGCCTTTTTGCCTTGTGTCGAGCGTTTCGTCTTCTTCGATTTCGCAGTTTGCTTGCCGGTCCCAGGTGCCATCGGTCTTTACGCTATCTACCGTCGAAGCGATGCCCGCGAGAAAAACCCCAACGAGCGGCGACGCACCCGACAACGCAGCTCGGCTCCTCAACGCCGTTGCTGATGACGTTGCTGGCTGTCGCACGTGCCCTCGCCTCGTGGAATGGCGAGAGCAGGTTGCGCGGGAGAAGCGGGCGGCCTATCGGGAAGACACGTACTGGGGAAGGGGCGTCCCTGCCTTTGGCGATCCGCACGCCAAGCTCGTCGTGGTCGGGCTGGCGCCGGCCGCGCACGGAGCGAACCGTACGGGTCGGATGTTCACCGGTGACCGTTCTGGCGATTGGCTCTATCGAGCCTTGTTCCGAGCGGGCTTTGCCAACCAGCCTGAGAGCATCGATGCAGACGATGGCATGGTGCTGACCAACGCCCTGATCACCTCGCCGGTCAAGTGCGCCCCGCCCGCCAACAAGCCGACGACCACGGAGCGCGATGCGTGCCGGCCCTTTCTCGACCGTGAACTCGAGATCGTGGAACCGAAGGTCTTCGTTGCTCTCGGAGGCTTCGCCTATCAGGCGCTTTCCAGCTACCTCGGCATCAAGCCCCGGCCGAAGTTCGGTCATGGCGTCGAGGTGGTCGTCGATGGCGGCCCCAATGCGGGAGCGATGGTGTTGTGCAGCTTCCACGTCAGTCAGCAGAACACCTTCACCGGACGACTCACCGAAGAGATGCTCGATGCTGTGTTTTCTCGGGCTGCGGTTCTCGCTTCGACCGACTAACGATGCGAGCGCGATGTCGCCACACAAGTCCCGCATTTATCACTGAAACAGGGCCTTGATGGGCCAAATTGACCCTCAGGTTCTGAGGGGGCTCTGCCGTAGTCAACGGCATGGATGCCCGTCCTGACCCGCAACCCGAATCGGTTGACACCGCCTCTGACTTCTCGTCGTCTGAAGACTGCGAGGTCATCCATCTGCCCACGACGGGTGCGCTGTCTTTCGACACCAGCGCGACGATCGATGCGGCAACGCCCGACCGTTGGGAAGCGCTCGCTGCTGCGGTCATGAGCGAAGCGACGTTCGAGGAGATCGACGCCGCACTGGGATATGAGGGATTGCCATGCGAGGGACTGGGCCACGACAACCAGAACGACGCTCAGATCATCGAGCTCGATCTCTGGCGAGGCTGACCTCGGCGTCACAACTACGATCGGAGTCGTGACTGCTCAAGCACGACGCCTCAATTGCGGCAGGCTGGTTTCGGCTGGCCGTCGCAAGGGCAAGAGAACCCGTCTCGCAATCGGTGTCGCAGCGTTCATCGCCCTCGGGGCTTGTTCAGAGCCGGTGCAGACCGACTTCAGCGCGCAGCAGTCTGAGAACTTCTTCGCCGCCTGCACGGTGCCGGTCGAAGATTCGATCTTGCAGGGTCGGTTGTGTCAGTGCGTGTTCGAGCGGGCGCAGACCGACATCACGTTTGAGCGTTTCTCTGAGATCGATGCCCAGCTCGTCGCTGATCCGCTCGCTGATCTACCGCCCGAGCTCACCGAGATCGTGGCCGAGTGCGTCATCGAAGAAGCCGATCTCTGAGCCCGGCTTCTCGGCCGCCTGGCACCGGTGGAATTCCCGCTGACCCCATGTCGCTGTAGGTTTCTTCCATGACGGTTGTCGACGATGCAGCAAAACCAGCCAAGAAAGAGCGCTGGACCTTCCAATGGAAGGAGCTCTACGACGAGGTCATCACCTCGGGTCTCTGCACGGGTTGTGCCGGCTGTGTCATTGCCTGCCCGCACGATGTCATTGGCTATAAGCACGAACCCGGCCAGTACAAGCCGTTCCACCTCGAAGAGGATCTTGGGCTCGACAACTGTGGCCATGGCGAGAAGGGCTGCACGTCCTGCACCCGAGCGTGCCCCCGTTTTCGTGACTGGGAGACCGAAGCAGACGAGCATCTCTTCGGACGCACCCGCGAGGCCGACGAGATGTCGGGCATCTACAAAGACATCCTTCTCGTACGAGCCAAGGACGACGACGTGTATGAGACCGGCCAAGACGGCGGTCTCGTGTCTGCGATCTTGATTTGGTGCCTCGAGAACAACATCGTCGACGGCGCACTCGTGTCGATGCTCGAGGGTGGCGCAAGCGGTTGGAAGGCCATTCCCGGCGTTGCCACAAACAAAGAGGAAGTGCTCGCCGGCGCCGGCTCTCGCTACACCTATTCAGCCAACACAATCGCCTACGACGAAGCCCGCGAGAAGGGCCTCGAGAACCTCGCGCTTGTCGGCATGAGCTGCCAGACCTCGATCGCTCCGGTGATGTGGCACCGCAAGGTCGGCAAGGTCTCCAAGCCGATCAAGCTCAACATCGGTCTGCTTTGCTCAAAGAGCTTCGACGATTCGATGTTCGACGAGCTCTTCTGGTTGAAGTACGGCCTGGCCAAAGACGACATCGCCAAGATGAACATCAAGGGCGTCTTCCAGGTGTGGATGAAGAACGGCGACTTCCACGAGATCAACCTGAAGGAATGCCACGCGTGGACCCGCGAAGGGTGCAACCACTGCCCCGACTTCGCGGCTGAGCACGCCGACATTTCGACCGGCGGCATCGGCAACGAGACCGATTGGACGCTCACCATCGTTCGCACCGACCTCGGCCGGGCCATCGTCGACGCCATGATCAAAGACGGCGTGATCGAAACTCGGCCTGGCGACGACGACCCCGCCGCCATCGCTCTGATGCACAAGCTGGCGGAGAAGAGCCGAACGCGGTGGCCTGGTTGGGCCAACGAGAGCGTCGCTGTCGGGCTTCCGACCAAAAAGAAGAAGTAGAAGCAGCAGCCGCAGTCAGCGCTTGGGTCGCTTCAGTGCAGCGCGCTTTGATGCGCATTCGTCGCGCTTCCAGCAGTCGCCGAAGTGATCGTTGACCACACCCATCGCCTGCATGGCGGCGTAGGCCGTTGTGGGGCCAACGAAACGAAAGCCTCGCTTCTTGAGATCTTTCGAGAGTGCGGTCGAACCGGGCGTCGATGCCGGGATGTCGGACCACGCCGTCGGTACTCGGTCGTCTGGTTCGTAGGACCAAATCACGCCGGCGAGGGTTTCGCCGCCGTTGTGCAACTCGATGAGCGCCTGGGCGTTGTTGATGGTCGCTTCGATCTTGCCTCGATGGCGAATGATGCGAGCATCTCCAAGCAGTCGTTCGATGTCGGTCTCGGTGAAACCGGCGACCTTCTCGGCATCGAAGTTGTTGAACACCTCACGAAAGGCCTCGCGCTTGCGCAGGATCGTGATCCACGAGAGGCCTGACTGAAAGCCCTCGAGACACATCTTCTCAAACAGGGTCCGCTCGTCGACCGTCGGCTGGCCCCACTCGGTGTCGTGATAGTGGGTGTAGTCATCAGATGATGAGCCCCAACTGCACCGCAGATTGCCGTCTGCACCTTCTACCAGCGGTTCGTCTGCCATGGGCCCAAGGGTAGGGCCGCGCCCTGCTCCCAACGATGCTCCCAACGATGCTCCCAACGATGCTGGCAGCCGTGCTCACGAGCTGGGTGGTTCGATGAGTTGGCAAAACTTGACCGGTCGGTCAAGATGGAAGTCATGGATCTGGATTACCCCCAAGAAGCTGAGGATTTCCGCGTCGAAATCCGAGGCTGGCTCGATGAAAACCTGCCCGAGGGTTGGACTGACGACGACTTCGAGATGTCAGACGAAGAGCGCGACGTGTTCAATGTCGAGTGGCCCAAGAAGCTCTTTTCGGGCGGCTGGATCTGCGCCTCATGGCCGACTGAATACGGTGGCAAGGGCCTTTCGACCATGCAGTCGGTGGTGCTCAACGAAGAGTTTGCGAGGGTCGGCGCCCCCATGCGAGGCGACTTTTTTGGCGACACGCTTGTTGGCCCCACCATCTTGCAATGGGGTACCGAGGAGCAGAAGAAGGAGTTCCTGCCGGGAATCTTGGCGGGGCAAACGTCGTGGTGTCAGGGCTTCTCCGAGCCCGGATCCGGCTCTGACCTCGCCGCGTTGATGTGTAAGGCCGAACTCGACGGCGATGAGTGGGTCATCAACGGGCAGAAGGTGTGGACTACCCAAGCCCAGAAGGCCGACTACGTCTTCTTGCTTGCCCGCACCGACTTCGAGGTCTCGAAACACGCAGGCATCACGTATCTCTTGGTCCCGATGGATCAGCCAGGGGTGGAGATCAGGCCGATCGAACAAGTCGACGGCTCGGGTGAGTTCAACGAGGTGTTTTTCACAGACGCCAAATGTCCCAAGGACAACGTCGTTGGCGGTGTCAACAACGGGTGGAAAGTCGCCATGACGACGCTGGGCTTTGAGCGAGGCACGAGCGCAACGACGTCGCACCGCCGGTTCGAGGTCGAGCTTGACGCCATCATCGCGGAAGCTCGCAAATACGGCCGGATCGATGACCCGGTCATTCGTCAGAAGTTGGCCCATGCCCACTCGAAGGTGCAGATCATGCGGGTCAATGGCCTCCGCTCGCTCTCCGCAACGCTCAACAAGAAGAAGGATTTCGGGGTCGCCGCGATTGGGGCAACGAACAAGATGTTCTGGTCGGAGTATCACCGAGACGTGATGGAGCTTTGGCTCGAGGTTGCAGGTCCGCACAGCCAGATTCTCGACGGTGATTACGACGCGTCGAGCTCGAACCCGAGTCGGCTTCGAGGCAAGGCGAGCTACCCCGTCAATGCTCTTCAGGCGTCGTACTTCTTCAGTCGAAGCGAAACGATCTGGGGTGGAACGGCGGAGATCCAGCGCAACATCGTCGGCGAACGAGTCTTGGGACTGCCAAAGGAACCAAAACCAACCAAGTAGTAACGAAGCAACGAGCGAGATCCTGATCGTGAGTAGCGGCTCGGCGAAGCCGACGCCCAATGTGATGCCCACAGATTGAGCGACGCGAAGCGAGCTCAATCAGTGGGTAGTTGGTCGGGCATGATGGCCGTGCCGCTCTGACGCTGCTCGTCGATGAGATCGCGATCGCAGTTCCAACATAGATATTCGGGGCGGGTGCTCAAGATCGAGAGCTGGGTTCCTCGGCTCTTCTCGACGATCGCGACCGGCACGGCGTACAGATCGCCGGCGCCACAACGTGGGCAGCGACGTTCGGGGTCTCGATCCCATTCGGTCCCGCAGGCTCCGCACGTGATGTGGATGAGCTGCTCGGTTCGGGCGCCCGCGAGGTTGTCGTCCTCACCGCAGTTTGGGCACACAAGTGCGTCCGGTTCAGCGCTTTTTGGCTCCAAGCCTGATTGATCTGCCGTCACAGCGTCAGGTTAGTTCGCTCTTCGTGAGCAGCTGCCCTCCTTTGGGCTGATTGGGGCGCTAGCGTCAACTCCCGATATGTCGGCTCAACAATCGCCTGCGGCGCCGACGCCCCGGCCCCGAACCCAGCAAAATGGCTCGAGCACTCGTCGTCGTTATCGACGATCGTGGTTCGAGCGGATCATTGTCGCAACCGGGTGCAGCGCAACCGTGATGGCGATGATGGCCGCAGGGGTATTGGCTTGGGGCCTCGACAAATACGAGGCGATTCCGCGTATCCCCTTCACCGAAGGTTCGGTCGAGTCGGTTGCCGAGGCGGGCGAGCCGGCCAACTGGCTGCTGGTCGGCACCGACACACGCGAAGGAATCGACGAGAACGACCCGAACGCCGAGCTGTTCTTGGGTGATGGTCCGATCGGCGGTGTTCGCACCGACACGATGATCATCGCTCGGGTCGACCCCGAGGCACAGACCGTCCAGCTGCTCTCGATTCCCCGCGATCTCTACGTGCCCATCGCCGGCACCGGGACAGACAATCGCATCAACACTGCGTTCAACGACGAGGGTGGCGCGCAGCGCCTCGTCGACACCATCGAGGCGTTCTTCGGCATTGAGATCAACCACTACGCCGAGATCAACTTCGTTGGCTTTCAGGATGTTGTCGACCGACTCGATGGCGTGCCGATCTGGTTCGATCAGCCGATGCGCGACACCGGCTCGGGCCTACAGATCGAGTCGGCAGGCTGTCACGTACTCAATGGGTCGCAGGCCCTTGCTTTCGCCCGCAGCCGCAATCTCGAGTTCTTCCAGGACGGTCGCTGGCAGTTCGACGGCACTGGCGACCTGGGACGGACCAGTCGCCAGCAGTACTTCCTGAGCCGAGTGGCTGGGGTTGCGTCCCAGAAACTCGACATCACGTCGCTCAGCACTGTCAACTCGATTCTCGATGTCGGCGGCGAAAACCTGGCGCTCGATCAAGCGGTGAGCGCCGAAGATCTGCTTCAGCTGGCGACGATCTTTTCTTCGGTCGAAGACGGCCAGATCACGGGCCACGCGCTGCCGGTCTACGACTTCAGGGCACCAAACAACGCGGCTGTTCTCGGTCTCGTCGAAGAAGAGGCAACACCGATTCTCAACCTCTTCCGGGGTATCGAACCACGGGTCGACGACACCACCGCATCAGCGGCTCCGACCACCGCTCCACGAACGTTCGAAATGCGCGTGCTCAACGGCAGCAGGGTGGCCGGTCAGGCCAGCGAGGTCACCGCCGAGCTCGGCACCCGAGGCTTTCAGGTCAGCAGCACCGGCAATGCGGAAACCGAAGAACGGACCAAGATCGTCTACGGGCCAGGGCTCGAGCAAGCTGCCGAACGACTGGCCCGTCACCTTCCGTTCGACCCAGTCTTTGAGCTGAACGTCGAGGCCACCGACGTCGCCCTGGTGACCGGAATCGACTTTGACGGCCTGCTTGACGAGCCTCGAGTCGAGGGCAGCGTTGCTGCGCCGACCACGACGGCTCCGCCGACGACCGCCGCACCGTCGACGTCGGTGGCTCCCACAACGGCGGCTCCTGTTGTCGGTGTGGTTCCCGGGCCCAGCCCTGAGGGAACTGAGTGCGCTTGATCCTGTCCTCACCCGGGCCAGTCAAATAATCACTCAGTTCGCCGCCATATGCGCCGACAATACGGGGAGATGCGCAGTGGAGTTTCCCTGCGCAATGGAATGAGGTCTTGTCATGCTCGACGGAGATGCCGTCGTCGATGTGTCTGAGTACACCAGTGCGCTCAAGCGCTGGTGGCCGCTCATCGCGGTCGCGTCCATCATCGGACTCGTACTGGGATCGATCCTGATCGGACTTCAGAGCTCGAGCTATGAAGCCGTGGCCACCGTCGAAGTTCGCCCTCTGGTGACCCAGGGCGACGATCCGAATCTGGATGTTTCTCGCCAGGTGAATACCACGACCGAGCGGGCCATTGCCGGTTCGCAGCGGGTGGCGGAAGGTGCACTTGCGCTTCTCGATGCCTCTGAGCAGCTCGGGATCGATGATCTCAATGACCCTGAGGTTGAAGCCCTTGCCCAGACGCTGGTGGTTGATCCCGAGATCGCTCGCGGTGTTGTTGAGAACATCAGCATCGACATTCCTGCCGACTCCCAGATTCTCGAAATCACCGTCGGCGCCGACAACGCAGAGCGCTCACGTGACCTGGCGCAGGGATTGGCCCACGCCTACCTGGACTTCCGCCGCGACGAAGGTCTTGCCGGTACCGAACTCGCCCGTCAACAGCTCTTTGCCCGTGAGCAGGAGCTCATCGTCGAGCTCGACGAGCTCTCTCGCGAGATTGCCTCAGCGACGGGTGAAGCTGAGCGTCAATCGCTCAGCTACCGCGACGTCTCGAAGCGGGAAGAACTCGCTGGAATCGGCGCTCGTCTCGCGAACATCAGCGCCATCAGCATCAACGCTGGTGAGGTCCTTGACGACGCTGACGTGCCCGATGGTCGTGCCGGTCTGCCGTTCTTGGCCGGTCCGATGAGCGGCTTGCTGCTCGGTGGTTTTGCCGGTCTGGGTGTTGCCTTCATGCTCGACCGCCGTGACGATCGGTTCCGTAGTGCCACCGCAGAGCTTGCCGACATGGATCTTGCCCCAATGGGTGCGGTTCCTGTTGGTCGTGGCATCTTCCGACTCGGTACCGACCAAGCGATTGCCGAGCTCAACTCAGAGGCCGGCGAGGCGTATCGTCGAGTGCAGGGCAGTCTGCTCTTCAACCTCGACCAACTCGACAAGACCGTCGTCATGGTCACGGGTACGAACAACCCGCACTCGACCACGACCGTCGCCGCCAACCTCGCCAGCGCTGCAGCGCGAGCTGGTCGCCGCACACTCTTGATCGGCGCCGACTTGCGCCGGCCGAGCCTGCACGACCGCTTTGCCCTCGAGAACGTTCGTGGCCTGAGCGATGTACTCGCCGGTGAAGTTGCCGTCGAGGGTGCCCTGCAACAAGCACCTGAGCTGCAGAACCTCCGCATCATTCCCGCCGGCTCGCCGGTACAGCAGCCAGCCCGCCTCCTGCAGAGCGTTGCTTTGGGGCGATTCCTCTCGCAGGTCAAAAACGGCTATGACCTTGTAGTTGTGGAAGCACCACCTGTCTTGTCTGTCGCAGACGCAGCTGATCTCGGTCGTCTGTGCGAGGGCGTTGTCCTCGTGGTCGAGCCTGGTCGCACCAGCCGATCCGACGTGGCAGATTCAGTTGAGCAGCTGCGCCGTGTCGGTGCCGACGTCGTCGGCTCGATCGTGGCGGAGAGCACGCCGGTCTGATGGCTAGCACGGTCGAGGACCTCGACCGAGAGAAGGGGGTCGGTAGCTTCCGGCCCGACTATGTCCGGCCAGAGGCAGCCTCGGCGCTGCCGATGTGGCCGGTCACGGGCATGATTGCGCTGATGCCGCTGTGGTTCTTGTTTGGCATGGCCGGCTTCACGTGGGTGATCTTCGCCTTGCCGATGGCGGCGAGCCTGATCCGTCGTCGCGGCATCGTGGTGCCGAAGGGTTTTGGCTGGTGGCTGTTGTTTCTCGTCGCCGCAGCCGGCTCGGTCTTCAGCATCGATTCGGTGGCCAGGCTTGCGGGCTGGACGCTGCGATACGGCTACTACGTCGGGGCCACGATCACGTTGATCTACATCTTGAACGGACGGGCCGGCCTGCCCTCCTACGGGGTTATCCGATCGTTCACCTGGCTCTGGTTCGCCACCGTGGTTGGCGGCTACCTGGCCTTCATCGTCGGCGACCTCTCGTTTCTCGCGCCCGCTGGCTACCTCGTGCCAGCAGTGTTGCGAGAGAACGACCTCATCAACACTCTCGTTACGCCGAGCTTTGCCGACATCCAAGACATCATCGGCTTCCCCGTCCCGCGACCAAAGGCGCCATTCCCCTATACGAACAGTTGGGGGTCGATGCTCGCCCTCCTGACGCCGTTCGGCTTGATGGCGTTGAACGAGCCACGAGTTGGGTTTTCCAAGAACGCCGTGAAGATCGCACTTGGCGCTTCGGTCGTTCCGGCCGTCATCTCACTCAACCGCGGTCTGTGGCTCAGCCTCGGCCTCGGCCTGATCTACGCCGCCTTCCGGTTCGGCGTCGCCGGCGGCAGTCGGGCAATTCGCAACTCGATCATCGCCGTTGTGTTCTTGGTGGTGTCAGTCGTCGCGACGCCCCTGAACGGCATCGTGATGAGCCGACTCGACAACGGTCACTCCGATGGCGACCGCACCGAGCTCATCCTCGATGCCCTCGAAGGTGCGGTCGAGCGTCCGGTCTTCGGTTGGGGAGCGCCTCGACCAAACGATCGCAACCTGCCGTCAGTCGGCACGCACGGCCAGATCTGGTTCGTGCTTTTCTCGCACGGCTTCGTTGGTGGCATTGGCTACATGGGTGCGTTGCTGAGCCTTGCTTGGCGAACCCGCCGACAACCGACAGTGAGTGGCATGTGGGCCCACGTCGTCCTGATCATCGGCATGATTCAGCTTCCGTACTATCTGCATGTGCCGCACCAGCTGTTCACGATGCTGGCCGCCGCAGCGCTGGCGATTCGATTGCAGAACGACGCTGCCTGATGCGGCGCGTTGTCGCAGCCGCGTTGGCTGGTGGACTCGTGATGTCGGCGTGTGTCGCCGATCCGACCGACGATGCTGGGTCGGTGATTGACGAGACCGGTACAACGCTCGCTGGCGATGCGGTCGATGACACGATTGGCGGCACCGACACCGAGCCCGACGACGCACGCGATGTAGACGATGGGATGGAGGCTGACGCATCCGACGATGAGCCGCTTCAGCTTCCGTTCCCTGAGCGTGACGGCGTGCTGCTCGGCGTCGCTGTGCCAGAAGGTCGTGCCGCACTTGTGCGCGACCTCGAAGTCGAAACCGGAGCGAGCTTTACCGTGATTCGAGTCTTCTCCCGATGGGATTCGACCTTCCCAGATGCCAATCAACAGGCCTTGCTCGATGCCGGGCGCCGACTGCACATGTCCGTGCGGCCGAGTGTTGGCGGCCAGCCGATTCTGTGGCGCGATCTAGCCGAGGCCCAGCCCGGTGACCCGCTCTACGACGAGCTGGTTGTTTGGGCCGACCGTATGGTCGCCCTCGGACCCGGGCACTACGTCACCATCAACCACGAGCCAGAGACCAACGAGTCCGCAGACAACGGATCGGCCGAGGACTTTGTCGCGATGTGGCGGCGGTTCGTCGAGGTGCTGCGGGATCGAGGTGGCGAAGAGACGGTCGTGGTGTGGACGATGACATCAGGTTCGTTCTCAGACGGTGAAGCCGACGAGTGGTATCCCGGCGACGACGTCGTTGATGTGGTCGGCGCCGACGTTTACAACTGGTACACCTGCCAGGGCTCAGATCGACCGTGGGTCGATCTCGAGACGTTGTTGGTCGACCCGCTGGCCTTTGCTGACGCCCACGACAAGCCGCTCGCACTGCCGGAGTTCGGTTCGTCGGAGGATCGCAACGATCCGGATCGCAAGGCCGCGTGGCTGCGAGACGCTGCGGCAACCCTCGACCGCGAAGACATCGCGGAGAAGGTCGAGTTTGCCGCTTGGTTCAACGTTACGGCGCCGGGTGGTACCTGGCCCGAGTGCGTGTGGAGCCACGACTCGAACGCTTCGTCGGCGGCTGCGTTCGGAGAGTTCGCAAGAACGCTGACCGAATAGCGCTGACCGAGTAGCGAGCTAGCCCGGAAGCAGTTCGCGGATGGCGAGTCGATCGCGAGTCGCAAGGGCAAGGCCGAGCGTGAGCACCCCACCAACGAGGCCAACGATGACGAGGCCGACAAATGACTGCGGCGTCACGAGCGCAACTGGCACAACGGCGACGGCGGCAATAGCGCCGGCGGTCACCGCTCGCATGCTTGGCGCGATCAGCGGATGGTCCGCTCGGGGTTCGGTCTCGCGGCGCACAAACCATGCATTGATCAAATTCTGAATGGCAACGCTCACCGACCAAGCGATCGCGGCCCCGGCGAGACCGAGCGATGGGGTCAGAACGATCAACAGCACAACATCGGTCACAATCGCCGTGGCGACACCCACCAATGCCAACGTGCTTCGACCCAGCATCAGCAGCGTGAGTTCGATGGGACCCGACAGGGCGCTGAACATCATGCCGAGTGCGAGCAATCCGAGGATTGACGCGTCGGAGACGTAGTCGGCACTCAGCAGCCGGGCCAGCGGTTCTGGTTTCAGGCTGACGGCGATGAAGTAGGGCCAGGCAATCAGCACCAGCCAGCCGGTTGCCTTCTGTAGGGTGTGGCGGGCCTTGGTCCAGTTTTCGTTGGCGATCGCTCGTCGCAGTCCTGGCGACACCGCCTGCGCAACCGAGTACATCAAGAAGTTGCCTGCGGTGATGAAGCGGGTGAGCGCCCCGTACACGCCGGCGGCGTTGAGCCCGACAAACGCACCGACCAAGACCACGTCGATCCGCTCGAGGGCAACTTGCAGCGCAGCCGAGAAGGCCCTGGGCCTCGTGTACGACCAGAATTCGTTCGAGCTCGTTTTCTCACCCACTCGGCTTTCCCAACCACCGAGCCGCCCGAGGTAGACAAACGCAAGCGCTGCGCCGATGAACACCGGGGCGGCCCAGGCCACGCCGATGGCCCAGACGGGGGGCGTTCCCGTGAGCAGCAGCGCTCCGAGGGCGATGATCTGCAATCCCGGTCTCACGACCTGACTCACCATGACGGTCGGGGTGTGCGACCCGAGGCCACGCGTTGCGCCAAGACTCGACACGGTGAGGGCCCACGGGATCACGGTCAGGGCCAGAATTCGAAGGAGGTCGGTGACCTGATCGACTCGGTCGGCCGCAACGAGCTGGGCCAGCGGGTTGGCCGCGACAACCAGCAGGATCGCCAGCATCGATGAGGCAATCACGACCGGCCGCAGGGCCATCGTGATGAGGGGACGAGGCCCTGCGCCCTCGTCGGCGAGATGGCCGGGCATGAAGTAGACCAGTCCGGTCATCGTGCCGAGGCTGGCACTGTTGCCGAGGATCGTGATGATGGCCGTTGCGATGAAGAAGACGCCGGCGACTTCCGCTGAGTCTCGCGACACCAAGTACGCGATCGCAAAGTTCGCAATCGTCGTCACCACGGCGCCGGCAATCGCCAGGCTCGACGCGGTTCCCGCCGACTGGCGGGGCGCGTTGGTTTTGTTGTGGGTCACAGCCACACCAGTCTCATCGGCATGAAGGCTGATGCCGTGAACAACTCGCTCAGCGGGCGAGTCGGCGTTTGAGCTCGGCCGCTGCGACCTCGTCGAGTGGTCCGAGGTTGGAGGGAGTCCACCCCTCGCCGGCAAGACGAGTTTCGCGGGTGATCAGCTCCGCCAGGTAGAGATCTCGGTACGCCTCGAGCATGTCTTTTGGCATAGATGCCCCTCGAACCGGCCGCAGAATGCCGGGCGCTTCGGTCATCACCGTGTTCACGGCAGCGAGTTCGTTGTTTGGTGCAGCCCGGCGCACCCGTTCGAAGGCGGCGTGCAGCAGGTCGAAACCCACGGGCCGATCAAGGCCTGCGAACTCCCAGTCCCACACCATCACCGTCGACCCAGCCGTGGCCATGTTCCACGGTGTGAGGTCGCCGTGCCACAGACCGGCCTCGAGTTCGGCACCGTCGTGTTTGGCGACCAGCTGATCGACATCGACAGGAAGGGGCTTTGTTGCGGCCCGCATGTCGAGAATCGTGCCGAGGTCGTTGACGCCCCGCCGGTGTGTGCCTCGGCAGCGGGCCAGCCCCAGGACGGCCTTGTCGGTAAGTGGCGGGGCGGCCTTCATCGTCGGACTCACCGCGAGGGGCGATGTCACGACGGTGTCGGTGTCGTTCGTGGAGAGCTCGCAGAGCACGACCGGAGCGGCCAACGGTTCAGGGAGTCGCCCGGCGACGTTCTTGAGCCGGGCTGCCTCATTGGTGACCAACTCGCGCGTGAGCGTTGACCAGCCCACCTTCACGAACCCAACGCTTGTTCCGTTGGGCCGAAGGAGCTGGATCACCGGCTTTCGATTCCGGCGCGGTGGGCCGATGGCGATCGACGCAATCAGATTCGGTTCTTCGAGTTTGGCCCCGAGTTGCTCGATGAGACCAAACGGGGCGAGGTCGACCATCTCACCGCCTGCGAGATGAGCAATACCGAATCGTCCGGCGATTTCTGCGGCAAATCCGACCAGCTTCTCTTTCGTCGATCGGGCATCGTGATGGCGGCGCAACGCCGCAGCGGTCACGACACGGGGTTGCACGGGTAGCAGAAGATGGGGCTCTTGGGCGCTTGGGCGTGCCAGATAGCGGGTTTTGGGGCCGTCGGTGCTGCCAAAGAGCACCGTCTGTAGCCAATCAAACTCATTCCCGGCGGGGTCGGGCACATCACTCGACTGGGTCACCGTGCCTCCGGTACTCAAGATCGGTCTGCAACGTGCCGATTCTACGCACCATGGGCAGACAACGATCGATAGTGCGTGCATCAGCGTTCGGTATATGTGTGGTGTTGGTTGCATCAGCGTGTACAAGCGACGATTCGTCCGCGAATGGCAACGGCGTTGTGTCAACTGCGGTCGTTGAAACCAGCACGACAGAGACGGTCGAGTTGCTGCCCTACGACGAACAAAACGAGGCTGATAGCGATCAAGTCTCCGATGAAGACGTCACCCGCGAAACCGTGCCGCCCGGCCCGGATGCTGACGACGAAGCCATCGACGATCTCGGCGCCACCGACCCTGATGGGACCCCGGCGACGACCGAGTCTGCCAACACCGAATCTGCGGACACGGAGAACACGATTGGTTCGATCGTGCCGCCCGGGGAAGACAGCGAAGACAACGGAGAGCAACCAGAATCGACCACGACGGCCCCACCCACCACGGTGAGTCCTGACGCTCCCGTCAATGGTGATGTTGAGCAGCCGCTCCAGGCCGAATCGGCCGCCCTGGCGTGCGCGACGGTCGAGCTCGGCTACCTGCAACAGCTCAGCGGCAAGAACGGATCTGAACGTCTGAGTCAGGGTGCCGCTATGGCAATTGCGACCGGCGTCGGTAAGTATGTAACTGCGGGCCAGAACCTTGCTGATGCGGTTGACGCGGGTTCCGGAATTGACGGTGCGGCGGACGCGCTTCTTTCGCAGTGTGAAACCGATGGATTCGAGCGTTTGGCATGAGTGACGGGGTGAACAACCAAAGCGACCTTTTTGGTGCCGGCGACAGCCGCCGGGTTCTCTTTGTCTGCTCGGCCGGCGGCCACCTCTCGCAGCTTCTCCAGCTGCAGCCGTGGTGGCTGAATCACGAGCGCAAGTGGGTCACCTTTGACACCAACGATGCTCGCTCGAAGCTCGAAGGCGAGGACATCATCCCCGCCCACTATCCCACTACCCGTAGTGTTCCGAACACAATCCGTAACTTTTTGCTGGCCCAAAGCGTCATCAAAGAGTGGCAACCGGACATTGTGATTTCCAACGGAGCGGGCGTTGCGGTGCCGTTCTTTGCGGTCGCCAAGAGAGCCGGGATTCCAACGGTGTACCTCGAGGTGTATGACCGGGTGGACTCCCGCACGATGACGGGCAAGTTGGTGCAGCCATTCACGACACGGTTCTGCGTGCAGTGGCCCGAGCAGCAGAAGCTGTACCCGGGTAGCGAGCTGACGGGCTTGGTCTACTGATGGCCTCCGCACTCCTCGATACCGTCACTCGACCGCTTGCCGTTGTGTCTGTTGGCACCGACCATCACCGGTTTGACCGAATGATCCGGTGGACCGAGCACTACGCCAACCGCCATCCAGAGATTCGATTCGTGGTGCAGCGAGGTACCTCGAACTCGCCTCGCACGCTCGAGAGTCACGAGCTCATTCCTCACGAGGAACTGCGCACGTTGTTCTCTGATGCCTCTGTGGTGATCTGCCACGGTGGACCTTCAACGGTGATGGACGCTCGTGCTGTCGGTCGCAAGCCTGTGGTCGTGCCTCGCGACCCAGAGCTCGACGAGCATGTCGATGGACACCAGATGCGGTTCGCCCGCCATCTGCATGAACACCGCATGGCGGTTGTGGTCTGGTCTGAAGTCGAGTTCTTCAGCGCGCTTGATGCTGCGATCGCAAATCCCAGCACCATGCTGTTGCCGATCAAAGAGAAGTCGGTTCCGGTTGGCGTCGCCAATGTCGGCCGAGTGCTCGACGATCTGCTTGGCATCGACACGCCAATCGCCGATGTAGCGAACCCTCCGCTGACGGTTCATCGAGGATTCAAGAGCTGATCATGGCCACGAACGAACGAGCGGTTTCCACCGTTATCGCGACGCACAATCGACCCGAGTTGGTTCGTCGGGCAATTGACGGCGTCCTCAGCCAAGATCACGACGCCGACATCGAGATCGTGCTCGTGTTCGACAACTCTGAGCCCGATCACTCCCTCGAACGCAGCGAGGTCGTCAACGGTTTCGAACGCCGGGTCGTGGTGATTACCAACGATCACAGCCAAGGGCTTGCTGGCGCCCGAAACACCGGTGTTGCCAAGGGGTCGTACCCATGGATTGCCTTTTGCGACGACGACGACGAGTGGCTGCCCGGCAAGTTGGCGGGTCAATTCCGCGCCCTCGAAGCAAACCCCGAGGCTCGAGTCGCCACCACCGGCATCTTCATTCACTACGACGGCGAAGACATCGAGCGGATTCCCGACCCAGCCAAGCTGACATTCAGCGGATTCCTCAACGACCGGATGACCGACGTCCACCCTTCGGCGACGTTGGTATCAGCCGAACTC
The DNA here is from genome assembly GCA_937976305.1 of uncultured Acidimicrobiales bacterium. Lineage (GTDB taxonomy): Bacteria > Actinomycetota > Acidimicrobiia > Acidimicrobiales > SZUA-35 > CALEWY01. The sequence goes on from CALJSB010000040.1 coordinate 123,558, forward strand.
ATCGCCGAGATCGGCGACGTCGACGAGACCATCCCGGGCGGCTACGGCGAAGACTACGATTGGCTGCTCAGAGCAGCTCGTCTCTCCCCGTTTGCGGTTGCTCCGGCGCCTCTGATTCGAGTGCACTGGCACGGCGGTTCGTACTTCTTCGAGAAATGGAAGACGATCGACGACGCCCTGCAGTTCTTGGTCGACAAGTATCCCGAGTTTCACGATCACCCCGAAGGTTTGGCCCGTATCCGCGGTCAGCAAGCGGTCGCCCAGGCGGCCATGAAAGACCGAGGCCGAGCGGTCAGCACCGTGCGCGAAATCATCAAGCTCAAGCCAACAGAAAAGCGTTGGCCTGTCGCCTTGCTCGTGGCCGCCGGTTTGCCCGCTGGGCAGGTGCTGAAGGCAGCACACAAGCTCGGCAAAGGCATCTGAAGGCCAACTCGGCTATTCGAGGGCGTCGGCAGCAAACTCAAAACCGGTGCTGTCGACAATCCAGCCGAGCGAGTCGTGAGCGGCGAAACGCCACCACAGCCCATCGCGATCGAGCCTGAGTTGGCTGCCGCCACCGGTCACCGTATTGCCAGACACTCTGCTCATGGCCCCGAGAGCGAATCGACCTTGATGCATCTTGTCGGCGTTGGGTTCCCAATTCGTGCGGGCCACATCAACGGCCGCCCGGCCTCCGTGACGCCATGCGATTGCCCAGGCGGCGAGCTCTTCGGTCTCGCATCGGAGTGATCGGCTGAGTTCGTTGAGCTGTTCGATATCGGCCGGTGCCGCCGCCACCCGGCGAGCTGCGTCGTGTTCGTCGCTGAGTCCGAGGCCGAGATCGCCATCGCCCGCAAGCGTTTGTCGAGCCCGTCGGCTGGCATCGTCGGCGAGGCGGCGCAGATCGATGAGATCAAGACCAGCATCGACGGGTGGCTGGGTCATGATCTGGGCCGCAGTCCCGAGGTTGGCGCCAGCGAGTGAGGGCAGTGGTGCCGGCGTTCGCTCATACATTGCGGCGCCGTCGACCCCGGCGAGTTCCGATGGCGGTACGGCAGACGCCCCACCTTCCTCAGATGCGCCCACGAGCTGCTGACGCTCGGCTCGCAGGGCCCGCAATATGTCATTTCGGCTTCGCCCTCTGAGGAGAAACAGTGAGAACGGATCGCTGTCGATGAGATCGGCGATGAGGTAGCAGAGGGCGGCGACGTGTTTGCACGGCTCACCCCAATCGGGGCACGAGCAATCGCCAAGCAGGTCGCCAACTCGGGGCAACACGTGCACGCCCTCGGCCTCGAGTTCGGCCTCGAGTTCGACCGGTAGCTCGCCGCTGTTCAGCGCGGCAGCGTGTTTGGCCCGCGCCGCGATCCGTTCGACCACGGTCTGCCACTGCTCGTCGGTGATCTGCTTTATCGACAGGTCGGCGCTGTACTCGTCGGTACCAACGACTCGTGCCGTCACCAGGCCGGGTAGGACTTCGTCGATGAAGACCTTGCCCTGTCTCGCATACGTACGGCCCCGGCTGAGCCGCCCGGCGTCTGCCAGCGCCCCTTGTTCGAGTGCTTCGAGCCACGCCGCGCCCCACCAAGTTGCGCCGAATGATCGAGCCATCAGAACTCTCCTTCGGTGAGGTTGACCAGATCGGCGAGCTCGGCGTCGTCGAGGTTGCCGATCCACCCTTCGCCCGAGCCGACGACCTTGTCGGCAAGAGCTCGCTTGGCTTTCAACAGCTCGGCCACTCGATCCTCAACCGTGCCCTCGGTGATAAGGCGATGCACGGTGACGGTGCGATCTTGACCGATGCGATAGGCCCGGTCGGTTGCCTGGTCTTCAACGGCAGGATTCCACCACCGGTCGTAGTGCACCACGTTGGTGGCCTTGGTGAGATTGAGGCCGGTGCCACCTGCTTTTAGTGACAAGACGAGCACCGGAATGCGGCCGGCCTGAAAGTCGTCGACAAGCCGTTGGCGGTTCTTGATCGAGAGACCGCCGTGCAGCAGTTCGGCCGTGACGTGTCGACCCTGCAGATGATCAACCAGAAGTGATCCCATCGACACGTACTGACTGAAGACAAGGGTCGATTCGTTGCCGAGCACCGCAAGGTCGACAATCGAATCGAGAGCGTCGAGCTTGCCGGAGCGGCCGGCAAGGGGAGTGGTTTCGCCGAGGTACTGAGCCGGGTGGTTGGTGATCTGCTTGAGGGCGGTCAGCAACTTGAGCACGAGCCCTTGGCGGGCAAAGCCTTCGTTCTCGGCGAGATCGGCAAGCACCTCTGATGTCGTCGCTCGATACAGCGAGACCTGTTCGGGGGTGAGCGGCACTACGACGTCTCGTTCGAGCTTGGGAGGGAGCTCGGGAGCAATACCGGGGTCGGTCTTTTTGCGCCGCAGCAGGAACGGGCGGATGCGGCCCTGCAGTCGCCCAGCAACCTCACTGTTGCCATCGCGCTCGATCGGCACCGCAACCGTTCGCCGGAAGGTCTCGAGCGGCCCGAGCAGGCCCGGCACGGTCCAATCGATGATCGACCACAGCTCACTCAGGCGGTTTTCGATCGGGGTGCCGGTGAGGGCGATGCGCGATGTTGCACCAATGGTGCGGATGGACTTGGCCGTGCGGGAGCGAGGGTTCTTCAGGTGTTGGGCCTCATCGGCAACGACAAGATCCCACTCGATGTTGCCGAGGGCTTCCGCATCTGATCGCACCACGCCGTAAGAGGTGACCACGATGTCGCCGGGCTCGACGGTCGACAGTGAACGTGAAGCACCGTGATAGCGATGGACGATGGTGCCGGGGCAGAAGCGGTGGGCTTCTCGCTCCCAGTTGGCAATGAGTGAGGTGGGGCACACCACGAGGGTCGGCCCTGATCGGGATGCGTGAAGGGCGAGGAGCTGAATGGTCTTGCCGAGGCCCATGTCGTCGGCCAAGCAGCCGCCGAGGCCGAGCTCGCAGAGGTCAGAGAGCCACGCCAGTCCGCGGCGTTGATAGGGGCGAAGCTCAGCAGCAAGGCCCGGCGGTTCCGCTTGCTCGCGTTCGCCGTTGAGGCCGGCGAGGCGTTGGGCGATGAGTGCCAAGTCGCCTCGCAGATCGACTGCACCGGCAAGGGCTTCGCTGAGCGCGTCATCGAGTGGGGAGCCCTGCCCGTCGAGGTCGAGTAAGCCTGCGCCGAGCCCGAGCGGATCACCGCCGAGACCACCAAGGAGGGCATCAGCGGCAGTGAGTTCTGGAACGGGTGCGGCGAGCCGTTCTTTCGTCTTCCGGTCGAGGCGAATCCACCGCCCCCGCAGGGGCACGATGCTTCGCTTGGCGTCGCCGAGGGCATCGAGCTCTTCGCTGGTGAGCGCAACGCCGTCGAGGAGAAACTCCCAATTGACCTGCAGGAGTGAGTCGAGATCGTTGATGGTCGGCAGGGCGTCGCCGGGTGATGAAGCGCTCGCCACCAGCTTGCGCTCGATGACCGGTGCCATCACGTCTTCAGGCCAACGAACCTCGATCGACGCATCGTGTAGCTCATCGAGAGCATCGAGCAGCTCGTGGAGCTCATCGCTCGGGATGGAGACCGTGCTCGGGGTGGCTTCGTCGAGCACGGTGGCGAGCCTCGGGCAGATGGCTCCCGCCCGTTGGATGCCGGCGAGCAGGTCGCCCTCGGCTTGGTCGCCCAAACGGGCCAACACCTCGGCTGGCGCATGCCACAGATCTGCAGCGTCGATGATGAGCGATGGATCTTCTTGGCTGCGGAGCTGGAAGTCGACTCGCCATACCTCGAGCTCTTCGAAGCCGGACGGGGGAGTGACCCGCAGAATCAGGTTGGCGCCAGCGGCGTTGGCGACGAGCACGTCGCGGGCCCACGATTCGAGATGCGGCACTCGAATCGGCGCTGTTTCGGCGAAGACTGGACTGTCGCTCACGAACCGTGCCGCCGCAGTTCGAACGATCAGATCGGCAACGGCGTCGTAGCACTGGCGGACGAGCAGGAATGGATCCTGGATGCGAGCTTCGCCGATCCCAGGGAGAGCGGCCGCCATTGCTTCGGCTGGCAGCGCTGCGGCGAGTTGGTCGATCTGCGACTTGTCAGCTGTGCTGAGCGGGTCGACTCGCCACGTGTCCCAGCCATCCGGGCTGACCGATGGGAGAAGCCGGCCCTGACCGATCACCCCGAGCGCACTTCGAACAGTGACGGCCCACGCCTTGGTCGATGGGCTCATGTCGTCAGTCAGTGGCAGAGATGCCAAGATCTCAACGGCTTGATCAAGAGGGACGCGATCGACGCCGAGCATCGCTCGTCGAACGCCGTCGGGTCCACAGACGATGAGTTCGAGCTGGTCGCTTCGGTCAGGCGTGCTGCCGACTTCGGGGTGGTCGAGATCGAACAGCTCGGGGAGTTGACCGACCGCGGGGCCGATGTCGGCGTCGGTCCAGATGGCGAACCAACTCGACCGCGCCGGGTCGCCGGGAACGAACGTGAGATGGCTCGCAGCAATGGCCTCAACCGAAGGGCTCGGCACGGCTGTGCCGACGGTGGCGTTGTGCTCGAGAGTGACCACGAGATCAGGTTAGGGGCACAAGCTCGGTTGCGAACGCACGTTCGTAAGTCTGTTCTTTTGGGAAGTTCTCATGGCATGCGGGAAACCGCCGATTGGGGACACGGCTCGACGTCGAGATGGTGAGTGTTCTCTCCCCTTTCGCTTGCGATCAGACACGTCGAGAAGGTGCGGCGGAGTACCTACAAGGCCTGGCCACAATGACGTGGTCAGGCCTTGGCCGCGCCCGCACCCTGGGCCCCGTCTCGTTACGCGTCGGTATGAAGGGCTTGCCGGAAGAGTCCGTCTGGCACGGGGGCGTCGCAGCGGATCAGCGCAAGATTCCACGATGGCGATGCGCCGAGCGCCCAGCGCAGTGTTTCGATCGTGCGACCACCTATTGCTTCGGCGTGCCTTGACTCAACGAGGTCGAGCTGGTCTCGCAACGGTGGCGAGATCGTGGCGACCGCAGCATTGAACACGAGTCGATAACCAAGGCGCACCGGTGGGCTCAGAGGCGGGTTTCGCAAGAATGCAATCGCTCGACGTTGGCCCTTTGTGGCCACCCGGTCGGGGTGATTGGTGATCCATTGGCGAAGGTCGGTGGCGGTTCGGGGGAGTGGGTCGGCGTCGAGGAGTTCACCGATGCGTGCTTGCTCGGCGACGAACTGGTCCGCGTCCGTGATCGAAAGAGGCTCCGGCCCGTACGTTTGGTAGGCCGCCAGAAACGAGTCGGTCAACACGTTGTGCACCCATGCGGCCATCGCCGGGTGGGCAGCGCTGTAGGCCTTGTCCCGTTCGGATCGTCCCTTCACGGGCCGGTGCGCATTGCGAACGGTCGCCACTGCTGCTTCGACTTCGGGCATCGCGCCGTAGGTGGTTTCTGTGACGTACACCGATGTTCTGGAGAGCCGACCGAGTGGGTCGACCCGGTAGGACGAATGATCTTCGACGCCGGCAACGACTTCGGCGTGAGCTGACTGCACCAGCAGAGCCCGTACGCCGCCGATGAACACCGACGCATCGCCTTGCACGCGCCACGACACCGAGTCAGGCCCCAGCAGACCTGGATCACCGCGGAAGTCGAGCGTGTTCTCGAGTGGAACCGGGCCGTGTGAGAACAGCCCGGTCATGCTCGACACGACTGCGTCGCGGAATGTGCCGATCAAAGGCTCTTGGCCAGCTTCTTCATCCCGAAAGAGAACCCCAGCGCGCTGAGCTTGTTGACGATCGGGGCGAGGACGGTGGGGAGGTAGGGGAGCGTGACGTCCTCGAACCAATCGAGCCGGGTGCCGTTCCCGTCGGGCACCACCGTGAAACCGGCACGACCTTTGAGAACTGGGCCGAGCTTCTCGACCTCGCAGGTTCCCTTTCCGGCCTGGTCGTCCCACTCGAGCTGAGACACACGCATGCGATCTTCAAGCGTGAGGGGCCCGTAGCCGGTGAAGCCAGTGAACGTGGCGCCAACCGTTGTGGGATCGCCGGCATCGATCTGCATGCGGGTAGCCGGAATCCACTCGCCATGACGTTCCCAGTCGATCATGGCGTTCCAGACGTCCGCAGGCGGAGCGTCGAAGTTGTGCGTGACGGTGAACTCGATGGGAGCCATCCGACAATCGTCGCAGATCGGGGCATCGGAGTGGACACCGTGTGGCGCACGACCAGAGATTCGATGGGAGGCGGAATAGCAGCGACCCGCGCCCCGTTCCACAACGCGAGTTCTCCCCTCCTCACGATCGAGGTCCACGACATGACCGATGCACGTCCACCGTTCCCGCCCTTTGATGAAGAGTCAGCTTGGAAGAAGGTGCTCGGCGCTGAGGCAGCCTGGAACTCTCGGGACCCCCAGAAGGTTGCCGGTGCCTACTCAATCGATAGCGAGTGGCGCAACCGCGACGTGTTCCTCAAGGGCCGAGCTGAGATCGAGGCCTTTCTTACTGCGAAGTGGGCGCGCGAACTCGACTACGCATTGCGCAAAGACTTGTGGGCGTTCAAGGGAAACCGGATCGCAGTGCGTTTCCAATATGAGTCGCTCGATAGCGACGGACAGTGGTGGCGGTCCTATGGCAACGAGAACTGGGAGTTCGACGAGTCCGGCCTGATGCGGCGTCGCGAGGCATCGATCAACGACGTTGCCATCGACGAATCTGACAAGCGGCTGTTCGGTCCCCGCCAAGAAGGTGATGACAGTGGCATCCCCCTCCGCTGATCTCCCAGAAGTCCGGAGCCATGACTCCTCGGTCAACAATGACGCGGCCGGGACGAATGCGGTGACATATGACTGACTTCTTCGACATCGCCGCCACCCCGTCGGTGCTCGACCTTCAGAAGCGCAAAGGCTCGTTGGGCATGTACGTCAGCGAGCCCGGCGAAGGCCCGAAAGGTCCGCACCGACTGACCGAGTCTGAAGTCGAGTTCCTCTCCACCCGAGACAGCTTCTACTTGGCGAGCGTCGGAGAAACCGGCTGGCCATATGTCCAACACCGAGGAGGGGCTGCCGGCTTCATCAAGATTCTCGACGAACACACCATCGGCTGGGCCGAACGCAACGGGAACCGTCAGTACGTCGGCACCGGCAACATCACCCACAACGGCCGAGTGGCCGCAATCTTTGTCGACTACCCGAGCCGCTCGCGGATCAAGGTGTACGGCCAGGCCACACACCATCCGGATCCGTCGCCCGAACTGCTGCAGA
>CALJSB010000041.1 GCA_937976305.1 uncultured Acidimicrobiales bacterium
TAGCTCAGTTGGCTAGAGCACTACCTCGACACGGTAGGGGTCACAGGTTCAAGTCCTGTACGGCCCACCAGAATCAGACCAGGTCCGACCCGCTTCTCGAAGCGGGGCGGACCTGCTTTTGAGGTGTTGCGACCCATGGTGCCGTGGCCCGTGTTGCCGTCTGTCGTTCGGTTGACCAGATTGCTCACGCATTGTGGTCACGTGAACCCCCCTCGTGCTGAGGATGCGCCAGTTGAGGACGACGATCGCATAACTTGACGATCGGGCAGGTTCGGGGCGACTCCTCAACCAAAGGCAAAGATCCATGAAACGGTCCTGGATTGCGACAATTGCAGCTCTCATTGCAATCGCGGCAACAGCACTCGCTACAACAACTGCAGGTAGCTCCTCGGCGTCGGGAACTTCCGACGAATACATGGCACCTCCGTCGGTCACTTGCGTCGACCCCATCTTCGTCTCTACGACGGGACCAACTGATGCGGAGTCAATGGCGCAGCCGCGACTGGGCGTCGGACAAGATCTTCAGGAGTCACTGACGATCTCGGCAAGCCTCCCGGCGGGCACCTACGCGGTGCAGGCCGCAACCCACGACAGCTACTCGTTCCGTGATGAAGTGGGCGTACAGGCTCATGAGCAAGCTCGCATCGTTCTCACCGGAGCAGGCGAAGATCTTGCCATGACGGGGTACACCAGCGAGCTCGGTGACAACGCTCGAACCGGCTGGGCGCTTGACGATCTCGGCGAGATCACGATCGACCAAGATGCCGACGCGATTCGTATCGAGCACTACGGCTTCGCCAACCCTGCGCCAGGTCCCAACTCGTTGAAGGTCACTGCGCTGTGTCTCACACCAGTCGAGGTCGAGGAACCGGCTGCTGTGGATCCGTGTGTTGGTTTGGCTGAGGGTGCTGAGGTGCCTGAGGAGTGTCAGCCGGTGGATCCGTGTGTTGGTTTGGCTGAGGGTGCTGAGGTGCCCGAGGAGTGTCAGCCGGTGGATCCGTGTGCTGATTTGGCTGAGGGTGCTGAGGTGCCCGAGGAATGCCAACCTCCAGCCCCAACAACGACCGAAGCGCCGGCTCCGACGACGACTGAGGCTCCGACGACGACTGAGGCCCCGACGACCACTGAGGCTCCGACCACGACTGAGGCTCCGACGACCACTGAGGCCCCGGCCACGACTGAGGCCCCGACGACCACTGAGGCTCCGACCACGACTGAGGCTCCGACGACGACTGAGGCCTCAGCTGAAGAGGCTCCGCTGGCCGCCGAAGCACCGACGTCTGCGCCAACAACTGCGGCGCCAACAACTGCGGCGCCAACGACGGTGGCCGAAACCACGACGACCGCTGAATCGACCACCACTCAGGCCGAAGCAGAGGTGCAGGGAGATGTGGCTGTCGCCCAAGCGGCGCCCACGAATCAGTTGCCGGTCACCGGTGCCTACACCGGGCTTGTTGCTGCCCTGGGCATGATCCTTGCGATCATCGGCTTCGCCTGTCTGGGCGTGGCGGCTCGCCGATTCGAACTGTCCTAGGAGACGACCCGGCGAAGGAGCTATTGGTTGGTGCGCCCGACGGCGCCCAACCGTGACCTCTCTAGAGGTCGGAGTACCAGTCGTAGCCCCGCTCGAACCAGAAGTCTGTTGGCTGCTCATTCGTGAAACGAATGGTGCCGATTCGCTTCAGGAGCTTGATGCCGTACTTGTTCGGCGATGCCAAGCGGAGCGGGGCTCCATGATCCTGGGTGAGTGCTTCGCCCTGAAGTTCATAGGCCAAGAACATCTGCTCGTGCATCATCGACTCGATGTCGAGGCCGACGAAGTACTCCTCGTCGGGCGTCATTGCGCTCACAAAGCGGGGTAGTTCCCCGCCGAGGTCGTCGAGGTAGAGGTCCGCGAAGTCAGAGAATCGGGCGCCGCCCCAAGTCACGATGTGACTCCAACCCTCGACACACTTGTGCTCGATGGTCATCTCGTGAAATGGCAGAGCGCGAATGTCGTCAAGGACGTGCGTTCCTAGCAGTTCTCCGTCTGGCCCCTCGACTCGTAGCTCCCACGCATCGAGATCGATCTCTTCGCTGAGGCCACGTCGACCGTTCACACGGGGGAACGATGAGGCGCTGCGAGCAAACGTCGGAGCGTTGGTGCCATCTCGCTTGAGTGTCCGCCACAGAGCTTCGTTGGTTTCGTGTCCAGCACGGAGCACATCGGGGATGCGATTGCTTTCGGGCCTGGTCTGAATCCAGCGAAAACCGAACGCACCGGCGGCAGCCGCAGCGCCGCCAAAGAGGAACGACCGGCGACTTCGGCTTTGGTACTCCTCTTTGGACAGGCGGGGCGCCTCGGCTTCGAGCGCGGCGTAGCGTGCGGCCCGTTCAGCATCCCTGTCAGGTGAGGTATTGGCCTGGGAATCAGACATGGGTCAGCTCCTCGTCGGTGGTGTCGTCGCTGCCTTCAGCGTCGTCGTCTGTTTGGGAGATCTCGTCGCCGAGCGTGGGGTCGATGTCGACCAGTTCGTAGCCGGTGATCATGCTCAAGAAGTTCCGCCAACCGGCGAAGAAGACCTGCACGATGTGGACAACAAAGAAGACCAAGAAGATGATCGTGATCGAAAAGTGGATGCCTCGAGCCCACTCGTATCCGCCGAACAACGTCGTGAGGAAGTTGGCCTGTGTCGGCTTGTAGATGGCGAAGCCCGTCAGCACCTCGATCCCTCCGAGGAAGAGGATGAACGAGTAGCTCAGTCGCTGGGCGCCGTTGTACCGGCCCTGCGGCGGCATCGGGTTCGACTTGCGAGCCCAGAACATGAGGTCGTGCTTGGTGACCGAGATGGCGTCGCGGAAGCTGTGACGGTCGGGGAGAAGGTGCCGCCACTCTCTTGAACGCCATGTGAAGAGGGCGTAGAGAATCCCGTTGATGGTGAAGAGCCAGCCAAAGGTGAAGTGCCATGCCATGCCCTTGGCCAACCTGGCCCGAAGGCCGAGCCTATCGTTGATTGAATCAGGGAAGAAGTCGAACCAGTGCCATCCGACAAGGCCGACGCCGAAACCAAAGGGGTCGCGCACGTCAGCCCAGTAGATGCGGAGTCCGCTCCAAATCATGATGGTGAGCACTGGGAAGTTGATCCAGTGCATCCATCGGCTGAAACGCCGGTGCTTCAGCACGGCGATTTGGTTGCTGGGGGAACCCATGCCTTGGTCCTCCTCGTTGGATGAGTGGCGGGTCAATCAATCGGAACACAAATGAGCAGGTCTGTAGTCCTCAAAAATGTGAACTACTTGAAAAGAGCCACTGAACCAAGATTCTCTTCTCGTTGGATCTATCGGCTCTAACATGCTCGGAGTGAGCGACGCTCCGTACCCAGCCGAGTGGGAGACCGACATCATCTTGGGCGATGGTTCGACGGCGTCGTTGCGGCCGATTCGGGAGGAAGATCGAGAGCTCCTCGACACCTTTCACCGCCGACAGTCCGAAGAGAGCGTCTACTTTCGATTTTTCCGGTATCGGCCCGAGTTGTCAGACAAGGAGCTCGACTACTTCACCCAGGTCGACTACGAGAAACGCATGGCCTTCGTCGCTACCGTCGGGGAGGAACTCGTTGCGGTCGCTCGCTACGAACAGTGGAAATCGCCGAACCATCCGGGGGAGAAGCGAGCCGAGGTTGCCTTCTTTGTCGACGACAACCACCACGGGCGTGGTCTTGCGACCATCATGCTCGAGTATCTGGCTGCTGCCGGCCGACTGCAGGGCTTTGATGGGTTCACCGCCACGGTGTTGCCCCAAAACGTCGGGATGCTGCGCGTGTTCCGCAAGGCCGGTTTCGAGGTAACGACCGGCTTCGAAGACGGCGTGATCGAAGTGTCACTTGGCATTGAGGTCACCGATGAGACAGCCGAGGCGATCGAAGGGCGCGAGCGTCGAGCTCAAGCCCGATCGATCGAGCGCCTCATCGCGCCAACGTCGGTTGCCGTCATCGGCGCGAGTCGCCGACCAGGGTCCATTGGTCACGATCTGGTCGCCTCGATTATCGAAGGCGGTTTCCAAGGGCGCGTCATCGCCGTCAACCATCTCGCGGACGGTGCCGAGATCGCCGGTGCTCCTTCCGTTGCGTCGGTGTCTGACGTCGAGGGACCGATCGATCTCGCCATCGTCGCTGTACCTACCGAGGCAGTCGAAGGTGTCGTTCAAGATTGCATCGGCGCAGACGTCGGCGGCCTGCTCGTTGTCACCGCTGGCTTTGGAGATCTCGATGAGAGTGGCCGGGAAGCCGAACTGCGGTTGGCGGCGATGGTGCGCAGCAACGGTCTTCGGCTCATTGGGCCGAACGCGTTTGGCATCGTGAACACCGATCAAGGCGTCTCGCTCCATGCCCTCTTCGCTCCGGTTGAGATCAGCGAGGGTCCTGTCGGTCTCGTGTCGCAATCGGGGCCCCTCGCTGGGGGGCTGCTGCATCATCTCGAGCGTCGGGGTATGGGGGTTTCTTCGATGGTTGCGATCGGCAACCGTGCTGATGTGTCGGTCAACGACCTCCTGCAGTTCTGGCACGGCGACGATCGCACGTCGGTCGTTGCGATGTATCTCGAGAACGTCGGCAACGCAAAGAAGTTCTCTCGCCTCGCCCGTGGCGTCTCGCAACACAAGCCCATCGTGATGGTCGCTCCCCCTGACCAAGCCATGCGCTCGATGCTGCGAGAGGCGGGCGTCGTGCTTGTCGGCGAGATTTCTAGTCTTGTCAAGCAGGTAGAGATGCTCGTGAAGCAGCCCGTGCCGCGCGGCTCGTGTCTGGCTGTCGTCACCAACGCTCGGTCGATTGGGCGACTTGCCGACGCAGCTGCTCGCGGCGCCGGACTTGACCCAGCCGACGTCGATCCGACATCACTGCTCATCCCTCGAGAGGCTGACTTTGCCGAGTACGAACGGATGCTCGTTGCTGCTGCCGTCGACACCAAGGTCGATCTCGTTCTTGTTGCCCTTGTGCCAACACCGACCCTCCCCGTCGACCGTTTGATCGAGCTGATTCGGCGGGTCGATCGGTCAGTTGACAAGCCGATGGCCGTGACCGGTCTCTTCGACAGCGACCTGCCGGATGGTGGGGACCTGCCAGTCTTCGACTATCCCGAGGGTGCTGTCGTGGCGCTCGGTCGGGCTGCCGAATACGGCAGGTGGCTCCAACGAGATCAACAAGACGAGTTCGGCCTCGACCCAGAGGTCACCGAGCCGATGCAGCAGGCAGCGCTCGATGTGCTCGGGGGCGCGCCTGACGTGTCGCTGACGCTGGTCGACCCATCGCTTCCACCGTTGCTCTCAGCTCTGAGCTTGCCGGTGCCGAGCTACGAACTGGCGAGCACGGTGGACGAAGCGGTCGCGGTCGCCGAGCGGATTGGGTTTCCCGTCGTGCTCAAGGCTGGTGGGGTGGCTGAACGGTCTCCCGGTGAGCAAGGCGGTGCCGCACTCGACCTGCACGATGCGGCAGACGTCGAGCGGGTTCTGAACCGGATGGAGCGGTCGCTTGATGACCAGCTATGGCCGGTGATTGTGCAACGGCAATCAACCTCGGGCTTCCATCTCAGCGTCGACATCACGCAGGGATGGCATCACGGCACGCATGTGCGAATCGGGCTTGGTGGGGCCGTTGGATCGTACGTCGATCACAGCGTGTCGACGGCGCTGCCCCTTTCGAGGCAGCGTCTTGCCCAGCTCATCGACGAGTCGTGGCTGCACCGCATCGTCCCACCCGGACCCGCACGTGAGTCGCTCATCGCGGTCGTGGGCCAGCTCGGTGCAGTGGTTGATGCGGTGCCAGAGATCTCCCACCTGCGAGCCGACCCGATCCTTGTTTCGGAAGCATCGTCTTCGATCGTCGATATCGGTCTTGAACTCGCGGCTGCCGACACAAATCCGCTCGATGCGGTGCGCCACCTGGGCTGAGCCGAGCTGGTCTACTTCGCGGGACGTGGCTCTCGAGGTAGTCCGAGCATGCGTTCGCCGATGATGTTGCGCAAGATGAGCGTCGTGCCGCCCATGATCGTGTAAGCGGGGGCGTAACAGATGTTGCGGCTGATGCGGTTCCACAGCAGTGCATCAGCGCCCGCAACCCGACCACACAAGTCGGCAACCTCGATCTCGAACTCGGTGGCCAGGGTCTTGGTGATGGCCGACCAGCCCCGAGGCGCCTGGCCCACAACCTCACGCAGCACCATGTGCCGGGCGATCGTGTAGATCGATTCCGCGTAGGCGAAGCGCTGGCGCAAGAGTGGGTCGGTCCCGCCGCCTTCCCGAAATGCATCGAGTGCGTCGTCGTACAGGGCCCGGTTCGAGACGAGCCGGTCGATGCCGCCGCGCTCATGCTCCATCTGGCGCATGATCTGCCCGAAGCTCTCGTTGAGTCCACCGACGAGATGGTCACCGGGAACCCGCACGTCTTCGAAGTGGATCTCGCAGAAGTGCTCGTTGCGGGTCATGTCCATGACGGGGCTGATCTCGATGCCGGGTGAGTCCATGGCAACGACGAACTCGGAGAGGCCCTTGTGGGGTGGTGCATCGGGGTCGGTTCGGGCCACGAAGTAGATCCAGTCTGCCTCGGCGGCCCCGCTGGTCCAGATCTTGTCGCCGCTGATGATCCAATCGTCGCCGTCGCGTACCGCTCGGCTTCGAATCGCGCTGACGTCACTGCCGGCGTCTGGCTCGGACATGCCGATCGACCACATCGAGGTGCCGGCGATGATGCCCGGTAACCAGCGGTGCCGCTGCTCATCGGTTCCGTATTGGAGGAGCGTCGGGCCGATTTGGCGGTCGGCGAACCACGACGCCGCAAGCGGAGCACCAGTCGCGATGAGTGCCTCGACGACGACATAGCGCTCGAGGGCTGAATAGCCGCCTCCACCGTGCTCGGCCGGCCACGTCATGCCGATCCAGCCCTGGGCGGCAAGCTGCTCAGAAAACGCTCGATCAGCGCCGATCAGCCAGGAGTCTTCTTGGATGTCGCATCGCGCTGCGGCTTCGCTGCCGATCGTGCGGGCGCGCGCAGAAAGCTCGGCGAGTTCGGGCGTGAGCTCGAAGTCCACTGGTGAACGTTGGGGAAGTGGATGCCGCGTTAGCGGTCAGCGAGCTGCACGTAGTTGCGCTCACCGACCCCCGTGTAGAGCTGGCGAGGCCGCGAAATGCGCTGATCCTGCTCGAGCAACTCTTGCCAGTGTGAGAGCCAGCCCGGCATCCGGCCGATCGTGAACAACACCGTGAACATGTCGAGTGGGAAGCCCATCGACTGATAGATCAGACCGGTGTAGAAATCGACGTTCGGGTAGAGGTTACGACTGATGAAGTAGTCGTCGCTGAGGGCGATCTCTTCGAGCTTGAGCGCAATGTCGAGCAGCGGGCTCCGACCCGTCACCTCGAAGACAGCGTCGGCCTGTTCCTTCACGATTCGAGCGCGAGGGTCATAGGCCTTGTAGACACGGTGGCCGAAGCCCATCAGGCGGCCTTCGCCGGCCTTGACCGACTCGATGAAGGCGGGGATCTCGTCGTAGGAGCCGATGTCTTCGAGCATGTGAATCACCGCTTCGTTGGCTCCACCGTGGCGAGGGCCATACAGCGCGCCCGTGGCTGCGGCGGCTGCAGAGTATGGATCAGCGTGGCTCGAACCGACCACTCGCATCGTTGTGGTCGAGCAGTTCTGTTCGTGGTCGGCGTGGAGAATGAGCAGCACGTCGAGCGCTCGGGCGAGCACCGGGTCGGGCTCGTAGGTCGGCTCGGCGACCTTCCACATCATCGACAGGAAGTTCTCGGCGTAGTTGAGGTTGTTGTCGGGGTACACAAACGGCATCCCGATGCTGGCTCGGTAGGCCATGGCCGCGATGGTCGGTCCCTTTGAGATCAAGCGGTTGATCTGGCGATACCGGTTGTCCGGATCCTGGATGTCTTTGGCCTCGGGATAGAACGTGCTGAGCGCCGCGATTGCCGACATCAGCATGCCCATCGGGTGGGCATCGTGGTGGAAACCCTCCATGAAGCGCTTGCGCATGTTTTCGTGCAGGAAGGTGTGGTAGGTGATGTCGTGCACCCACGCATCCATCTGCTCAGCGTTTGGCAACTCGCCAAACAGCAGCAGATAGCACACCTCGAGGAAGGTCGAGTTTTCAGCCAGCTGCTCGATGGGGTAACCGCGATATCGAAGGATGCCGTTGGCCCCGTCGAGGTCGGTGATGGCGCTGGTGGTCGAAGCCGTCGCTCCAAATCCAGGATCGGCAAACCACAATCCTGGCATGTGCTTCGCCCACTCAGAGGCCGCAACTCCTCCGTCGACGATGGGGATCTCGACGCTTTCCCCTGTTCGATTGTCGACGACGGTTACGGACTCTCTCTGGTCTCCGGCCACGTTGGCAGCTCCTCAGTCGGATTGATAGTGCTAAACGACAAGACTCAACTGGGCGAAGCAATCGGCGAGGCCGAGGGTCACGTCAGGTGAGGTCAGGCAATCGGAGCTGGATTCGCTGGCTTCGTGTCACGTCGTTGTGAAGAGAAGCATGATTCGGCGGAATCAAGGCGTGCGAAAGACCTGAACTTGTCTGCCTGAATGTAGTCGTTCGCAGCCCAACAGTGTCATTTCACAGCGGGGTGTTGTCGTGGTCCCTCGTCGGCAGCCGCTCGCGTTTCGTTGCCAACAGATCAAAGGCAGCGCCGAGTTGCCGCCGAGTCTCGATCGGAGCAATGACGTCGGAGATCGAACCGCGCTCTGCGGTGGGGTACGGCGTGAGGAATTGGGCCTCGTAGTCGGCTTCGAGCTGGACTCGAGCCTCAGCGTCAGCGCCCCGATGAAGGATCTCGACAGCACCCTTGGCACCCATCACGGCGACCTCTGCTGAGGGCCACGCCAACATCAGGTCGTTCCCCATGTTGCGGCTGTCCATCACGATGTACGCCCCGCCATAGGACTTGCGAAGGATGAGAGCGACGCGGGGGACCGTGGCTCGGGCGTAGGCAAACGCCAACTGTGCGCCATGGCGGATCATGCCCCGCCACTCGAGATCCTTGCCCGGTAAGAACCCGGAGGTGTCAACCAGAGTCAGCAGCGGAACGTTGAAGGCGTCGCAAAACGCAACAAATCGTGCGCCCTTTTGGCTGGCTGGGATGTCAATGCTGCCGGCAAGGGCTTGAGTCTGATTAGCCACGACACCAATTGCGTGGCCACCGATCGACGTGAACCCGGTGATGAGATTGGGTGCGAACGACGCCCGTAGCTCGACAAATTCGCCGTCATCGGCGACGTCGCGAATCACGTCACGCACGTCGTAGGAGCCCGTGGGGTGTGCTGGCAGGACCGCAGCCGCCGCTTCGGTGTCGCGATCAATCGGATCCTCGGTGTCGATACGAGGCGGAGCGTCGTTGACCGAGCTTGGGAGATAGGTGAGCAACAGGCCGGCGGTGTCGAGCAGTTCATCGCGATCCGCAACGATCAACGATGCGACGCCGCTTGAGCGAGCGTGACTTCCAGCGCCGCCCAGGTCCTCTGCTGTGGTGGGGACCCCGGTGAACGACTGGACCATGTGGGGGCCCGAAACAAACGCATAGGCGTCCTGGGTGAAGATCGTGATGTCGGCGATGCCCATGAGCAGTGCAGGGCCGGACACGATCGGACCGCAAGCTCCAAAGATCACTGGCACGACGCCGCTCGCATCGACAAGGGCTCGAGCGGCGCGAGCCCAACCGTCGATCGCTGCCACACCGTCGGCCGGTGAGGGGCCGGTTGTCGCCATGAGAATCACGACGGGAATGCGTTGGCGGGTTGCGGTGCGAATCGCGTTCTCGAGCACCTGCGTTTCGTCGGGCGTCAATGCTGAGGCGAGGGGTGCTTGGGTCCCCACGTCGATGACCATGGTTGGCCGGTCGGAGAGTTGAAGCACGGTGGCCGAGGCCGTTGGTGTCACCGAGTCGCCGAAGCGAGTGGTCTGGTTGTCCGCTCCCTCGACAACGATGCCGTCGGAGGAGTCGAGGGGAGCGTTGGGACCTGACGGAACTTCGGGTGCGCTCGGCGTTTGCGTCACCCCCATGTTGTACCCGATGGGCAAACGAAACGCAGCCAATCAATGCGGCGACTACTTGACCAACGGAGTGATGCCCTCTTGCTGACGGGCTTCGGCAAGCACACACGATCGAATGGTCGTCGCGACCGCTTCAGTTGCTACCGAGAGCCGCCCCCGGCGACGGGTGGCCAAGCCAACTGTCCGCTGGCCGAGTCCGTCGACGGAGTGCCGCACCCAATCGGCGGCAAGCCAGCTCGGAGCGCCGGATGCAGGCACGATGGTTGGGCCAAATCCGCTGAAGGAAAGCGAGGCAAGGAGGCGGAGGCCGTCCACCTCCGCCTTGATTCGAGGTGACACGCCGGCCTTCGCAAACGCTCGATCGATTTCCGATCGGAAGCTGGTGCCCGGGGCAGCCAGGAGGAGCTCATGGCGAGCGAGGTCGGCGATCGAGACTTGCTTGTCTGTTTCGGCGAGAGGATGGCCCGACGGGGCGATCAGAATGTTTTCTTCGGCGAACAGCGGTGTAGTGGCAATGTCGGGATCCTCGACTGGCAGCGCCACGATGCCGAGGTCGAGATCGCCTTCGAGTAGGCGCAACACCTGGCTGGTCGTTGTGGCATCGACGATCACCAGTTGCACGTCGGGGGCAGTGTGTCCGAGCTGTTGCACCAAGATCGGTGTGATCCATCGGGCGGTGGTACCGATCACGCCAATGCGTGTGGTGCCCCGGGGTGAGCCTTGCAGCGAGGCAACGTCGGCCTCGAGGGCAGCGAGTTCGTTCTGAACCTGGCGAGCTCGAGCGGCAACAGCCTCACCCTCTTGGGTGGCTGCGCCCGTTGCACGGTCGATGAGAACGGCGTTGAGTTCTCGTTCGAGTCGGGCGACGTGGGTCGAGATGTTTGACTGCACCGTGTGGGTAGCGCGCGCTGCTGCGGTGAACCCACCGTGTTCGACCACGGCGAGAAATGCCTGAAGCTGTCGCAGATCCACGGAACAAACATAGGTGAGAGGGCACCGGCGGAGACGCTGACACGGAAGTTTCGAGTTGCGGTGACGTGCAAAGGCAAGACAAGGCAGGACTGAGGGGAACGTCAAAACGAACGAGACCGACTGCTCGGCAGTCGGTCTCAGCGGGCGATCGATACGAGGGGGACCGATCAGATCGCCTGAAGCGATTCACACGAGGGGGACCGGTGAACCGCATTCGTTGTAGTCATCAAGATAGTTCCCGGCGGGTCATCTGTCTACTGGTTTGTGAAGATAATCACAATCTGTTCTGAAGATGGCTGATGGATCTCAAATCAGCTGGTATGGAGGTCATTTCGTGGCTGCCGATCGAGGGGCAGTTTTCGCTGAGGTTTGCGCGGAGCGTGTTGGGTTGCCGAGCGCTTTCGTCGTCTGACTCATCGCCTGCGGGCTCGCTCCGATAGTTTCCACTGATGACCAGCGCAGCGTTTTTTGATCTTGACCGAACGCTTCTGCAGGGAGCGAGCGGCCCAATCATCTCCGAGGCGTTGCGAGCTGAGGGGTTGCTTTCGCCCGATCCCGTGCCGGGCGAGAACCTCTTGTTCGGATTGTTCAACGTTGTCGGCGAGACCTTGCCGTCGATGGCTCTCACCCGTCAAGGCGCACGAGCGGCCAAGGGTTGGTCAGCAGAGGCGGCTCGACGTGCCGGCGAACGCGTGGCTCAGCCGCTCGTTGATGCGGTCGAACCGTTCGCTCGCGAAATGATCGAGGATCATCGCCAGGCTGGTCGACCCGTCGTGCTGGCAACAACGACTCCCTACGACATGGTGCAACCTTTCGCCGAGTTGCTCGGGCTCGATGGGGTCTTGGCGACGCACTACCGAGTCGAGGACGGCCGCTACGACGGAACGATCGACGGTGAGTTCGTCTGGAACCGCGGCAAGGCACGGTCGGTGAAGGAGTGGGCTCGAGCTCATCAGGTCGAACTTGCCGACAGCTACGCCTACTCCGACAGCATCTTCGACCTGCCGATGCTTCATTCGGTTGGACATCCGGTGGCGGTCAACCCCGACCCGCGGCTACTGGCCTACGCGTTGTTGCGTGGCTGGCAGACGTTGTGGTTCACGGCTCCCGAAGGCGTGCCAAAGCCTCTCGGCATCGAGCCCCAGCAGATTGCGACCGCGCTGGCTCGTCCCGAGTTGATGCCGTGGATCAAGATCGAGGTCGATGGGCTCGAGAACATGCCGGAAGAGGGCGGTGTCGTGCTTGCCTCAAATCACCGCAGTTACCTCGATCCGTCGATCGTGGGATTCGTCGGTGGCAAGGTGAGTCGTCCGGTTCGCTTCCTCGCCAAGAAGGAAGTGACCGACGCCCCGATCGTCGGCCAGATCGCGAAAGCCATGGGCGCGATCCGAGTCGACCGAGAGAACGCAGGAACGGCTCCGATGGAGCAGGCGGCGCTGGCGCTTCGTGCTGGCGAAGTGGTTGCGGTGTTCCCGCAGGGGACAATTCCTCGCGGTGAGGCGTTCTTCGACCCCGAGCTCAAGGGTCGCTACGGCGCGGTGCGACTGGCGATCGAAACTGGCCGGCCCATCGTTCCCCTCGGGCTGTGGGGAACCGAACGAGCGTGGCCCCGAAATCGCCAGCTTCCCTATGTGCTGAACCTCGCCGACCCTCCCGTGGTGAAGGTGGCCATCGGTGAGCCGTATCACCCGTCGGTCAAGGGAACGAGTGAGAAAGAGCTCGGGAAAGCCATCGTCGAACTGATGGACAAGATCTCGGCCCTCTTGCCCCCCGAATCGCAGATGCGAGTCGATCCCACCCCCGAGCAGCTCGCCACGACCTTCCCCTCCAGCTCCGAAAAGATCTAACCCCCTCACCGAACTTGCGTGCACGGCGCCTGGTGCTGCTGGTTTGTTGCACGCAAGTTCGTGGTGACCTGAACGTGCGTGCGTCGCGCCGTGCCGGGGTGGGCTCGTGCACGCAGGTTCGTTCTCTGGGTCAAGTTGCGGGTGTGGCGCCGTGCGGGGGTGGTCTCGTGCACGCAGGTTCGCATTCGGCGCGGGTGTGGGTCCGCCGCTACGTTTCGCGGATGGACATTGGCATTTTCACCACTGCGCTCAACTCCGTCGACGATCTGGTCGCTGATGCAAATGAGGTCCGGGAGGCTGGCTTCTCGTCGATGTGGGCGGCACAGATTTTCGGCGTCGATGCGCTGACCGCAATTGCGGTGGCGTCTCGTGAAGTGCCTGATCTTCACTTCGGCACTGATGTGGTGCCCGTGTATCGCCAGCATCCGATGATGCTGGCGCAACAGGCGCTCACGGTTTCGCAGGTGGCGCCGGACCGACTCACACTCGGCATCGGCCTCTCCCATCAGATTGTGGTGGAAGGGATGTGGGGGCTCACCTACGAGCGGCCGCTCCGCTACATGCGGGAGTTTCTCGACGGGCTCGTGCCGCTGCTCAACGGCGACGCCGTTTCGGCGAGCGGTGACGTGTTGACGGCCCGAGGTGAGCTTGGTGTCACGGCGCAGGCACCTCGGCTGATGCTGGCTGCGCTTGGGCCCAAGATGCTCGAGCTCGCCGGTCGTCGGACCGACGGCACACTCACGTGGATGGTGGGGCCAGAGACGCTCGCCAATCACATCGTGCCAACCATCACGGGTGCTGCGTCCGAGGCTGGTCGGCCCGCTCCTTCAATTGGCGCTGGCATTCCCGTCTGCGTGACCGACAACGTCGATGCGGCGAGGGCCCGGGCCGCCGAGGAGTACGCGGTCTACGGCCAGTTGCCGTCGTACCGAGCGATGCTCGACCGTGAGGGCCTCGAAGGTCCGCAGGATCTCGCCGCGATCGGTTCGGCCGACGAGGTGGCGGAGCGGCTCAACGGTCTTGTGGCCGCCGGCGCCAGCTCGATCATGGCCAACGAGTTCGGAAACCCAGACGAACGAGCAGCCACCCGAGCAACCCTCGCCTCCCTCAATTCCTAGGGATCTCTTAGGGGTCAGGTCTCGAACGTCAACGAAGCGCGCTTCGGGGTCATGCGGCGAGCCGTTTGGAGGGCGACCAATTCAGCAACTCGTCGCGTGTCTGGCTAATAGCTGCTGAGAGCACTTGATCAGCCGGCATCGAACGTCGGAGACGGCTGATGGCAGAGCGGCACGTTGCCTCATTCGCGTAGCCAAGGTGCACAGTGAGGAAGGAAGTCGAGACGCCAAACTCCCTAGCCAACACAGCCACTGCAAGGTTGTTGACCGGGGCCGTCGTCGTCCCCAGTAGCCGTAGCGTCTTGAGGAGAGCCTCTTCGATCTGTTCGAGGATGACATGGTCGTCTGCCCGCACTGGCTCAAGTTCGCGGTCAGTCCGATCAGTTTGAAACTGTTCTTCGATTCGCTGTCGGAACTGCTCAGACCCGAGAACCGGAGCGAGCCGTGATCGAGCGTAGAAGGCATCTACCTTGCCGTCAGTTGGCTGCTCGACGAAGCGTTCATAGTCACGACGGCTTCCCGTCATTGACAGAGTCGAATCGATTCGCAGCCATCGTGGTGCCGGCTCGAGGCCGAGGTAGGCGGGATAGCTCGTCCACTCGGCGGTCCGAGCCGTCTGAGTCAATCCGGCCTCGACGGGGTTGAGGTGGATGTAGCGCGAGACGCTGAGTAGATAGTCGTCCGCATCAACGAGAATCGCCTTGTACCTCCCGCGGAAGAGCGGACCGTCGATGCCGTGCCTTGCGTTAAAGCGCTGTGTGTAGATCCCGCCGATGTGGCGCATCGCACGGCCGAGGTTTGATTCGGGAGTGCGCACCAAGAGGTGGTAGTGGTTGCCCATCAGTGCGTACGCATGGATCTCGATGCTGAAACGGTCGACCGCTTCAGCGATGACGTCGAAGAACAGCAAGTTGTCGTTCGTCGACAGGAACGTGGTGCGCTTTTGAGCCCCACGATTCATGACGTGGTACCAGGCTCCCGGATATTCAATTCTCTGCGGCCGTGTCATGCAACCGCACAATACGAACTGTGTGTGACATCGCCAGACGCCAAACGGGCGGCGCAGGGGCCGCCCGTCTGGTGTTGACGTTTGAGACCTGACCCCTCGGAGGGTTAGGCGAGGTTTTGGCGGATCACGTTGAGAGCGGAGCCGGACCTGAACCACTCGATCTGATCGTCTGACAGCGTCTGCGTGCACTGGAACTCGATGGCTTCGCCATCAGCTTTGTGCACGACGCAATCGACGGGCTTGCCGGGAGCGAGCTCGCTGAGGCCGACAACCGAGATCTTGTCGCCCTCGCCAATGGCGAGCCAGGTGTCCGGGTCGCTGAAGGTCAGCGCAAGCACGCCTTGCTTCTTCAGGTTGGTCTCATGGATACGAGCGAACGACTTGGCAAAGACGGCCTTGCAACCGCGGAAGCGAGGCTCCATCGCGGCATGCTCACGGCTCGAGCCCTCGCCCACGTTCTCTTCGCCGATGAAGACCCACGGAATCTTCTTTTCGTGGAGACTCTTCGCGATCTCGGGGTAGCTCTTGGTCGCTCCGTCAGACGGATCCATCGCCAGCTCGGTCTCGCCGGTGTAAGCATTCACCACACCGAGATACAGGTTGCCCGAGATGTTCTCGAGGTGTCCGCGGTACTTCAGCCATGGGCCAGCCATCGAGATGTGGTCGGTTGTGACCTTGCCCATGCCCTTGCCGAGAATCTCCATCTCGATGTAATCGTTGCCATCCCACGCCTCGAACGGGGTGAGGAGCTGCAGCCGGTCTGACGATGGTGACACAGCGACGTCGATACCTTCACCCGATTCGGGTGGAGCGATGAAGCCGCTCTCGCCTTCGTCGAATCCCTGTGGTGGCAACTCGACGCCGACGGGCACCGATAGCGATACCTCTTCGCCCGCGTTGTTGGTGAGCGTGCCGTTGATCGGGTCGAAGTCAACCGTTCCGGCAAGAGCGAGCGCCATCACCGTTTCGGGTGATGTGACGAACGCGAGCGTGGCTGCGTCGCCATCGTTGCGCTTGGGGAAGTTGCGGTTGTACGAGGTGACGATGATGTTGGTTTCGCCGGGCTCGCGCTCGTTTGAACGATCCCACTGACCGATGCAGGGTCCGCACGCGTTGGCCAGCACCGTGGCTCCGAGCGCCTCGAAGTCGGCGAGCAAACCATCACGCTCGATCGTTGCACGCACCTGCTCAGAGCCGGGTGTGATCATCAGCTGGGTCTTCACGGTCAGACCCTTGGCCGCAGCCTCTCGCGCGATCGAGGCCGCTCGGGTGATGTCTTCGTACGACGAGTTGGTGCAGCTGCCGATGAGGGCTGCTGAGATCTCCGAAGGCCAGCCCTTCTCGACCGCTTCCGCGCCGAGATCTTTGACCTCGCGGGCGAGGTCTGGCGTGTGCGGGCCGTTGATGTGCGGGGTGAGAGTCGACAGGTCGATCTCGATGACCTGGTCGTAGAAGTCGGCCGGGTTGGCCAGCACTTCGTCGTCGGGGCGCAAGTGATGGGCAACCGCATTGGCCGCGTCGGCTGTCGCTTCACGACCCGTGCTCTTGAGATAGCGAGCCATGGCATCGTCATAGGAGAACAGCGATGTGGTTGCGCCGATCTCGGCACCCATGTTGCAAATCGTTGCCTTGCCGGTGGCGCTGAGGCTGTTGGCGCCGTCGCCGATGTATTCGACGATCGCACCGGTGCCGCCCTTCACGGTGAGAATCTCGGCCACCTTCAAGATGACGTCCTTGGGGGCAGTCCATCCGCTGAGTTCACCCGTCAGCTTCACCCCGATGAGCTTCGGCCAACGCACGTTCCACGGGAAGCCGGTCATCACATCGACTGCGTCAGCGCCGCCAACGCCAATGGCGATCATGCCGAGTCCGCCGCCGTTGGGGGTGTGGCTGTCGGTGCCGATCATCATGCCGCCGGGGAAGGCGTAGTTCTCGAGCACGACCTGGTGGATGATGCCGCTGCCTGGCTTCCAGAAACCGCCGCCGTACTTGGCGCTGATCGATTTGAGGAAGTCGTAGACCTCTTCGTTGCTGTCGATGGCGCGCAACAGATCTTGCTTGCCCTCGACCTTGGCTTGAATCAGGTGATCGCAGTGGGTTGTGGTTGGGACCTGCACCTCGGTGAGGCCCGCGGTGTCGAACTGGAGCCAGGCCATCTGCGCCGTCGCGTCTTGCATGGCCACGCGATCGGGTCGGAAGTCGACGTAGCTGACGCCTCGCTCGAGCTCGGCGTCCATGTCGTCGAGATGGTTGGCGAGGATCTTCTCGGCCAAGGTCAGCGGCCGGCCAAAGCGCTCGCGGACGGCGCCAACGCGTTCATCAAGCGTCGCGTAGACGCCATTGATGAGTTCGATGGGGGTTTCGGGACCGACGGCCATGATGGCTCCTCTGCTCAGGCGGACGCTCGGATCTTGTCAGATCAGCGAGGTTGGTTCGTGTCAGATTGCAACGACATAGATGACAATCGACACGACTTCTGATACAACTTTAATACAAGTGAGAACCATCCGCTACCACCAAATCGCAGAAGATCTTCGGGAACGCTTGGTTGACGGTGAGTTCGCCGCCGGTGGCCTGTTGCCGAGCGAAGCCGCGCTCGGCAAAACCTACGGGGCGAGTCGGGTCACCATACGCAAGGCTCTCGAGCTCTTGCGCGACGACAACCTGGTCGACTCACGTCAGGGTCTCGGTTGGTTTGCGGCGGCCGACCCGGTCGCGCAAGCCCTTACGGGTTTGTCGACCATCGAGCGTCAGCTGTCCGACTCGGGCCGGACTGCGGTCCGCAGGATCACCGATTTCGGCTTTGTCGAGGCCCCGCTGCATGTGGCACAGGTGCTCGGCGTGCGAGTGCTCGAGGTCCGTCGCATCAACTTGGCCGATGGCCACCCATTCGCTCGAGTCACCGTTTGGTGTCGCGAAGACCTCGGTGCAGAACTGTCCAAAGCCGAACTCGAACGCTCAACGTTCATCGAGCTGCTACCGATCGAGCTCGCTGGAGCCTCCCAACGCATCGGCGCTGCGCTCGTCGATGAAGCCGATGCGGCCGACCTCGGCATCCCGGAGTCTTCAGCGGTTCTGTGTGTCAACCGCACGACCCATGCAGCAGACGGCACCGCGGTCTTGATGTCGGAACATGTGTTCCCCGGACATCTCACCGAATTCGTGGTCGATCTTCCCCCTGAGACCGCCGACGACGCTCCGACTGGCCTTCGCCTCCTCGGGTAGGGCGCCGTCTGGGGCAACGTGACCTCAAAACGACCGAACTGGAGGCTCCTACCGACGTTTCTGACGGTGGGGGCCTCCAGTTCGGAGCTGTGTGATGGCTCAGAGCTTGGCGGGTGCCTCTGAGCTGGTTGGAGACTCAGCGCTAAGAGATCAGCGCGAGGCAAACAGCGCTACGGGAGGAGCACGCTGTCGATCACGTGAATGACGCCGTTGTCAGCGATGATGTCCGCTGTCACCACGTTGGCGTCGTTGATCTTCACGCCGTCGCTCAGGTCGACGGTGATGTCGGCTCCGTTGACGGTGGCTGCAGTCAGGCCATCGCTCAAGTCGGTGCTCAGAACCTCGCCGGCAATGACGTGGTAGGTGAGGATCGAGGTGAGCGTGTCGGTATCGGCCAGGAGCTCTTCGGCGGTCAGCCCGAGATCTTCGAGCGCAGTTGCGAAGGCGTCATCAGTCGGCGCGAACACAGTGAGTGGGCCTTCTCCGGAAAGCGTCTCGACGAGTCCTGCAGCCTCGGCGGCGGCAAGCAACGTGGTGAAGCTGCCGGCCTCTGCGGCGATGTCGACGATCGTGCCGCTGTGCGACTCGTCTTCCATCGCCTCGTCTTCCATGGCGTCGTCTTCCATGGCGTCGTCGTCGTCCTCCATGGCGTCGTCGTCTTCCATGGCTTCATCTTCATCTTCCATGGCCTCGTCGGAGACTGCCTCGGTGGTTGCGACTGCGGCGTCCTCGCCCGAGTCGTCATCGCTGGCGCAAGCTGCCGCCGTGAGCGACAGTGCGAGCGCAAGCGTTCCGAACTTGGTGATCTTCTTCGACATGTTCTTCCTCCGTGTGGCGGTACAGGCCAGGGGGTGAGGCCTGAATGGGGGTATGGGAGGTGATTCGTCGACCCACACGAACTTGGATGCAGATCCTCAACGATTTTGTTGAGGGGCCGACACGAGTAGGGCAAACGGCCCATGCGACGCGTGCGAGCCCCAACTCGTTCAGGCCGTGATTTCACGATGTTCTCCCCACCGCTTTCCTTCTCCCCCCGTCGCCCACCGAGGATTCGAAGAACTCCGATGTTCTTCGCGGTGTTTGCAGTCGTCGTCGGAGCCTGCTCCCCTGTGCCGACCGCGGCGCCAGCGACGCCGGACGATGCGGTCGCCGCCTTCGCCGCCGATGGTCATTCCGAGGACGTTGCCGAGTGCATCGTGGGCCTCGTCTCAGGGCGCATTGACCCTGCTGCGCTCGTCGGCGACGTTCAGCTGACCGAGGCCGAAGAGTTGGCGCTCGACGAGGCAACCACGAACTGCGAGTTGGCCTCGGAGTTGCTCTCAAGCGATCCCGAGCCGCCGACCGACCTGGCTTTTGACGCCGAGCCCCGTGACTACGGCGACGATGCGGCGCTCGACCGTCTGTGGGACGCTTGCGAAGGCGGACTCGGTGAGGCGTGTGACGAGCTGTGGGCCGAAGCTCCGGTTGGTAGCAACTACGAGCGTTTCGGCGTGACCTGCGGCGAGCGATTCGATGTTCTCAACTGCACTGCTGACATGGACGAGTCGGATGATGAGTCGAGTGATGCTGACGAGTCGGATGACGATGATGCAGAGGCGAGCGGTTCCTGAGCCCAGCAGGGGTTACAGGTTCGGCCAGCGTTTCGCCGACGGTGATTGACGCTTTTCACTCGGACTCGGGCCGAGCGCCCAACGGCGACGCCATGCGCCCCCGTCTGGCCCGTGCAGATCTGGTGTCGTGCCGGCGTGAGCCCGCTTTCTTGCCTCCCACCAGCCCGAGCCGAACTCGTCGGCCAACTCGTTGATCTTGGATTCGATGCGCTCGGCAAAGGTGCGGGCATCTTCACCATCGGCTGGTTCGAGGGGCTGGCCGAACACCACCGCACAGCGAGCGCGCGTTGGCCAGTTCTTCCCCTTGGGCAGAATGCGACCGGTCCCATCGATGTAGGTCGGAATGACCGAGATGTTGGTTCGCTTGGCGACGAAGGCCGCTCCAGGGCGGTGCTTGCGAGTCCAACCATCGGGGCTGCGGCCACCCTCAGGGAAGATCAGAAGGTTGTCGCCCCGCTTGATCGCCTTCTCGGCGTTGCGTATCGACAGCTTCGAGAGCTTGGTGCGCTCGATCGGAATTGCCCCGATGAAGAGCGCCGAGAGCGCGCCAGCCCAGCGGCTCTTGAAGAAGTAGTCGGCACCGCCCAGAGGCGCCAGGTCGCGCCGCAAGTGCGCCGGAATCGTGGCCAGCAACAGCGAGGTGTCGGCGTGGCTGTGGTGGTTGGCTGCAAAGATCACGGGGCCCTCGACGTTCTTCAGGCGGTCGGCGCCGACGACGCGCGGCGAGCCGTAGATCCGAATGGCCGGCTTCATGAAGCCCCACACCGTCATGCGGCGAATCAGCTTCGCAGCTGGGCCTCTCGACCACTCGACGTCGTAGTAGACGCCGGTCTTGGGTCGCGGGGTTCGCTTCTCGACACCCTTTGGCGTTGACGGGGGATCGGCGATGAACCTCAGCCAGCTCACAGCTCACCCCTCTCTTCGTTCGGGGTGTTCTGTGAGCTGATGATTCCCTTTGGGGAGCGTTGCACGCAGCTCGTCACAGCTCACCCCTCTCTTCGTTCGGGGTGTTCTGTGAGCTCACGTCACGTCCGCCATGAGGATCGGTGGGTTGTGCAGGTGAGTGATCGTTGGCTGCGGGCCGACCACGTCCTCGGCCATCTCGAGCGCATCTGACAGGGTCGAGGCCGGCTTGAATCCAAGCCGCCTGACTGCTTTGTTGTCGCCCCCAACCACGATGACACCTCCCAGATGCTGCAACGCGTGACTGCACCAATACCACATGTAGAACGGATGAACCCCGTGGTAGGCGTAACTCGTCCGGTAGAGGTGGCGGTACCACTCGTCTTCTGCGAACTGCTTTTCGTACTTGTGCTGCATCTCGACCGGGTCGGTGGTGTCGGCCAAGACTTGCTCGAAGAAGTCGATGTAGCTCGGGTGGTGGACGGGGTGGAACTCCCAGGGCGTCGGGTGGCTCATGATCAGCACACCACCTTCACGCACGACCGGCTTGCCCCGATACAGATTGAAGAAGTAGCCGAGCCCCTGCACGGCAACCAAGATCGGATTCATGATCGAGTTGACGTTGTAGGGGCTGAGATATGGCAGCCCCATCGTCACGACGTCGGTTTGGCCGGCGACCGGGACCATGTGCTGTTTGTAGACCATCTCGGTGGTCTTCTTGTGGACGGCTTCGACCTCACCGGCTTGCACCGACGTGAGCTCATAGGGCGCCTTCCACGAATGGAACGCCTTGCGCTTTTGCGCCGAGGTCATGCGTTTGAGACCGAGTTGCATGCCTGAGAAGGCGGCACGATCACGCATCGACCACTCCCATTCGCGCTTCTGCAGCATCGCAAGCGGACCGTCGTAGCCGAAGGTGTTGGTGTTGAGCGTGGTCTCGATCTGGAAGATGCGAGGGCCGTGCTTCTTGATGACCTCGCCCTGGCGCCAGTTCGACCGGTGAAGTTCGGAGGCGTCTTGGTCCATGAAGCTCTTGGAGCGGGTCATGGTTTCGGGGTTGTGGTGACTGCGGACGCCGGCATAACCCGACAGGCCCGTCGCCGTGCTTTTCCAGCCGCCGTCCATGCTCACAAGGTTGATGTTGACGTAGACGACCAGATCGCTCTCGGCTGCTCGGCGTTGCATCTGGACGGTCTCTTTGTGCGGACCGTGACCCTCGTGATCGGTCTCGCCGAGAATGACCATCTCGTCTGGGTCTTCGGCGTCGAGGTTGTAGAGGAGTCCGTGCGGAGCAAACGCTTCGTACACCCGATCGCCCACGGCTTGCCGAAGCTCGGGCTCGGTCATGCGGCGGTGGAGCGCAAGCGCAGCGACAATGTGTACGTCGTCGACTCCGGCTGCGGCCGCCATGTCGAGGACTGCTTCGATGATGCGCTGGCGCACATCGGGTCGCTGCATGGGGGGCAGCGGAAGCGACAGATCGTCGAAGGCAATCGTCAGCTTCATACCGGGCGTGAGCAGCGAGGGCAGCGGATCGTCTTCGATCGGGTTGAGCAGCGCTTCGTTGATCTCGTGGTCGGGGTCCTTCAACCCGTTCAGTGGCTCGCTGGGGTAGATGACGCGGCTTCGTCCCACGGGGAGCTTTTCCATGCGGAAGCCCTCCCCGTGGTGAAACAGAATGGGTGGTGTTTGCCGGTCGACGTCGAGGGTGAACCCGGGGCGCGGCGAGGGGCGGTTGGCGGGGGCCATTTACAAGCGACTCTTTCGGAGCGAGGGGAGAGGGCTCAGCGGCAGCACTTTGTCGGTGCCTCCCTGGGCCTTCGACCAGTATTCGATGAGCCAACCCCGCTTGATCGAAATCGAAGCGAGGCGGGTTTCGGGGTTGACCGCGACGGGGAACCCCACGGCATCGAGAAGCGGAAGATCGGACGATGAATCGGCGTAGGCGACCGATTCGGCGAGGTCGAAACCGTGGGTGTCTGCGTAGTCGCGCAGTGCCTGGGCGCGGACTTCGCCAGTTGGCGGGACCGCGAGAAGTTCTCCGGTATAGCGGCCGCCGATTTCGGACATCTCGGCGCAGATCACATCGTCGAACAGCGGCTTCAGAGGATCGACGACGATATTGAGAGCTCCGGTGATCAACACCGTGCGATGGCCCAGCTCGCGATGCTTGCGCACTCGCCGTACCGCAGCGGGGAAGGCCTTGGTCAAGATGTGGTCGGCCAACAGCTCTTGGCCGAGGCGGTCCATCTCGGCCACCGATGCCCCGTCGTAGCGCCGGTAGAAGTGCCGGAGGAAATCCGTGCGGTCTCGACGATCGAGTGCGAGCAGCTCGGGGCCCTCTTGCAGGGTCTTGAGCGTGAACTTGACCCGATCAGACGGGCCCATGTTCTTGGTGGCGAGCCAGGCGTAGCTGAACACCACGTTGCTGGCGATGATCGTGTTCTCGAGATCGAAGGCGGCGAGATGGCGCTCTGGTGCGAGCACTCGCTTGCGCAGCCGCGTGGTGCGGGCATCTGGGTCGCTTCGTTCGGGCTTTGTCTTCACCCGAGCGTGATCGACCACTGATGGCAAATGGATTTCGGTGACGTAGTGATCCCAATCGACGATCGCTGGGTCACAGCCGAAGGTTTCCTGCGCTGAACTCGTGAGACTGCCGTGCAGGTCGAGCAGATTCTCGACGCCGTAGAGCGCCTCGCACTCGGCGTAGGCGCCGTAGATCTTGACGTAGTCGCGTGCTCGTTCGACTTGGTCCTTCTTCTCTTCGACGTCGGCGTTGATCATTGCCTGCTTGCCTCGGAGCGGCAGCAGCTTGAGGGTGCGATCGGCCCGGTCGAGGCTCTTGTGGGCTCGCTCGAGCTGACGTTCAACAGCGCCCCGCCCGGGGAAGGAAAACTGGGCAACGGCGATGGGCTGACCCTTGCGGTCATAGAGCGGTTTCTCAGTGAACCAGCCGCTCACGAGTTCGACGAGTTGGCGGTACCGCAATGGGTTGCGGGTGCCCGATGCGACCTGGGTAATGGCAACGTTGTCGGGGTCGGTGACTGGTCCGGCTGCGACATTGATGATGGCCGCAACGACGAGATCGACAGGGATGACGTCGACGACGCCCTCGGGGACACCGGGAAACTCCTTCAGTAGACCCTGGGCGTAGCTGATGAGGATCGGTTCGGCCATGCGGAAGCCCTTGATCCATCCCGGTCGGGGTTCCATCCACGCCGACTCGATGATCGAAGGACGCACGATCGACACCGGGACGTTGCCCTTCGACTCGACGAGCGCTCGTTCGCCGAGGGCTTTGGTGTAGGCGTAGGAATCGGGCCAGCCGAGCGACGCCGCACGGGCCCGGCCCGCTTCAACGAGTTGCTCGCTGACCCAGCGGACGCGATATTGCTCGGTCTTCGCCGCGAGCAGAGGGGTGCCTGCGGCGCCGAGTTCGTGGCTCGCTCGCTTACGGAACTCATCGAGGCGGTCGACGGTTCGGCTTTCGGCATCGAAGTCGGCTCGGGTTCTGCGGGCGGCCTTCACCTCCTGCTTCCAATCGACATCGATGTGGAAGGGAGAGTCCATCAGGAGTTGCTCTGGCGCTGATCCACGACGATTGCCAGCGACGTAGCAGGTGCTGACAGCAACGAAGTGAGGCGTGACGCCGAGATCTTGCAGGGTCTCGACGATGCGTGTCGGGCCGAGAAGGTTGACTTCGACAGCGCCATCGAGAGGTGCATCGAAGCTCACCGTCGCTGCTGAGTGAATGACGACGTCGCAGCTTGCAAGAGTCGCTCGACCGGCATCGTCGAGGCCGAGGCCGTCGGTGGACACATCACCGGAGATCACGGTGACGCGGCGCTCGATGTCTTCCCAGAACGTGTCGGCGCTGCGTGGCGTTTCGCCTCGCTCGGAGATGTTGCGGTGGAACGCATCGTTGCGGAAAATCTCTCGCCTGGCTCGTTCGGCCGGGCTGGACTTCTTGCCGGGCCGGACCAGAAGGACGAGCTCGCAATCGGGCACGGATCGAATCAGTCGTTCGACCAGTGCGGTTCCGAGAAACCCGGTTGAGCCGGTGATGGCAATGCGCTTGCCAGCCAGTGATCCGCAGACGTCGAGCGACCCGCTGGCCGCTGTTGCAGGGGCTGGTTCATCCGCGCTTTTCGATTCGGCTGTTTCGTCGGCCATGCGTCCTCTACCATTTGGTAAGTGAACACCAAGTCTAGGGTGGTCGAGGCCGCTTCCTCCGCATTCGCAGAACGAGGTTTTGCCGGTACCTCGCTCGACGACTTGGCCCGAATCGTCGGCCTCACCAAGCAATCAATCCTCTACCACTTTGGCTCAAAGGACGGCCTTCTAGAGGCCGTCCTCACCCATGGCGCCAGTGAGTTGGTCGACGTGTTGGAAGCCGCGGCGGCCGAAGCACCGGCCGGCTGGCCCCGCGTCGAGGCGGTGGTGCGTGCATCGTTCGGGCTTGCGGTCAGCCAGCCCGAACTCGTTGGCTTGCTTCGCGAAGTGAGCCGGCTCGGGCCACCACGCTCTGATGTGGTCGTTCACCGGCTCACGCCCCTGATCGATCGGGCGCTCGCGGGTCTTGAGGCGGGGATGGATGCGGGTCTGTTTCGGCGGTCCGATCCGAGGATCTTGTTGGCATCGGTGTACGGCGCAGTCACCGGTGTGGTGACGGATGCCGGTGCGCTCGGAGCCGTTGGTCTCGAGCTCGATCTGCGCGTTGCAGTTCGGCTGCGGCGCACGGTGCTCGACTTCCTGCGGGTCGCTGTTGCCATGGAGCCGCACGAGTAGGTCAGGCGGGATGGACTGACGAGTCGTCAGTTGTGTTGCACGCCTGCCGTGCACCAAGAGGCTGTGCTTGACTGAGGTCCGTGACGGACGTCGGGGAGATTGTCGGGGAAGGCCGAACATCGACCGTTCGCGCCTACGGCAACGACTCGGTCATCAAGATCCCGAAGGACCACGTTCCCGATTCGTGGATCGGACTCGAGGCCAGCTTCACCAATGCGGTCCGCTCCGTCGGAGCGCCGGCACCCGAAGTGCGAGACGTCGTCGAAGTCGGTGGCCGTCCATCCGTCGTGTTCGAGCGCATCAACGGAACGCTGATGTGGGAAGCCATTCGAGCCGAGCCCGAGACTTGTGACTCACACATCGCCGATTTGGTCGACCTCCAGCGAGGCATCCACGAGCTCTCGCTTCCACACGACGTTCCCGACCTGGTGACCCGCATGCAGTCGAAAGCATCAGCAGTGAGTGCGCTTTCGGTGAGTGAACGCGTTGATGCTCGCGACCTGATCGCCAGCCTGCCCCGCGGAGCGGGCGTGCTGCATGGCGATCTGCATCCGGGCAACGTCATCATCGCCGACTCCGGTCTGGTGGCCATCGATTGGTTCGACGTCTCGATCGGACATCCGCTGGCAGATGTCTTGAGATCAACGCTGCTGATGCGTCCGCTTGCTGGCGAGACGTCGCCTGTTCACCTGCCCGGGGCTGACAAGTCGACGCTCAGCCGTTTGCAGGAGCGCTACATCGAGTTGTTCAGCGACGTCCTCGACACTGAAACCACGAGCTGGACCGCAGCGGTCGCGGTGAGCCGTCTCGCGGAGTCTGCTGACCCGGACGACAACGACCTCTGGGAGCGTTGGCGGGCCCGGCCCGAGCTGATCGAACAGTCCCGATAACTGAGAGTTTCGCTCACCGAACAGTCCCGCTCGCCGACAGTCCCGGTCACCGATCGCGAGCTCGTTGGCCGATCGTGGGTCAGCTGATCGAGCCGACCAGTTGGCGCAGCTCGTCGAAGATGGCGGGGGTTGCAGCAATGTCGAGGTGGAGCTCGTTGTCCGAGGGCGGCTCGACGATGGCGCCCGCTCGCTGTGCGATCAGGTTGCCGGCGGCGTAGTCGTAGATCTTTGTGTCTTGTTCGTAGTAGCCGTCGAGCCGCCCCGCTGCCACCCAACACAGATTGAGGGCCGCCGACCCCATGCACCGAATGTCGCGACACTTCGGAAGCATGCGTCCAACGGTTGCTGCCTGCTGGGCTCGTCGTTCTGCGTCGTAGCTGAACCCGGTGCCAACAAGAGACTGGGGGAGTCGGTCCTTCCCGCTCACCGTAATGACGCGGCCGTCGAGCTTGGCCTCGGTGTCGCGACTGGCCGAGAACACCTCGCCCCGCAACACATCAGCGACGGCTCCTGCGATCACCACGTCATCGACCGTCGCCGCAATGCTCACCCCGACGACGGGAAGGTCGTAGAGAAAGTTGACCGTGCCGTCGATGGGGTCGACGATCCACTCGATGCCGTTGTTCCCGCCGGCAGAAGGCAGCTCCTCACCTTGGATTCGCGAGCCCGGCGCTCGTTCGGTGAGCTCTCGGCGAATGAGCCGCTCGGAATCGATGTCGGTTTCAGTGACGACGTCGGTTGGCGAGCTCTTGGTGCGCGACGTTCGGGCCGCACCGGTGTGGGTGCGGACGAAGGAAGCGCTGAGCCTCACCACCTCAGCGGCGACGAGTTCGAGGTGATGGGCAGGCGATGGATAGGCCTCACCGCTGGCTGCTGTCACGAGCTCACGCGAGGCGAACGGTGGTTCCGCTTGCTTCGATTTCGGCGGCGAGTCGCGGATCGAGGCCGGCAGTCGTGACGAGGACGTCGATGTCGGACCACTCGGCAAAGCGAATGAAATGGTCTTGGCCAAACTTTGAGTGGTCGACGAGCGCAACGACACGACGTGCAGCGCTGATCATTGCCGACTTGAGCACGGCTTCTTCGCGATAGGGAGTGGTGAGCCCGCCCGATTCGGTCGCTGCATCGCTCGAGATGAACAAGGTGTCGACCGCAAGCGGATGGACAGCTTCGACGGCCTGAGTATCGACCATGGCCATGGTGTTCTTGCGGACCTTGCCGCCGATGACGATGACGTCGAGGGTTTCGTGGTCGGCGAGATGGGTGGCAACGGTGAGGGAGTTGGTCACAACTCGAAGGGACAGATTGCGAGGGATCGACCGGGCGAACTGAGTGAGGGTCGAGCCGGAGTCGATGATGATCGAGCCTCGATCCGGGAGCTCTTCGAGGGCAGCGACGGCCATGCGTCGTTTCTCGTCTTCGTTCTTCTGCGTTCGAACCGACAGCAGTGGCTCGAATCCGTTCGACTCCCACGGGACGGCCCCGCCGTGAACGCGGCGCAGCATCTTGCGCTTCTGGAGGTCGGAAAGATCTCGTCGGATCGTCTCGGTCGTGACACCGAACCGCATCGCCAAGCCAGCAACTTCGGCCCGTCCGGCTTCGAGCGTGGCCTCGAAGATCGCGCGCTGGCGCTCCCGTTGGAACATCATCGGCTGTGCGCTGCGATCGGACGTTTCGCTCACGACGTTGCAAGGACCTCGTTGATTGCTGTGATCACCCCACGCTCTCGGATCGCCGAGAGAGCGGCTTCGAACGCAGAGCGTAGCCGGGGGTCACTGCGGAGAGAAGTTGGGAAGACCGCATCGAAGTCGAGAAAGGCCAACGGGTCTTGTTGTGATGCGATGGCAAACCGTTGTGCATCCTCGAGCATCGGGTCGTGCGAGACATCAATCGCTGAACCGTTCTCGTCGACGCCGCCCAGGTATTGACACCAGCCAGCGAGCGCCAACGCACTCAGGTTGATCGGACCATCAGCGCCAAGCTGGGCCTCGATGGTTGGGAAGAGGAACTTTGGAAACTTCGCCGAGCCGTCGAGGCAGAGGCGAGCAATCTGATCGCCGATGTTTGGGTTGGAAAAGCGTTCGATGAGCGACTCGATGTAGTCGTCGAGATCAATGCCAGGCACCGACGGGACGGTTGGTCGGGCTTCGTTGATGAGGAACGCCTTGAGGAACGACCGGATGTGCGGCGTTGCCATGGCGCCATCGACAGTCTCGGTGCCTTCGAGCGCCGACAGGTAGGCCAGGCAGCTGTGGCCAGCGTTCAACAGCCGCAACTTCATGTACTCGTAGGGCACGACGTCATGGGTGACGATGACGTCGAGGTCTTCGAGGGGGAGTCGCTTGCCGGCAAAGTTGTCTTCGACCACCCACTGCAGGAACGGCTCGGTGATCACCGGCCAACCATCGATGATGCCGTACTCATCGGAGATCCACGTGCGATCGTCGTCGGTGGTCGACGGCGTGATGCGATCGACCATGCTGTTTGGGAAACTGACGTTGTCGGTGATCCACCGGGCCAGTTCGGCGCCGTAGAACCGCTCAGCCGTACCAAGTGTTGCCGTCGATGCGGCGTGGCCGTTGCTCAAGATGTTGTCGCAGCTGAGGATGGTGATCGGCCCGCTGGCATTGATCCTGCGCCGCTCCAAGCCTGCAGCGAGCGCCCCAAAGGCGCTGTGGCGGGTGGCGGTCGGAGCATCCGGGGTGTAGGTGCCGGTGCTGTCGTCGATCGGGTAGCCGCCTTCGGTGATCGTGAGCGACACGATCTGGGTCGAGGGGTCTGCGATTTTGGAGACGAGCGGCTCGAGGTCCTCGGGGGCAAAGATGAAGTCGACCAGCGAGCCGATGATGCGAACCTCGGTGGTGTCCGCGCCCCGCACAACCAAGGAATACAGCATGTCCTGGTTCGTGAGCGTTTCGGCCATGCGGGAATCGTGGGGGAGAATGCCAGCGCCGACGATGCTCCAGTCGGTATGGCCAGACTCGCACAGGTTGTCGATGTAGACCGCAAGGTGGGCCCGATGGAATCCGCCCACACCGATGTGAAGAATTGCTGGAGAAAGTACCGCACGGTCATATGACGGTGCTGCAACATCAGATCGCGATCCAGACAAAGCGGCAGATCGCACCTCTGGCACTGATTGTGGGGTGGGCGTGTCAGGCACGGCGACACGATAACGCAACATGTTCCAACGTGCGAGCCCTGCTTTCAAACCCGTTTCAATTGGTTGGTGTGTTGCATATCAACATGAAACCAACTAGAAACATGCTCGAACGGGGGGTGCTGTGCCCTCCCTCACAATGAACTAGTTGGGAGAGAACAACATGCTCGATGAGAGTAAACGACGCAGCCGATGGCTCACTTTGCTGAGCCTTATGGCCGCGTTCACAATTGTTGCTGCCGCATGCGGTGGCGATTCGGATGACGGTGGCGACGCCGGCTCCGATGACACGGAAGAGTCCTCCGATAGCGGTGAAGATGACGCTATGGAAGACGATGAAGACGCCATGGAAGACGACGAGGACGCCATGGAAGATGACGAAGACGCCATGGAAGACGAAGACGCCATGGAAGACGAGGACGACATGGAAGATGGCGAAGAGCGCTCGATCACCGTTGCACTCGTCGGTAACGACAACATCACCCGGATGGGCGAGCTCGCTGAAGAGTTCTTCACTCCTGAGACCGGCATCACGGTGAACCTCACGGTTCTCGATGAGCAGACGCTCCGCGAGGTCACCACTCGTGACGTCGGCGCCGGTGGCGAGCAGTTCGACGTTGTCCAGATCGGCATGTACGAGACGCCGCAGTTCGGTGCCAATGGCTGGCTCGTTGGTCTGAACGACCTCGCAGCTTCGTCTGACACCTACGACATCGACGACCTCATCCCCGCCGTGCGCAACGGTCTGTCCGTCGACGGTGAGCTCTACTCGTCACCGTTCTACGCAGAATCATCATTCGTGATGTACCGCGCAGACGTCATGGAAGAGAACGGCATCACGATGCCGGACGCTCCGACGTGGCAGGAAGTCGCTGACATTGCCCGTCAGATCGACTCCGACGAGATGGCCGGCATCTGCCTCCGTGGCAAGCCTGGCTGGGGTGACCTCGGCGCTTCCTTCACCACCGTGCTCAACACCTTCGGTGGCACCTGGTGGCTCGCCAACGACGACGGCTCCATCGGCGCCGCTCAGGTTGATCAGCCCGAGTTCGCTGAGGCGCTCAACTTCTACGTTGACCTCCTCAACGACGCTGGCCAGGACGACGCTGCAAACGCCAGCTTCAATGAGTGCAAGTCACTCTACGAAGAGGGCCGAGTTGCCATGTGGTACGACGCCACCGTGGCCGCCAGCCTCTTCCCAGAGGATGTTGTCGCCAACACCGCCTTCGCCCTTGCTCCCGTTGTTGAAACCGACAACTCAGGCTGGCTCTGGGCCTGGACCCTCGCCATCCCGGTCAGCACCAGCGACGAAGACGCCGCATGGCAGTTCATCGACTGGGCAACCAACGCCGACTACCACGAGTTGCTCGCAGAGCAAGACGGTTGGCGTGCAGTTCCCCCGGGCACCCGTCAGTCGCTCTATGAGCGCCCCGAGTACCTCGAGGCTGCTGATGCATTCGCACAGCGCACCCTCGATGCCATGCTCGCCGCTCCGATCGACAACCCGGGCACCACACCTCGCCCAGGTCTGCCGGGCGTGCAGTACGTCGGTGTTCCTGAGTTCCAGGACGTCGGCACCCGCTGCACCGAGCTCTTCTCGGCCGCAATTGCTGGTTCGATGAGCGTTGAAGATGCGCTTGCCGATTGCCAGATCATTGCCTCTGAGGCAAGCAGCTAAGCATTCAGTCGTAGGTAACTTCGATTCGGTCGGGCGTCGCACGAAAGTGGGACGCCCGGTCGTGTCGCAAGTGCACTGCAAAACACCATCGCTTTCATCGGGCCGCTCCGTCATCAGGCCAGCAGCTTTGACCCGTGCTACAAGTGACCTGGTGCTGTAACTCGAACAGGGACCGAAGGGGACCATGTCAGCTGTAACGGTTGATCAATTGAACGATGGCGGCCGGCAGTCAGCGGAGGACCAGGCCCGAGCCGCTGAGCTGAAGCGCCTGGAGCGTCGCGACGGGTGGAGACGGCGCATACCGATTCTTCCGGCACTGATCTACACGATCCTTGTCACCCAGATCCCGTTCCTGTTTACGCTGTTCTACAGCCTCACCGATTGGCGGATCGACACGCCCGACCCCCGCCAATTCATTTGGTTCGAGAACTACGGCAGCCTCTCCGGGGACACCTTCTTTCTTGACTCCGCCTGGGTCAGTGTCCAGATGACCGTGATGGCCGTGTTGGGTTCGCTCATTGTTGGGACCGGCCTTGCCATCTTGCTCGACCGCAAGTTCTTCGGGCAGGGTTTCGTCCGCACGCTGTTGATCACACCATTTCTCGTGATGCCCGTCGTCGCCGGGCTCATGTGGAAGTTGCAGATGTTCAACTCGACCTTTGGGATCATCGGCTGGGTCATGAACCAGCTCGGACTCGAGCCCGTCGAGTTCGCCACCAGGTTCCCGCTTGCATCTGTCGTGGTCGTGCTCATCTGGCA
Organism: uncultured Acidimicrobiales bacterium; assembly: GCA_937976305.1. Lineage (GTDB taxonomy): Bacteria > Actinomycetota > Acidimicrobiia > Acidimicrobiales > SZUA-35 > CALEWY01. The sequence continues at coordinate 31,992 of CALJSB010000041.1, forward strand.
GTGGAGCCCGTTCATGATGCTGATTGTGCTCGCCGGGCTGCAGGGCCAAGACCAGTCGGTGCTGGAGGCTGCTCGGGTCGACGGTGCCACATCGTGGGGAACCTTCCGGCAGATCACGCTGCCCCAGCTCCGTCCGTTTCTCGAGCTCGGGACGTTGCTCGGAGCGATCTACCTCATCCAGGTGTATGACCACATCGAAGTCATCGTGGGTGGTCAACCCGGAGCCAGAAACCTGCCGTTCTACATCGCTGGACGCTCGATTGGCGGTGGCAACCGCTTCGGCCTGTCGTCGGCGTATTCCATCGTCGTCGTGCTCGCCTCGATCATCATCGCAAATATCGGTTTGCGAGTGCTCTCCAACCTTCTGGAGGACGACAGCTGATGGCCCTCTTCACCAGAGCTCCGAAGCCCGAACCCATTCTCGGTCAGAACCGTGCCGTGGCCTTTTTCCTCGCCGTGCTGACCTGGATCATCGGGTTGCTGTTTTTCTTTCCGCTCTTCTGGCTAGTGCTGAACGGGTTCAAGGAGGAAGCGGTTGCAAGCTCGAGTCCGACCCTGATCTTCGACCCGACTCTCGACCGGTTCCGCGAAGTCACCGAGACCACCAATTTGTTGACCTTCGCCGAAGCGTTCTGGAATTCGTTCTGGATCGTTCTGATCTCGACCTTCATCGTGATGACGCTCGCCATTCCAGCCGCCTACTCGCTGGCGATCCGTCCGATGCGCAAGTGGCGAGACGTCCTGTTCTTCTTCATTTCGACCAAGTTCCTTCCCATCGTTGGCATCATCATGCCGGTCTGGATCATCGCTCGCGATCTCAATTTGCTCGGTACGCGAACGGTGCTCGTGATCCTCTACACGGCAATGAATCTGCCTCTTGCGGTGTGGATGTTGCGCTCATTCTTTGCCGAAGTACCCAAAGAACTCGTCGAAGCCTCCCAGATCGACGGGTGTAGCTTGCTGGGGCAGATCCGTCAGGTGATTCTCCCGATCGTGGCCCCGGGGCTGGCTGCCACAGCTCTTCTGTGCGTGATCTTTGCCTGGAACGAGTTCTTCTTCGCTCTGCAGTTGAATAACGTCGGAGCCTCCACCATTCCTGTCTGGGTCAATTCACAGCAAAAGTTCCAGGGCCAGTTCCTCGCCGGACTCAGCGCCGCTTCTGTTCTGGCGACGTTGCCCGTTGTGCTCGCCGGCTGGGTTGCCCAGAAACGAATGATTCGCGGCTTGGCGCTGGGAGCGATCAAGTGATCCGGCGCCTGTCGCCTCGCTCGATCGTGCCACTCCAATCCCCAGCAAGCACCCGTTGTTCGTCCACTGCCCGTTGTTCGTCCACTGCGCGGTGCTTGTCCACTGTCCAATCGCTTCGTTGCACGAGGGAGTCCCACTAGATGGCTGAAGTTCAATACAAAGACGCGAGCCGGATCTATCCGGGCACCGACGAACCCGCCGTCAACAAACTCAACATCGACATTCCAGATGGCGAGTTGCTGGTTCTGGTTGGTCCCTCAGGCTCAGGTAAATCGACGGCGCTTCGTATGCTCGCCGGCCTCGAAACCGTGAACCAAGGTGCCGTTTACATCGGCGGCACCGACGTGACGCTCAAGCCGCCGCAGGATCGTGACATCGCCATGGTGTTCCAGAACTATGCGCTGTACCCGAGCATGACCGTCGGCGAAAACATGGGTTTTGCGCTCAAGCAGGCAAAGGTGCCGAAGGATGAGCGGGCCAAGCGAGTGCAAGAGGCCGCCCGCATTCTCGACCTCGAGGAGTACCTCGACCGCAAGCCGAAGAATCTCTCCGGTGGTCAGCGTCAGCGTGTTGCCATGGGCCGCGCCATCGTCCGTCAACCCCAGGTGTTCCTGATGGACGAGCCGCTGTCGAACCTCGATGCCAAGCTGCGTGTGCAAACCCGTACTGAGCTGTCCGACTTGCAGGCTCGCCTCGGTGTCACGACGGTGTATGTCACCCACGACCAGGTCGAAGCCATGACCATGGGTGATCGCGTGGCCGTGCTCAACTTCGGTGTGCTGCAGCAGGTTGATGCGCCGAAGACGCTGTATTCGAAGCCCGCCAACAAGTTCGTCGCCGGCTTCATCGGCTCTCCGGCCATGAATCTCTTCGATGCTGAGAGCATCGATGGCCGACCTGCCATTGGTGGTGTCGCAGCGCCGATCAGCGATTCGGTCGCTGGCCAACTCGGCCGGGTCGACGGTGCTGCGATCGGCGTTCGCCCCGAGCACCTCAAGCTTGCATCGAGCGGTATCCAGGGCGAAGTCACGGTGATCGAAGAGCTTGGTTCTGAGTCATTCGTGCACGTGGCCATCCAGCACATGGGTGAGAGAACGACCATCGTTGTTCGAGACGAGGGTGAGACCGAGACCACACGTGGCCAAAACGTGCACGTGGACTTCGACGGACCGATTCATGTGTTCGATGCAGACGGTGAACGGGTCGACTGATCAGCTCGGGGACTTCACACCATGAGCACTTCGCCGCCCGTTCTGTTGATTACCGGCGCGGCGGGGAACATCGGGCGGGCTGTTGCCACCCACGCTGCGGCTGACTTCCGTCTGGTGTTGGCCGATCACCCCGATGCGTCTGTCGAACTCCAGGCGACAGCGGAGGCCTGTGGGGCCAGCGTCGATGTTCGCCTTGCCAGCTTTGACGTCACCGATGCCGAAGCCGTGGGTCGTGAATTGTCGGCGTCAACGGTGGCGATGGGTGCGCCGAATGCAGTCTTCAACAATGCGGGCTATCAAGGCTTGTTTCAAAACATCGCCGACTACGACGTCGCCGACCTCAAGAACGTGCTCGCTGTCAACGTCGAGGGCGTCTTCAACGTGCTGCAGGCGGCAGCACGCGAGATGCGGTCGGCTGGTTCCGGTGGCTCGATCGTCAACATGGCCTCGATGGCGGGTGTGAGCGGGGCGCCCAACATGCCCGCCTACTCGGCGTCCAAAGCTGCCGTCATCGGTCTCACCAAGGCAACGTCGAAAGATCTCGCAGCCGACGGCATCCGTGTGAACGCCGTGAGTCCTGGTTTCATCGGTCCCGGCGTCATGTGGGACAAACAAGTGAACGCTCAGGCGGAGACCGCAAGCATCTACTTCGATGACGATCCACATGTCGTCGCTCAGCAGATGATCGGTTCGGTGCCTCTGCGTCGTTACGGTTCGCTGGCCGAGGTCGCTCAGACAGTGATGTTTTTGCTCTCCGACGCGTCGTCGTTCCTCACCGGTATCAATATCGAGATCTCCGGCGGCGGGGCATAGCGTCCCAGTCTCGCCTCCCGCCATTACCGTGTCGTTGGTGGGTACACGGGCCGCGATCGTGGGCGAATCGATTCTCCGGGGTGCAGCGCTGGCTATCTTCGCCGTCGTCAGCGTCTTTGCGGTTCCGGCAGCTGCTCAGGACAACGTTTCGTGCGAATCCGTGTGGACGGATCGTGGCGATGTCGACGTCGATGCCATTCGTGCCGCAATCAGCGATCTTCCGCCCGAGGCCGACTGGGTGGTTCGGGCCTACGACGACACCAGTTCTGACGGCATCGACATCGTGCTCGACGATCTCATCGCGGCCTGTTTCGCCGACGGGCCGAGCGGCCGACAAGCCGACCTCGTCGTCATCGCTGTGAGCGTTGGCGAGCGAGAGACGCGCATCGTCTGGGGCGGTCTGTGGGACGTCGAGCTCTCAAACGGAGCGCAAGCCGTCAGCGATGGGCCAATGGCCGATCAGTTCCGCAACGGCGACTTCACGGCGGGGCTGGTTGCTGGGCTGGACGGAACCGCCGAGTTGCTGCGGCCGGCCATCGACGGGGTTGACGAACCGTCGGTTCCGCTCGACGACGGCGAGTCTGGTGAAACGTCGACCCCTGCGGCCGGCGACGACGGGAGCGCGACCGAGCTGCCGGCCGGCGTGGTGCTCGGAGGCCTCGGTGCCGCAGCATTGCTGGGCGTCGGTGGCGTGGCGGTGAACAAGCGCCGCAAGCTCACGGCGCTTCGAAATGACCTCGAGGCCAAGGCCGAGCGTCCTCGGGTCGATGTTGGTGTTGCTCGAGAGCGATCGGCTCTGTTGATGAAGCAGAGTGAGCTCTGGGAGCCGGTCCTCGCCGGCCGGACATTGGACGATGTGCGGCAGGGGCGACACGAAGTGCGGTCCGGGAGCATCGAACTCGAGCGGGCAGCATCGCTGTTCCGTCAGTCCGTGCCGAACGGGATCGCTCATGCTGACCGAACGCAAATCAGCGAGGGTCATTCCCGTCTCGACGAGTTGGCATCGACGATCGAGCAGTTCGACGAGTCGCTTGCTCGGCTCACGCACCTCGGAGATCGGCTTGATCGGCTGCGAGTCTCTCTGCCCGAGAAGCACGATCTTCTGGCCGAGGAGCTCATCGATGTCGTCCAGCTCGGAGAGAGCCGCCGCTCCGAAGGCTGGGTGGTCGATCCGATCGTCGCCGAGGTGACAGCGGCGTCGGCTCGTCACGCCGGCGTCCACCTCGACGAGTTCGCGCTCGATCTCATCTCACTGTCCGAAGAAGTCGAGTCGATCGAGAATCAGCTGTTCAGTGCTCGTCACGATCTGCAGACCCTGCCCGATCGTCTTGTTGGGATTCGGGACTGGGCGGAGCGGTTGTCGCAGGCCGAGGCTGCGGAAGTCGAGCGCACGACAGCCACACACCGCCGGTTCTCTGATCTTGCCCAGGTGCACGCACCGGAGAGTTGGAACGCCCTGTCGGAGCACACCAGCGAAGCAGCACGGCTGCTCGAGGTTGCATCACGCCACCGAGCTTCCGCAATCGACGATGTCGTACCCCGGCAAGACTGGGATGCGGCGTCTGCTCTCCTCGAAGAGTCGGGTTTGGCTCAGATGGAGGCTGATCGGCTGCTGGACGAACTAGACGTGCTGTTTGTCGACCTCGAAGCTGCTCACGCGGAGGCTGATGGTCTGCTCGCCAACGCGACGTCGGAATTGCGAGGGTTTGCCTCGTTCGTCGATCAGCACCGCACCGATCTCGATACGTCCTATCGGGGCATGGTGAGCGAGGCCGAGAATGCGATTCGTGGCCTGACCCAAGAGTTGCGGCAACGGCGACCCAACTACTTGTTGGTTGCCCAGACTGCCACCCGGCTCTCCCACAACATCGACGCCCGGTTGTACGAGGCGCAGGTCGAACAAGAGCAGGTCGAAGCACTTCGCCGCGAGGTAGCCCGCCAGACCGCACGTGCGGCCCGTGCCGTCCGTCGAGCGGGCTCGGCGAAGGGGTTTGAACTCATCGCGTCGAGGGAGGGCCGCCTCTTGGAGGAGCTCGAGGCCGACCTGCGCTCGCTACAGCGGACGAACGTCGCCAACGTGACAGCCGAGAACCTCGAACAGCTTGTGCGTCGCGCCGAAGACGTCGCTGATGACGCAGTGCGTATTCGCGAACGCATCATCGCTCGTCGACGTCGGAACAACACCTGGATCATCGTCGGCGGAAGCGGTGGCTTCGGCGGCGGCAGTGGCGGAAGCAGCCGTTCCAGCGGCGGCTTTGGTGGCGGCGGTGGTGGTGGTTTCGGCGGATTCGGTGGCGGTGGTGGCGGCAGCTTCGGCGGTGGCTCGGCCGGCGGTAGCTGGTAAGCCGACTAGGAACGCTTGGTTGTGCGCTTCGCCAGACGACGCTGGTTGCGTTCGATCGCCAGGTCGACGAGTTCGTCAATGAGGTCGGAGTAGCTCAGCCCTGAGGCCTCCCACAGCTTCGGATACATCGAGATCGGTGTGAATCCGGGAATGGTGTTGACCTCGTTGAGCAGCGGACCGCGACCGTCGTCCTCATAGAAGAAGTCGACCCGAGCCATTCCCTCGACCCGAAGGTGTCGATACACCGCAAGAGCGAGCTGCTGAAGTTCGGCTGCGACACCATCAGGGAGATCGGCAGGGATCCGGTTGGTCGACTTGCCGTCGAGGTACTTGTCCTCGTAGCTGTAGAAATCGTCGGCTGGGATGATCTCGCCGGGGACGGACACTCGTGGCTCGTGGTTGCCGAGCACAGCCAGCTCGATCTCTCGGCCGGTCACGTTCTCTTCGATGACAACCCATTCGTCGAAACGGAGTGCAAGATCGATCGCCGCGAGCAACTCGTCCTTTGTGGTTGCCTTGCTGACGCCCACCGACGAACCCATGTTGGCGGGCTTGACGAAACACGGCAGACCGAGGTCGTCGATGATCGCATCGAGCTCGGCGCCGATGTCATTTTCTTGGCTGGTGTCAGTGTCGTTCGTCGGCCACTGGTATTCATTGAATGCTCGCCAACGAGCCTGAGGTACGCCGAATGCGGCCAGGAGTTCTTTCGACTTGGCCTTGTCCATGCTGAGGGCCGAGCTCAGTACCCCGGCTCCGACGTACGGCACGCCGGAGAGTTCGAGAAGTCCCTGCATGGTGCCGTCCTCGCCGAGGGGGCCGTGAAACAGCGGCAGAACGACAACTTGCTGGGACGGGTCATCGGTTGACGTGACGGGCGCCAGATCGGTTGCGGTGCCCTCGGGGCTGAGCTGGGGCGGGAGAGATCTGTTGCCGTCGTCGAGGATGGCGCGGGCTTCATCAGCAAGGGCCCACTGTCCATCGCGGCTGATGCCAACCGGGACGAGTTCGTAACGATCAGGGTTCGCGGCACCGAGCACATGGGTCGCCGTCGTGCACGAGACGTCATGTTCAGCCGATTGACCGCCAAAGAGCACGACGAGTCGGATCCGAGGCTCGTTGGAATCGCCAGGCTCAGTCACGACAGCTGAGGATACTGCTGGTTGGTTGGCACCGCCCGCCGGTAAATCCCGACTACACCAGTGTTGTGCAGTTCACGTTGTCCGATATCGCAACCGCCCTCGGCGGCGAACTCTGTGGTGCCGCCGACCTGACTGTGACGTCGACGAGCATCGATTCCCGCAATGTCGCCGCCGGGGCTTTGTTTGTCCCGATTGTTGCTGAGCGAGACGGCCACGAGTTCATCGAAGCCGCGCTGCAGTCCGGGGCAGCCGCCCACCTCACGAGCACCCGTGAGCACATCACCGGTCCCGCCGTGTTGGTTGACGACACCAGCGAGGCACTACTGCAGCTCGGGCGAGCAGCCCGACATCGGGTGCCCGATCGAGTCATTGGGATCACGGGTTCGGTCGGCAAGACATCGGTGAAAGACCTTGTCGCGTCAGCGATCGGTGCCGGAGCAAGAACGCACGCCAATCCAGCGTCGTTCAACAACGAGCTGGGGTGCCCACTCACACTGGCCAATGCCCCCGACGACGTCGAGGTGGTGGTTGTCGAGATGGGGGCTCGTGGTCTCGGGCACATCTCGTCGCTTTGCGAGGTTGCCAGGCCAACAGTTGGCATCGTCACCCGGGTTGCGGAGGCCCATACCGAGCTCTTCGGCTCCATCGACGGCGTGGCGGAGGGAAAGGGCGAGCTCATCGAGGCGTTGCCCGCAAACGGAACTGCGATTCTCAATGCCGACGACGACAGGGTCGCCGCCATGGCCAGCCGGGCGCAGTGCCGGGTGATGACCTTCGGCATGTCAAAGGGCGACTTGCGCGTCGCGAACCTCGAGCTCGACGACCAGCTCCGTCCCGCGTTTGTCCTCGAGACTCCGCTCGGCTCGCGAGCGGTCCATTTGCAGGTCGCAGGGGCTCACATGGCCGTCAACAGCGCCGCCGCCGTGGCCTCAGCGCTTGCCGTCGGGCTCGATCTCGACACGGCACTCCTCGGGCTCGAACGAGCAACGCTCTCAGATCATCGCATGCAAATGGTCGAGCTCTCGAGTGGAGCGATCGTGATCAACGATGCGTACAACGCCAACCCGACCTCGATGCGGGCCGGAATCGAAGGGCTCCTTGCTCTCCCAAACGAACGCAAGACCATGGTCGTTGGCCTGATGGCCGAGCTCGGCGAAAACGGCGATGAGTCCCACCGAGAGATCGCGGCCGAGGCAACAGCGGCCGGTATCCGAGTGATCGCGGTCGCCGCGCCGGTATATGGCCCTGAGGTCGAACACGTCGCCGACACAGCCGAGGTAGTGGCGATGATCGGCGAACTCGGGCCTGAGGATGGCCTGCTGGTCAAGGGAAGCCGAGTGGCTGCGCTTGAACGGGTTGTTGCTGCGTTGCAGGGCGGTTGAGATCCCACGTTCGGAGGTCCACCGCGCCTAGGTTCGGCCCCCATGCACGGCGCCACATCTCGACCTCACTTTTCTGATTCGGCTGTTTCGACTTCCGCCGTTACAACGTCAACCGCGGGTCCGAAGGCTCAGGGGTGCACCCCTGAGTACAGCCGCTTCGGAGTGTTCGAGGAGTGTCCACATTGTGGCGGTTCGATGTCTCCCGAACATGCTCACTACCGTTGCACGTCGTGTGGATGGCGAGACTCCTGCTGCGACTGACGTGAAGCGATGGATTCTTGGCGCCCGCCCCAAGACGCTGCCGGCTGCTGTGGTCCCCGTCGCGGTTGGCACGGCCGCCGTTGCTGACAACGACATCATCTGGTGGCGAGCTGCGGCAGCCCTGCTTGTGTCGCTGGCACTGCAAATCGCTACCAACTACGTGAACGACTATGCCGATGGCGAGCGGGGCACCGACGATGATCGTGTCGGGCCGGTTCGGCTCGTCGGCTCCGGGCTGGCCTCGGCCAAGTCGGTCAAGATTGCCGCATTGATGGCGTTCGGTGTTGCCGGTGCTGCTGGGGGACTCCTTGCCCTGGCTGTCGGGCCTGAGTTGTTTGTCGTTGGTGCCGTCTCGATGCTTGCCGGCTGGGCCTACACCGGAGGACCGAAGCCATACGGATACCTCGGCCTTGGTGAGGTGTTTGTGTTTGTGTTCTTCGGTGTTGTGGCAACGGCGGGAAGCGCATACGTGCAGACCGAGACACTCGATGGCCTGGCGCTCTTGGCGTCTGTCCCTGTCGGAGTTCTCGCCGTCGCACTGCTTGTCATCAACAATCTCCGAGATATCCCAGGCGACACCACGTCTGGCAAACAGACGCTCGCAGTGCGTATCGGTGATGCCAAGACACGACAGCTCTACGTCGGGTTGTACCTCCTCGCTGCGGCGGTGACGGTGGCGGTGGCAGCGACTCGCCCATTCGCGGCCTTGGCTCTGCTGGGTCTTGCGACTGCGGTCGTGCCCGCCAAGACGGTTCGCTCTGGCGCATTGGGCGCCGACCTGATTCCCGTGCTTGGTCAGACCGGCAGGACGCAGATGGTGACCGGCCTCCTGCTGGCGTTGGGGCTGGCGCTGGCCGCCTAGGGCGTTGCTGAGAGCCGCATTGCCCACACGGTCATTTCTGGCTTGAACCTGCCGATTGAGCAATGTGGTGTCAACGCATGCACACGAACCAGTGGGAACCAGCGGTAGCTCTGGCCCATCGCGCATGCGCAACAAAAAGCAGGAGGAGATCCTGCGGATGATCGAGGGATACGACTCGATCGAGACCCTCTCTGCTGCGATGTCAACTGTGTTCTTGGTGTGGTTGTTGCCGGCGTTGGGTGCGCTGTTCATCGCCTTCGCCGGGTTCAGCGCCGGTACGGATCCAGATGCTGCAGTAAACGTCCAACAGATGACGCAGACGCTCCAAGTGGCCGAGGGAGTGCTCGGCTTCTTCACGGTGTGTCTGTTCGTCTACTGGGCAATTCGAGCCCGCGAGAACATTCGACGCCTTGGCAAGTCAAGCAAGATTGGTCTCGGCCGAATTTTCCTTCGCCACTGCGGCGCAGTCCTTGTCGCGGTTGCAGCTTTCGTGGTGGCCGTACTCGTCCCGTCGCTCCAGGTGGCCGGCTTTGTCGTCGGTGTCCTTGCGTTGGTGTGGTTCAGCCTGATGTTCAACATGATGGCGTTTGCGACCATGCAGAAGCTGTGGCGTACCTCATCGCAGCCGACGGGATCCGAAGACGAACTTCCAAGTCTCGGGTTCGCTTGGCTCGTGTCGTGGGTGGTGGCCGGTTGGACGCTCGGTTCCGCTCGACCCCACGACGACGGAATGGCGATGGACATTGGAACCGAGGCGATCCTGCTTGCCGTGCACGGGTTTGCCCTTGGTATCGCTGCGGTGTCAGTCGCATTGCTCGTGAGGCAGGTGGCGGCCCGGCAAGAGAGCCGTCTGGGTGCCATCATCGCCTACGTCGATGTCGATGTCGCAGGTGGGTCGAGGGCAGTCACCACCGATCAGATCAACAACGCTTGGGAGGCCAGCGGCAATCTGGTCGATTTCAATCGCTAGTCGCTCGCAAGGGTGATCGTGCGAGTTGCTGCACCGACAGCAACGCAGCCAGGCTGCTGGCAACGACGATCACCGAGACCCACCTTCGGTCACCCGTGGCCTCGGCGAGCATCCCAGCGGAGAACGGGCCAATTGAGCCAGCTAGCAGTAAGGCAGCTCCGTAGAAGCCCATCGTCGCGCCGAGATCGTCTGTGTCGAAGAGTTGGGCGGCCCGCATTCCTTGCAGCGGACTGAACGCGCCGACGCCAAAGCCGGCAATGAGGGCAAAGGTCACTGCGGTTACAACTTGACCCGACACGACGAGAAGAGCGCCACCGGTTGCCATTGACCCGAACGCGAGCATGAGGGAGCGATCAGCGCCGAGTCGTGCGACGAGCGGTGTGAGCGGAAGACGTCCACCGAGCTGGGCCAAACCACGGAAGCCAGCCATTGCCGCTGCAGTGGTTGCCGGCAGCCCGGCGGTCACCATGATCGGCACCTGGTAGACAAGCATCGTCGACATGGCCACACCGCCAAAGGCGATGGCGAGAGTGAGCCAGCGAGGCGCTCCCGGGCTGATCGCTCGTCGAACGACGATCGTGAGACTCGGACGTGCGGTTTGAGGAGGCCGCTTGCTCGGCAACAGCAGTGCTGCGGCCCAGAACGCAATGACGACCGAGGCGGACAGAATTCGGACGGTGCTGCGCCAACCGACCGCGTCGACGAGCCAAGCCGTGATCGGCAGGAAGATCGCCGAGGCGAGCGCGCCCCAAATGGTGAGCTGGGCAATGGCTCGATCAGAGCCGCCCGGATTCAGGCGGACAGCTGTCGCCATCGTCACGTGATAGAAGCCGAGCGCACCACTTGCCCCGAGCCCCACTGCAGCGCCGACAAAGAACACGGTCACCGACGTGGCTGATGCCGCAGCGAGCAGCCCTGCGCCCGAGATCAAGCCACCGAGCGCGAAAACAACCTGCTGGCCGAATCGGTCGAGCAGTCGACCGCCCGCAAGCGCTGTGAGTCCCACGACGATGGTGCCAGCAGAGAACGAGGCCGCGAGCGTCGACTCAGACCAGTCGGTATCGGTTCGAATCGGATCGAGGAGAACCCCAAAGGCGTAGTACCACGAGCCGTAGGCGCAGATGGTCAGGATGCCGAGGAGGGGAACTCCACGGCTCAACTGACGGCGCCGGCCATCATCTCGAGCAGAGGAGGAGGTCCAGAAACCACAAGTGTGTTGACGACCGACTCGTCCCACTTTGCCAGTTCGTCTCGGATCTTCTCCGGCGGGCCGACGAGGGCGACATCTTCAACCATCGAGGTGGGAACAGCAGCGATGGCTGCCTTCTTGTCTCCGGCCAAGTAGAGATTCTGGATCTTGTTGCAGGCGTCTTCGTAGCCCATGCGGCTGAACACGTTGAGGTGAAAGTTCGCCTCCTTTGCGCCCATGCCGCCGGCGTACAGCGCCAACATTGGGCGAATGGCGTCAGCTGCGACCTCGACGTCGTCATTCGGGACAACAGGCACGACAGCAGCAATGTCGAAGTTGTCCATCGTGGCGTGAGCGCCCTCGCGGGCAAACCCTTCGTTGAGAGCGTCTTCGTAGAAGGTGTTGTCTTTCGGAGCAAAAAACAACGGGAGCCAGCCGTCTGCGATCTCGGCCGTCATGGCCACGTTCTTTGGCCCCTCGGCACCGAGGTAGATCGGTATGTCGCTGCGGTAGGGATGCACGGTCGACTTCAGCGGCTTGCCGAGATCAGCACCGCCTTTGTAGGGAAGGTGGTAGTGCTCGCCGTGGAACTCAACGGGCACGTCGCGGGCAAGAATGGCCCGAATGATCTCGACGTACTCCCGGGTGCGGGCCAGCGGCTTGGGGTAGGGCATGCCATACCACCCCTCGACCACCTGCGGTCCGGACGCTCCGAGCCCGAGTCGAAATCGGCCGCCCGAGAGGTGGTCCATGGTCATGGCCGCCATCGCCATCGCTGCAGGCGTGCGAGCCGAGATTTGGCAGATCGAGGTGCCGAGGCCGATGCGCTCGGTCGCTGCACCCCACCAGGCCAGTGGTGTCAGGGCATCAGAGCCGTACGCCTCCGCTGTCCAGATCGAGTCGTAGCCGAGCTCCTCGGCGGCGGCGATCTGATCGACCGCTCCAGCCGGTGGACCTGACGACCAATAACCAACACCGAGCGCAAGTTTCATGTGTCTGGTCTACCAGCCCGACGACACCGCCACCATCGAGCCGGTCAGCTCTCCGCTGTCTGTCACGGGGAGAATGGGATTGCCTTGGTGTAGACCGCTTCGTAGCTGACCATCTCGAAGCCGAGCTTGGTGTAGAGCTGGAAGGCGCCGCCAGCGTTGTTTGTGTCGACCCCGAGCATCGCTTCGGTCATGCCGCGATCCTTCAGTGCCAGCATTGACATTGCGAGCAGAGCACCAGCGATGCCCTGGTTACGCCACTCGTGGTGGGTGGAGATGAATTCGGTGTAGCCACGCAGGCGTCCGTACTTCTCATTCTCTGGCTCGTTGATGAACGGCTTGACCTGACCAACGATCGTGTCGCCGGCCCAGGCGATCTGCCACAGCGTCTCGTCCCGATGGGGGTTGTCGAGGATCCACGAGTAGATCGACTCGTCGATCTCGACGAAGTCCCACTCTCCCCGGAAGCACTCGTGGTGGGCGGCGACGATGTCGCGCAGCTGAGATTGGTCGACTGGTCGGACCTCAACCCCACGTGGGAGCGGTAGCTCGGGAATGTCGTCGAGATTCGGGCGCCGTAACGTCGCCCCGAACTCTGTCGCTTCGTAGCCGAGTTGCTCGAGCCACGCTCCCTCACCAGCCGACGCCAAGCCGGGGCCTGGATGCGACGCGTAGGCCCGGTATCGGGCGAGGGGAACTGCAGCATCGCGATCGGCCAGATGTGCCTCCTGGCCGAGGACGAGCGGGACAAACAGCTGTTCACTGATGTGCCCGGGCAGCGCAGGGGCAAACACGACGCAATCGCGCTGGCCGTCGGCGAGGTCGTGAATAGACACCCGACCGTACGCCACCGTCGCCGTTGCGCCGTCTGTGTCGACGTGGTCGATCAGATAGATGTCGAGCCCGGGGTCACAATCGGTCAGCGCTGCGTAGGTGACGTCGAACTCAGCCTCTGTTGGTTGACCGGGATCGTCGAACGACTCGCGGTAGGCCGACAAGATGCGTGACATGGCTGCGTGATCGGCTTGGCCGTCGTATCGGCGGGCCGAGTACGGAGCGGGAAGCTGAAAGCGATCTGCGAGGTGCATGAACCCACGACGCTAGTGCCGGTGAGTGATCTCACGGGATGGATGTGCGCCCTCTACGCTGGCACACGCGCTACTTCTGACCGATCTCGACTCCGGAACCTCTGAGCTTGCCCACGCACTACGAAACCCTTGGGGTCAGCCCCGCTGCGGGCCATGACGAGATTCGTCGTGCCTACCTCAAGGCGGCGCGCGCGTATCACCCAGACAAGTTCGTCAACGAGCCGGCAGCTCGGTCCGGTCAAGCCGAAGACTCGATGCGCCAGGCCAACGAAGCCTGGCGGGTGCTCGGTGACAACAGTCGGCGAGCCCGCTACGACGAGGCGATTCGACTCGGTGCCACAGCGGGTGCTCGACCCAGCCGAGTCGACTCCATCCGGACCGACGATGGCATTACGCGGGTCGACCCTCGTCTCCTCGACCCACAGTTTCTGGCCAACCGGCGCACGAGCCAGGTCGAAGAGCTCGACAAGCAGCACTCGTCCGTTCTTCGCGTCATTCCTGTCCTGGCCTTTTTTGGTCTCCTCATCGGCATCTTCATCTTCACTGCTTACGCCAACGGCTCTTCCAACACCTCACCACCCGAGACGACGGTCCCGGGGCCAGCCATCGGGGTCGACGCGGGCGTGTGTGTCCGCATTCAGCAGGGGCCGACGCTCATCGAGGTTCCGTGTACCGGGGTGATCGACGGACGAGTGCTCGGTGCGTACGAGCCTGGCGGCCAGTGTCCCGACCTCACGATTCGCGAGGTCGAACTCGCCAACGGTGTCACGGCATGTCTCGGAACGTGACCTCATCTACCCACTGGGCCGACGACTCTCGACCAGCCGACTAGGTTTCGAGCATGGACTTCCGGGGTCATCGGCTCATCGATCTTGCGTCTGACGTGCGAGCCCGCAATCGCACAGCGGTCGAGTTGGTCGAGGGTTCGCTGGCCCGCATCGCCGACGTCGAAGGTGATCTCAACGCCTTCGTGGTGGTTGATGGCGACCGAGCGTTGGAAGACGCAGCCGATATCGATGCTCGACTCGACAACGCTGAGGGCGTCGGGCCGCTTGCTGGGATCCCGTTGGCAGTGAAGGACCTCGAGGATGCAGCCGGGTTGCCAACCCGCTACGGCTCGCTTGTCTCCGACCCCACGCCAGCCATCGGTGATTCGGTCCTTGTGGCTCGGTTGCGAGCGGCAGGGTGTGTGATCGTCGGCAAGACCACCACCCCCGAGATGGGGCACAAAGGGGTCACCGAAAGCCCGCTGAGTGGGGTGACCAAGAATCCATGGTCAACCGACCGCTCACCCGGTGGATCATCGGGTGGGTCCGCGGCCGCCTTGGCGTCCGGCATGGTGCCCCTGGCGACTGGTTCAGACGGTGGCGGCTCGATCCGCATACCGGCGGCACTCTGCGGATACTCAGGGATCAAGACAACGCAAGGGCGTGTTGCCAACGGCGGCCCGAACGCTCCTGGCTCCGGCCTCTTCACGGTAAAAGGGCCAATGGCGCTCAACACCACCGACACGGCGTTTGCCCTCGACGTGTGCGTCGGACCGCACCCAACTGATCCCTTCTCGCTACCTCGGTCTGGTGCCCCGTGGTACGACGCCGTTTCGAGCTCGTTTCGTCTTCCCGATCGCGTGGTGTATTCGCCGACGCTCGGATTCGCCGAGGTCGATCGTGAGATCGCAGAGGTGGTCGAGGCTGGAGTCGGCCGGCTGGAGTCGGCAGGTATTGAGGTCGTGCGGCTCGATGACATCTGGCCGGAGGATCCCGTCGGCCCGTGGTTCACCGGGTGGGCCGTGATGCGGGCTCGGGCTCAAGGACATTTGCAAGACACCGACCAGTGGGAGCAGATCGACGAGAGCCTTCGCTTTCAGATCTTGATGGGGTTGGACGTCAGTGGTGTTGATCTGGCCAAGGCCCAAGATGCGATGTACCACTACAGCCTTGCCCTCGACCGGGCCTTCGAGCAGGCCCCGATTCTTCTGACGCCCATGGTTGCCGGGCAAACGCCTGTTGTGGGTCACGAGGGCACGATCAACGGCGAAGCCCAAGTGAGTTGGGTGTCGTTTAGTTACGGCTTCAACATGACTCGCAATCCCGCCGGCACCGTGCCGTGCGGGTTGACGGCCGATGGCATGCCGGTCGGCCTGCAGGTGGTTGGTCGCCAACTCGACGACATCTCGGTCTTGCAAGCCATGGTTGCCTTCGAACAGGTGCTGGGCTCAATCGGCCACGCCCCCATCTGACGGCAACTTCCCCCGAACTGGAGGCCTGTACCGGCGAAAACGCCGGTGGGAGCCTCCAGAACGGGCGTGTTTTGCGGTTCTAGGGGTTCAGGGCTTGGCGCAGGGCTGCGCCGGCGTCGTCATGGGCGCCAACGGCAGACGGGATCTGATCCCACCGTGATGCGAAGCCGTGGATTTGTCCTTCGTAGTTGGTGACGGTGGTGGGTACGCCGGCCCCCGTCAAACGTTCGCCCCAGGCAACTCCTTCGTCTCGCAACGGATCGAACTCGGCCACCTGAATGAAGGCCGGTGCCAGGTTGTCGACCGTGGTGGCTCGCATCGGCACGGCGTAGGGATTCTCGCGATGCTCGACCGGCACGTACTGGTCCCAAAACCACTCCATGTCGCTGCGCCGCAGGAAGTAGCCCTCGCCGTTGTCGATCATCGATGGTCGGGTGAAGTCCGTATCAATGCACGGATAGATCAGCAGTTGAAAGGCAAGTGGGAGCCCAGCGTCACGAGCCCGCAGCGCAACCCCGGCCGCGAGGTTCCCACCCGCCGAATCTCCGGCTACCGCAAGGCGGGCCGCGTCGCCTCCGAACGCTGTCGCATGCTCGGCGACCCACCTCGTGACGGCCCAACAGTCCTCGTGAGGGGCTGGAAACGGATGCTCGGGGGCGAGCCGATAGTCAACAGACACGACAATGCAGCTGCTGCGCTGAGCGATTCGTCGAGCCAGGCTGTCGTGACCGTCAATGTTCGAGAGCACCCAACCGCCACCGTGGAAGAACACCACAACGGGGAGTGGGTCTGGGCTCTCAACGGGGTGGTACACCCGGATGGGAATCGGACCGTCCGGACCCGGAACGCTCTGATCGCTGACCGAGGCCATCTCGTCGCCAACGGGCTTTGGGGCGGCGTCGTACCCCGCTCGAGCAGCCTCAGGTGTTCCGGCTGCAAGGGGAGGGGCATTGCTCGCCGCGAGAGCTTCGAGCAGAGCAGCAACATCGGGGAGAAGTGGCATGCGCTGAGCTTCGCAGACCCGGTCTCGACTCACCAGCGAGTGTGGTAGACCGACCGGCGTGCCCAACCGACCGAATCTGCTGTTCGTGATGAGTGACGACCACGCCGCTCATGCCATCTCGGCCTACGGAAGCAAGATCAACACCACGCCCAATCTCGATCGCATCGCCGAGAACGGCATGCGGCTCGACGCCGCCTTCTGTACGAACTCGATCTGCGCTCCGAGCCGGGCTGCGATCCTCACGGGAACCTTCAACCATGTCAACGGCGTCACCACGCTCGACACATCACTCGACAACTCGCTTTGGAACGTCGCCAAAGAGCTTCAGGCTGCCGGCTACGTCACGGCCCTGATCGGCAAGTGGCATCTCGGTCACGGTCCGGGTGCTGATCCGTCCGGGTTCGACTTTTGGCGGGTCCTGCCGGGCCAAGGCCACTACCACAACCCCGTGATGCTGGAGGAGGGAGGTCGGATCGTCGAACGCGGCGGCTATGTCACTGATCTCATCACCGACGATTGCATTGCGTTTCTCGAACAGCACCAAGCGGACGAAGAGGGTAAGCCGTTCGCGCTGTTTTGTCACCACAAGGCTCCGCACCGATCGTGGGAACCCGCTCCTCGGCACTTCACGAAGTACGACGATGTTGAGATCCCTGAACCGCACACGTTTCGGGACGACCTCGTCGGGCGAGCGGAGGTGATTCAAGCGGTGCGGATGCGCATGATGGATCTCGATCCCATCGTTGATCTCAAGGCAGCGGTCCCAGACGGCCTTTCCGAAGACGAAGAGATCGCCTGGCGTTACCAGCGCTACATCAAGGACTACCTGCGGGTGGTTGATGCGATCGACGAGAACATGGGCCGGCTGCTCGACCATCTGGAGGTAACAGGAGACAGCGACGACACCGTGGTGATGTACACCTCTGATCAGGGCTTTTTCCTCGGCGACCACGGTTGGTTCGACAAGCGCCTGATGTACGAGGAGTCACTGAGGATGCCGCTTCTCATCCAGTTTCCGAGTCGCATCGCCCCCGGTTCGAGCAGCGACGAGATCGTCACGAACGTCGACTTCACACCAACCATTCTGGAACTGCTCGGCGTCGAACGTCCCGAGCACCTGCAGGGTCGCTCGTTTGTTCCGCTCCTCGAAGGTGCGCCGCCAGCCGACTGGCCCTCGTCGATGTACTACCGCTACTGGATGCATCGAGACGGATCGCACCTGTGCCCTGCTCACTACGGCGTCCGCACTCGAACCCACAAGTTGATCTGCTACTACAACGACCCCCTCGACCAGCCGGGAGCCCATGGTCCGGCCGACCCCGTTGAGTGGGAGCTCTTCGATCTTGTCGCTGATCCGTATGAGGTCAACAACGTGTTCGGCCACCCCGAGCATGCCGCCGTGCAGGCGGAGCTCCTGACGGAGCTCGCTCGGCTTCAGGCCAAGGTCGGTGACGAGCCCTTCGACCACTCAGGTGCACCGCCAAGCGCTTGAGATGCGGTGCGGGGCTCGGTAGTACGGTGCCCGTTACGAGCTGGCGGCTGTAGGCCGCTCGCGGTCCACGCCAAAGGAATTCACGTGAGCGCATCCCCAAATCGACCACCGCTACGGATTCTCGACGCGGCAGGCTCGCCCAGTGACCTCGGTCGGGCCCACGGCGAGGCCTACGCCGAAGAAATTCAGCACTACGCCAACGACCGGGTCGGACTCGTTGCCTCCGGTCTGTGGAGCGGTGGTCCTCTCGATCGATCAGAAGTGTTGGCGATCGCCGATTCGATGCTCGATGCCCACGAGGCATTCGACGCTGACCTCTTCACCGAACTGCTTGCGCTTGCCGATGCCGCGGGAATCTCGCCTGCGGAGGCGATCGTTGTTGGTGGCTTCACCGACTTTGTCGACACCGTTCGGGCTGTGGTTGGCGGGCCAATGCCACTCAGCGTTGTCGAAGATGACTGCACCGCAGCGATCGTTCCGAACCATCGAGCCGGCGGGGCCGGTCTGTTTGGCCAGACCTGGGATATGCACGACACCGCAACCGACCACGTCACCCTGCTCCGGCTGCGGCCCAACGATGCGCCAGACGCCATCGTGTTCACTACAACCGGTTGCCTGGGCCAGATTGGTATGAACGCCGAGGGTGTGTGTGTCGGGATCAACAATCTGGTGGGCATCGACGGCCAGCGTGGTGTGGCCTGGCCATCGGTCGTGCGAGGAATGCTCAAGACCGAGACCGCGGACGACGCCCTCGCCGTTCTGCTCGACGCCGATCTCGCAGGGGCTCACAATTTTCTGATCTTTGATCGCGCTGGGGTCGGCCACAACGTCGAGGCGATGCCGTCAGAGCGGGCCGTCACAGCGCTCGCTTCTGACCCGATCGTTCATACGAATCACACTCTCGACCCCGCCACGACCGCAGTCCAGGCACCGAAGGACGACGGCTTGATGGCCAGCTCGGCGACCCGGCTCGAAACGGCTCGGAAGTTCCTGGCTGAGGGGCCAATCGACGAAGAACGCCTCTTCGAGATGACTCGCGAGCCGGAAGCAATCTGCCAAGTTGCCGCAGCGCCGTACCACATCGAATCGAGCGGAGCGGCGGTGATGCGGCCGGCAACCGGGGACTTCTGGGCGTGCTGGGGCCGTCCTGCCGACAACGAGTACGAGCATGTGAGCTTCGATGCCTGATCCAACAGGCCAGGCCGAGACGCCGGCGGACGTCGTTGCTGTCGGACCTACTTCAGGGCTGCAATACACACGGCTCACCCCTGCGATGGCCGACGCTGTTGCGCAGATGGAGTTGATGGCGTTTCCCACCGCCGAACCCGCTGATCTGTACTCCGCCGCAAGCCTCGTTGCCCTTGCCACCGAGTTCTCGCAGGGAACCTTCGTCGGATTCGACGGTGACCAACGCGACACTCCGGTCGCGTGTGGGTTCGGGGTTCGGGTTCGTTTCGACTTGTCCTCGCCGCAGCACAACCTCAAGGAATTCATGGAGGGGATGCCCTCGGTGAGCGGCGATGACCCAGCAGGGGAGTGGTACTACGGTACCGACATCATCGTTCACCCCGACTATCGCCGGCGGGGAATCGGCGGCGAACTGTATGACCTGCGCAAAGATGCGGCTCGTGAGCTCGGGCTGCGGGGCATCATCGCTGGTGGCGTGATCCCTGGTTATGCCGAGCACAAGGCATCGATGAGCGCCGATGAGTACATCGACGCAGTTCGGGCCGGCGAACTCTATGACCCGACGCTCACCTTTCAGCTCGCCAACGGCTTCGAGGTGCTTTGTGCGCTCGGGAACTACATGGCCGATCCCGCAGTCGACGACTACGCAGCCATGATCGTGTGGCGGGTTGCTGACAATCACGCGGAAGCAGGCAACGACTCGTGAGCGAAATCCGGTAGGGTTCGGGGTTCTTCGGACCGTTAGCTCAGCTGGCTAGAGCGCTCGCCTCACACGCGAGAGGTCACTGGTTCAAGTCCAGTACGGTCCACGTCGTGAGGCTCGCAGGACGAGCCTCACTTACCGCCTTTTCGCGCTGGGGCGCCAAAACGCTCTTGCGTGGGTCAACTTGCGCTCGCAACGTCGAAGAGAAATCTCCACGTCGTGAAGACAACGCCTACGCCAGCTTGTTGGCCAGCTGGGTGAGGAGTTTTTCGATCTGTCCGGGGTGGCGGTCGAGCGCTGCTGGGGGATCACGGAGCCACACGTCGAGCTTGATCAGGTCGGTGAGCGCTAGGCCGGCATCGACGGCGGGGGAGTGCATCGACTCGCCCCACGCGGCGACATAGTGGTGCACCGCCTTGTGGCCGAATCCGTCGAGGATCGTGCCACAGCTCATCAGCGGGTGAGTGAGAACTGCGTCGCCCCAGTCGAAGAGGCGCACGGGTGGCCCGACAAACACGTGGCTTGGCTTGAGATCGGAGTTGCTGATGACCATGTCCATCGAGCCAAGCTGGGCGATGAGCTCGACAACTCGTGATCTCCACGATGCACAGCCCTCGGCGACGTTGCCAGCAAGTGGGTGGGCAACAGCTCGATCGAACAGTTCCAGCAGCATCGAGGGTTCGCGGCTTGGGACACCGGCTGTTTGCAGCTCGCGAACCACATCGACACTGGCTCGTTGAGATCGCAGATAGACATCGACCACATCGATGGGATCGGGGGCGCACTCCGGCTGTTCAGCGGCCGTCGGCCCGCCATCGTCTGCGAGAAACCAGCCATGTTCAGGGTGGTGGGCGACGGGTGACAACACCGTGTCTGGTGCGAGTCCGTCAATGAGGGTGAGCACGGTGGCCTCGTAGCGGAAGGCCTCGTGGTTTGCCTTGAACCACATCGTGCTGTGGTCGGTCTCGAGCGATGCAACAAGGGCCCACGGACGAGCTCGGCGTATCGTCACCGGACCTTGGCGTAGACGGCCGCATGCGCTCAGCTCGCGGTCAATCCATGGGGTTGCCAGGGTGATGAGATCGTTCTCTGCCGCGGCCATGAACAACATCGTTTCACAGCAGCCGCCCTGCTCCGGTTGCATGACGTGGCGTTTGGGAGCTTTTCGCAGCACCAAAGGGATCTCATGGGCCAATTGGCCCACATGCTTCAACAACTGCCCTCATTTGAGTGGGTCCTCTTCACTTTGAGTGGCGGCGGCCGACCGAGCCCGGGTATGGGCAGTTTGCGTGCGTTGTCCCGAGAGGGATCGTTGAAGTCATGTGCCAAGGTTTTCGCTGCGTGGTTGGTGATGTTGACCGCCTTCCTCGCGGTGCCCGGCCAGGCCGGCGCGCTTCCTGGCGGGATCGACGGCTGCTTCTTCCGCGACCTGAATGGTTCGAGCACCCAGGGCGACAACATGAACCCGGGCGCCGGCGGCGAAACTCCATTCACCGCTCCCATCACCGTCTCGCTCGTCGAATCTGGCGTCTCCGGATCGATCGTCGTCACGACTGATCCAGTGACCGGCTGCTTCGAGTTCCCGTCGCTCACCGACGGATCGAATTATCAGATCAACGTCACCTACCCACCCGAGTACTACTCATCGCCCACCGGCGGCGACACCGACTTCGTCCCCGGTGCCCCGCCCTCAGTTGCCGGTGATCCCTTCACGTCCTCGTACAACTTCACGTACAACACCGGCGACGATCTCTCGGTCACCGGTGGCGTCAGCGGCCTTCCCGAGCTCAGCTTGGGCTATTTCATCACGCCGAGCGGCGACCAGATGATCGAGACCGGCACCGGTCCGTTCAACACCACAGGCAACTGCCCGACCCAGGTGCCCGGCGACGATTGCGATACCTACGACAACGTGGTGCGCACGAACGACGTGACCACCATCGGCTACACGATCACCGCCGACAACATTCCGGACGGCAACATCAACCCGCTCAACGATGTTGTCCTCGAACAGACCATTACCCCCAACCCCGGTGCGGTCGTCGACGTCCCCTCGCTTCACCCGAGCTGCTTGACCACCGGCGTCTCTCCGGTCTCTTCCATTGCGGTCGACCCGGTCACCGGTGTCATCACCGTCACCTGCAACCTCGGACCAAAAGACAACGGCACGTCGATCGTGCCCTTGTTCATTCGCACGGACGGCGCATCAGACGACGGCTCGTCATTCACCGTCGACGCTCGGGTGTACTCCGGTGACGATCGGGCCCAGGTCGACGACGACAGCTCGAAGCTGGAGCCGGAAGAGATCTTCGTTTCAGCCGCACCTCGTTTCGACATCACCAAGGGCAACGATGCGTCGAACCCCTTCAACCGTGTGGTGTATCTCCAGACCACCCAGCGAGTGAATCCAGAGACCGGTGTGCTCGAATACGGCGCCAACTACCACTGGGACATCTCGGTCATCTACGACGGCGGCACAAAGGGCCAGGCCGCGCTGGCCGACCCGATCACGTTCTCTGACGTCATCCCGCCGCAGTTCAGCGGTTGGGTTCTCACGAACTGCCTGAGCCAGCCCTGGCCGAACGGCGGCCTGCCCAACGACGACCGGCCCGAGGAAGACTGGGGCGCTCGTGGCACCTGGAGCTGCGTGGAAGATCGGGCCAACAACGAAATCGACATCACCGTCACCGGCGCAGACACCGACGGCGATCCAACTCCCACCGAGGGATCCAACGGCAACAACTTGGCCTCAGGTCCCTACATCGCATTCGCCGGCTCCGTCCGTATCTGGTACCCCCTGAGCGACTTCTACCGGTCCGTCGACCCCACGTGGGACTACGGCGACCCGCCCATCCAGGGCGACTACAACCTCGACAATGTGATCGCGAACTTCGATCCCGACTCTTCGACCGGCCAGAGCAACTACGGCGATGAAGAAGAGCCGACAGAAAACAATGACCGCAGCGTGAACGTACCCGTCTACGAACGTGGCGGCTTCTCGAAGCATCTCGGCTCATATGAGTGGGCCGATGCCCGCATTCCTGACGGCTCCGTCACCGGCACGGCCGCCACCTGGCCCTGTGGTGCCAACTCGATCACCGCCGGATCGCTCATGAGCGGTCAGACGCAGGTCTGCTCGTCTGGTGATGCTCCAGTGCAACCGGGCGAGAAGGCCCACTTCTGGTTCTGGCTTCGCAACGATGGCACGTTCCCGTGGGCCTCAGAAACGGTCGAGTTGTGCGATGCGTTCGACAACTCAACGATGTCGCTCACCACCTGGACGGGCGGAGAGCCCGTGTACGTGCGCAACGGTTCGATTCCAGCAGGCGCAGTGATCGTCGAATACGCAACCGCCGGATTCAACGACAACGTTGCCGGCAACAGCTGGGCCAACCAAGTGACTGCCATCCAGACGTGTACCGCGCCCAACAATGACTGGTCGACCGATCCGCTCAGTTTCGACCCCGACCCGACCACGTCCCTCGAACAGATCGGGATGATCCGCATCAGGGTCGATGAGACGGTGAAGGCCGAAGTGCTTCCGTCGGAGTTTCTGCAGGTTTCGTTCCCGGTCGAGATCCGCGACACCTTCAATGGTGGCCCGAACGACGGGCAGCCGATTCCTGTTGGAACCATTCTGGCCAACAACGCGAACCGTCAGTTCGGAACGTTCCCTTACTCGGCGACTCACTTCGAAGCCGAGTCGTACGGCAACTCTCCCTGGGGTGAACGTCTCTTCTTGAACCGTCACCAGGTCCGGGTATCGAAGGCGACGTCGATTGATCCGACCTCACCGACCGACGACGATCTGTTCAACGTGCAGGGCTCCGACACCGTCGTGTGGTGGCTGCAACCTGCCGTCACGGCAGTCACGCCGGCCACCGCGCCGAACGTTCAAGTAATCGACACTCTGCCCGCTGGTGTCTCGTTCGATTCGCTGTGTCAGGCCGGTCAGGCCTACCCCGACGCCGGCGTGGTGCTGAGCTCGGTGACCGTGAACCCCGATGGCACCACGTCAATCGTCTTCGATCTCGGTGATCGCCCGACCAACGTCGCAATCGGGCCAATCCCTGTCTGCACGACCGTCGACAACTTCCTCGACCCGGGCACCGACCTCACGAACCACGTCGAGATCACCTCAGACGGCGACGTCTCGCCCGAGAGCACCCGCACCGATGAGCGCACCGTCTCGGTGATCGCGGCCGGCGAGTTCCAGCTGGCCAAGTCGGTCGACGCGCCGCTCGAGCTGCAACTCGACACCCAGACCTACGAAATCGGCTGGTCGAACCTCTCGACTGCCTTCGACTTCGCCCCACCAGACGTCATCGACGTGTGGCCCTACAACGGTGATGGCGTCAACCCGCTCAACCTCAGAACCGAGTTCGACTCGAAGTACAGCGGTTCCTATGAACTGACCAGCTGGATGCCGCAACCGACGACGACGTTGGCCGACGGCACGACACAGGTCACGGGTGGAACCTGGTACTACTCAGCCGACGACCCGAACACGATTCCCTACGACGCTGACGATCCCGTCAACGACCTCGTGACCGGTTCGGTGACGTGGTGTACCCAGGCTGATCTGGTGGCGGGTATCGCGCCCTGTAACTTCACCTTCTCGGACTCGACCGCTGTTCGGTTCGTGCAGACAGACATCCTCGTGGCTCAGAGCACGGTCACCGTTAGCTACACGTTCCAGGCCGGCACGGTGGCCAACCCCAACCAGCCAGCCGACCGCTACGTCAACCGCTTCGCTGCTCGCACCGACAGCGTTGATGACCTCATCCGTTCAAACGAGGTGCTCGTTCAGGTCTTGTCGATGAATCTCGGCGACCTGGTGTTCCTCGATGCTGATGTCGATGGCAAGTTCACCTCCGGCATCGACGTGCCGATCCCCGGCACCGTCGTCGAGTTGTGGCGTGACGACGGCACCGGCACGTTCGTCTTCTTCGCAACAACCAACACCGATGCCAACGGCCGCTACGTCTTCGACGACTTGTTGCAGGGAACCTACGAAGTGCGTATCCCCGACAGCGAGCTCAGCGGCGGCACCCTCGACACTTGGACTCAAACCGTCATTCCGCTGCCTGCGGATAACGACGACAACGAAGATGTTGACCAGCAGGCCTTCGACTCGGGCCTCGGGTACACCAGCAGTGGACCCGTCACCCTGCAGGCCAACACCGTTGTTGACCCACCACTCGGCCTCGAGCCGACTGGTGAGAACCTGTTCAACCTCGGCAATCCGTTTACCTTCGACAACCTGTCGAACATGAGCGTCGACCTCGGCTTCCGGGGTGATCCCGAGATCGAGATCATCAAAGAGGTTTGCGACGCTGCCCTCGGCAGTTGTGACCTCACGACCGACCCCCTCGATCCGGCTGATGGCTGGGTCGAGATCGCCGAAGTTCCGTTCACCGACACCGCCGTGTGGCGAATCACTGTCGTAAACACCGGTGATGAGATGCTCACCGACATCGTCGTCGACGATCCGGCTGAAGCTGCCTGTAACCAAGCTTCCGGAACGATTCCCGACCTCGGAATCGGTGAGTCGTACTCCTACACCTGCTCGACCACGAACGTGCTGGCTGACATCCTCAACACCGCAGGCGTGACGGCAGCCGGTATCGGCTCCGGTGTCGAAGTCGAAGACGACGATTCAGCTGCAGTCGAGACCCCGCCGGCGGACCCCGACATCAACGTCGTGAAGTACGTGAACGGCGATGATGCCAACACCGCCCCGGGCATCTACATCGACCCGGGCGATCCCGTGATCTTCACCTACGAAGTCACCACCGGCGTCGGTACTGTCCCCCTGGAAGACGTCGAAGTCAGCGACGACAACGGCACGCCGCTCGACGCAACTGACGACTTCACCGCAACCTACGTAAGCGGCGACACCGACTCTGACGCTATTCTTGACCTTGGCGAGACGTGGCTGTTCGAGGCCACTGGTTTCACCGCGATCGATGGTCAATACGCCAACTGGGCAACGGCCACCGGTCAGCCCGTCACCACGGGCACTGATCCCGTCAGCGACCTTGACCCAGCGCACTACTTCGGCGTCGAAGGCGGCCTCGAGCTCACCAAGTTCGTCAACGGCGACGATGCTGACGCAGCTCCTGGTGTTCTGGTCGAGACCGGCGCTCCGGTGACGTTCACCTACCAGGTGCGCAACACCGGCAATATCGCTTTGACGATCACTGACTTCACTGATGACGCAGGCACCGCTGCGGCCGGTGACGACTGGACCCCAACGTATGCCTCGGGCGACACCGACAGCGACGGCGAGCTCGATGTCAACGAGGTGTGGTTCTACGAGCACACCGGCGAGGTCGCAATCGAAGGTCAGTACACGAACGTGGCTGACATCACGGCTGAGGACCCCATCGGCAATGAGTTCGTCGATGACGATCTGGCTAACTATTTCGGATCGAGCCCGTCGTTTGATCTCGAGAAGTCGACCAACACGGTCGACGCTGATGTCGACCCTGTGCTGATCGCAGACGGCGGCACGGTCATCTGGGAATACGTGCTCGTCAATACCGGCAACGTCCCGATCTCGAATCCTCGAGTGCAGGACGACAACGGAACTCCGGCCGATCCAACAGACGATTTCTTCGCCGCCTACTTCGCTGGTGACCTTGGCAACGACGGCATTCTCGGCGTGGGCGAGACCTGGATCTTCCGAGTGACCGGAATTGCGACCGAGGACGCCTACACAAACAACGCAACAGCGACCGGCACCGGTCCTGGGACGTTTGATGAAGACGGCAATAGCGTTCCCGGCGAGGCCCTCGAGTCTGAGGATCCATCGAGCTACATCACTTCGAACCCCGGGATTGGCATCGTGAAGTCGACCAATACGGTCGACAGCAGCGCAGCGCCTGGTGTGTTCGTGGCGGTTGGCGATGCGGTGACGTGGACCTATGAGGTCTCCAACACCGGTGACGTGCCCCTGTCTTCTGTGATCGTCGTTGATGACAACGGTACGCCGGCTGATCTGGCTGATGATCTGACGGCGACGTATGTGTCTGGTGACACGAACGGCGATGGCCTGCTCGACATCGATGAGACGTGGGTGTTCCAGGCCACTGGCGTGGCTACGGCTGGTCAGTATGAGAACAACGCTGAGACCTCTGGTACGCCACCCGAGGTGACGAACCCTGACGGTACGACATCGACGCCAGATCCGGTGACGGACGATGATGACGACTTCTACTTCGGTTCTGAGGCTGAGATTGCCATCACGAAGTCGACCAACGGCGTCGACAACAGCGCTGCGCCTGGTGTGTACGTCGCTGTCGGCGACTCCGTGACCTGGACCTATCAGGTCACGAACCCGGGCAACGTTGAGTTGTCGGACGTGACCGTGGTTGACGATGCGGGCACCCCGGCTGATGCGACGGACGACATCACGGCTACCTATGTGTCTGGTGACACCGACGGTGACAGCCTGCTCGATACAGACGAAACGTGGTTGTTCGAGGCCACTGGTGTTGCCGTTGCTGGTCAGTATGAGAACAGTGCTGTGGTGTCTGGTGCGCCGCCTGAGGTGACGAATCCTGATGGTTCGACGTCGACGCCTGATCCGGTGACGGACGATGACGATGACTTCTACTTTGGTTCTGAGCCGGCTATTGATGTGGTGAAGTCGACCAATACGGTCGATAGCGCTGCTGCGCCTGGTGTGTTCATCACGCCGGGCGATCCGGTCACCTGGACCTACGAGGTCACCAACCCCGGCAACGTTGCCCTTTCAGATGTCACCATCGTGGACGACAACGGTACG
Source organism: uncultured Acidimicrobiales bacterium (assembly GCA_937976305.1). GTDB lineage: Bacteria > Actinomycetota > Acidimicrobiia > Acidimicrobiales > SZUA-35 > CALEWY01. Next base: position 59,908 of record CALJSB010000041.1, read on the forward strand.
CCCGCCGTCCCGACCGATGATCTCGCACCGGTCTACGTGTCTGGTGACACCAATGGTGACGGGCTCCTGGATCTCGACGAGACGTGGGTCTTCGAAGCCACTGGCGTGGCTACGGCTGGTCAGTATGAGAACAGCGCTGAGGTGTCTGGTACGCCGCCGACCGAGACCGGTCCTGATGGGGCCGAGTCCGATCCGGATCCGGTGACGGACGATGATGACGATTTCTACTTCGGCTCCACACCTGGCATCGGCGTGGTGAAGTCGACCAATACGGTCGACAACTCCGCTGCGCCTGGTGTCTTGATCGCTCCGGGTGATTCGGTCACCTGGACGTATGCGGTCTCCAACACGGGCGACGTTCCGCTCTCGTCGGTGGGCGTCGTTGATGACAACGGTACGCCTGCTGATCCGGCTGATGATCTGACGGCGACGTATGTGTCTGGTGACACGAACGGTGATGGTCTCCTCGATCTCGATGAGACGTGGGTTTTCCAGGCCACTGGCGTCGCTACGGCCGGTCAGTATGAGAACAACGCTGAGGTGTCTGGTACGCCGCCTGAGGTGACGAATCCTGATGGTTCGACCTCGACGCCTGACCCGGTCACTGATGACGACGATGATTTCTATTACGGCTTCAGCCCGGAGATTGCTGTCACGAAGTCGACCAACACGGTCGACAACGCAGCAGCTCCTGGTGTGTACATCGCGCCGGGTGATCCGGTGACGTGGACCTATGAGGTCACGAACCCTGGCGACGTCGTTCTTTCGGACGTTGGTGTTGTTGATGACAATGGCACGCCTGCTGACCCTGCTGACGACATCACGGCCACCTTTGTGTCTGGTGATACCGACGGCGATGGTCTGCTCGATTTGGATGAGACGTGGGTCTTTGAGGCCACTGGTGTGGCGACTGCTGGTCAGTACGAGAACAACGCGGAAGCATCTGGTACGCCGCCTGTGGTGACGAACCCTGATGGTTCGACCTCGACGCCGGATCCGGTGACTGATGACGACGATGATTTCTATTACGGCTTCAGCCCGGAGATCGCGGTGACGAAGTCGACCAACACGGTCGACAACGCAGCCGCCCCTGGCGTGTACATCACGCCCGGCGACCCAGTGACCTGGACCTACGAAGTGACCAATCCCGGTGACGTGGTCCTGTCTGACGTAACGGTTGTCGATGACGCCGGCACCCCGGCAGATGCCTCTGACGACATCACCGCTACCTACGTGTCTGGTGACACGAACGGTGACGGGCTCCTCGATCTCGACGAGACGTGGGTCTTTGAGGCCGCTGGTGTGGCGACTGCTGGTCAGTACGAGAACAACGCGGAAGCATCTGGTACGCCGCCTGTGGTGACGAATCCAGATGGTTCGACGTCGACCCCTGACCCCGTGACTGACGATGACGACGACTTCTACTTCGGCTCCACACCTGGCATCGGCGTGGTGAAGTCGACCAATACGGTCGACAACGCTGCCGCCCCCGGTGTGTACGTCGCTCCGGGCGATCCGGTGACGTGGACCTATGAGGTCTCCAACACGGGTGATGTTCCGCTCTCGTCGGTGGGTGTTGTTGATGATGCCGGTACGCCGGCTAATCCGGCCGACGACATCACGGCCACCTTTGTGTCTGGTGATACCGACGGCGATGGTCTGCTCGATCTCGATGAGACCTGGATCTTCCAGGCAACCGGAGCGGCCACTGTTGGTCAGTACGAGAACAACGCTGAAGCATCGGGCACGCCGCCTGAGGTGACGAACCCCGATGGTTCGACATCGACGCCTGATCCGGTGACCGATGATGACGATGATTTCTATTACGGCTTCAGCCCGGAGATTGCTGTCACGAAGTCGACCAACACGGTCGACAACTCAGCAGCTCCTGGTGTGTACATCGCGCCGGGTGATCCGGTGACGTGGACCTATGAGGTGACCAATCCCGGTGACGTGGTTCTTTCCGACGTTGGTGTTGTTGACGACAACGGCACCCCGGCTGATCCGGCCGATGATCTGACCGCAAGCTACGTGTCTGGTGACACGAACGGTGACGGTCTGTTGGATCTGGATGAGACGTGGATCTTCGAGGCCACGGGTGTCGCCGTCGTCGGTCAGTACGAGAACAGTGCTGAGGTGTCTGGTACGCCGCCTGAGGTGACGAATCCTGATGGTTCGACGTCGACGCCTGATCCGGTGACTGATGACGACGTCGATTTCTACTTTGGTTCTGAGCCGGCCATTGATGTGGTGAAGTCGACCAATACGGTCGATAGCGCTGCTGCGCCTGGTGTGTTCATCACGCCGGGCGATCCGGTGACATGGACCTACGAAGTGACCAACCCCGGCAACGTTGCCCTTTCAGATGTCGGGGTTGTTGATGACAACGGCACCCCGGCCGACCCGGCTGACGATCTGACGGCGACGTACGTGTCTGGTGACACGAATGGCGATGGTCTTTTGGATCTCGATGAGACCTGGATCTTCGAGGCCACTGGTGTGGCCACCGCTGGCCAGTACGAGAACAACGCTGAGGTGTCCGGCAACCCGCCGACCGAGACCGGTCCCGATGGCACCGAGTCCGACCCGGACCTGGTGACCGATGACGATGACGACTTCTACTTCGGTTCTGGTCCGAGCATCGACCTCGTGAAGTCGACCAACACGGTTGACAACGCTGAGGCCCCCGGTGTCTACGTGCCGCTGGGCGGTGCCGTGACCTGGACCTACGAGGTCTCGAACACCGGCGATGTTGTGCTCTCCGATGTCGGAGTGGTCGATGATGCGGGAACGCCTGCTGACCCGGCTGACGACATCACTGCCACCTACGTGTCTGGTGACACGAACAGTGACGGGATCCTCGATCTCGACGAGACGTGGATCTTCGAAGCCTCTGGCGTGGCGACCGCTGGTCAATACGAGAACAACGCAGAAGCCTCGGGCACACCCCCGATCGTGACCAACCCTGACGGCTCGACGACCACGCCTGACCCGGTGACCGCAGATGATCCGGATTTCTACTTCGGTTCCGATCCTGCCATTGCTGTCACGAAGTCGACGAACGGCATCGACAGCACTGAGGCCACCGGCCCCTTCGTTCTCGTGGGCGATCCGGTCACTTGGACCTACGAAGTCACCAACCCTGGCAACGTTCCTCTGAGCGATGTCGGTGTTGTCGACGACAACGGCACGCCTGCCGACCCGGCAGACGACCTGACCGGCACCTACGTATCTGGTGACACCAACGACGACGGCATCCTCGATCTCGACGAGACCTGGATCTTCGAAGCCACGGGTGTTGCGATCGAAGGTCAGTATCAGAACGCAGTCACGGCCACCGGCACGCCGCCGACGGAAACAACCCCAGACGGCACCGAGACCGATCCCGACCCCGTCGAAGATGGTGACGACGACTACTACTGGGGCGCAGTGCCTTCGGTTGACATCGTGAAGACCGTGAACGGCGAGGATGCCAACGTTGCTCCGGGCGTCTTCGTGCCAACGGGTGAGGATGTGTCGTGGACCTACACCGTGACGAACACGGGTAACACGCCGCTCATCGACATCGCAGTGACCGACGATCAAGGCGTTGTTGTGACCTGCCCAGCGACGTCGCTCGACGTCGGTGAGTCGATGGACTGCACCGGTCCGGCTGAACCAGCCGAGCTTGGTCAGTACACAAACATCGGTACCGTCACCGGCACCCCAGCCGAGCCGGCCGGCGATCCGGACGATCCGTTCTCAGCGGTTGTCGACCCGACGACCGGCGGTCCTGTTGCACCCGTGACCGCAGATGATCCGGCAAACCACTTCGGTACCGGACCGGGCATCGAGATCCAGAAAGAGGTCTGTGACCTCGATGACATCAGCGCCTGTGATGCAGACAACGATGATCACTGGACCGAGGCCACCGTTGTGTCTGACGGCGACACCGCCGTCTGGCGCATGACGGTGACAAACATCGGCAACATCGATCTGCAAGACGTCGTTGTTGACGATCCGCTTGCTCCTGCATGCGACTCGACGTTGGCATTGCTGCCGGCTGGCGACGTGTGGGTGTACACCTGTGAGCTCGAAAACGTCACTGAACCGACCACCAACACTGCGTCGGTCACCGGCGTGCCGACCTCGGACCCTGACGGCCCGACGGTCAGTGACGACGACACCGCAGAGACGATCGCTCCGCCTGAGCTGACGATCGAGAAGAACGTCGACCAGAGCGCAGTGACAGTTGGCGACACGGTCACCTACACCTTGGAAATCACCAACAGCGGCATCTCTGACGCCTTCGACGTCGAGATCGTCGACACCTTGCCATCCAGCCTGACCGACATCGTCGTTCCGGCTGGCGAGGGCTTGGTGCACACGGACTCTGCTGGAACCATCACGTGGTCAATCCCATCGCTCCCCGTCGGTGTCACCAGAACGGTGAGCTACACCGCAAAGGTCACGGGCACGGGAACGATTGTCAACGAGGTAGCGATTCTCTCGGACCACGAAGAGAACGACCTCACTGACAATGAGGACACGGCGTCGACATCGGCTGCCCCGGTGCCGACGCCGACACCGCTTGCCTTCACCGGCTCGAGCTCGACCGACATTGCGCTCGCTGCCCTCTTGATGGTGACGCTCGGTGCTGGGTTTGTGTTCTTCGCTCGCCGACGTCGACCCAACAGGGCCTGACCTGACCAGACCTGATCTGACCAGACCTGATCGGAACAGACCCGGCCAGATCGTCTCGAACTACGATCTGGCCGTGTCTGATTCAGTAGTTGAACAACTCGATGCGCTTGGTTTGACCTACGAGGTAGTCCCGTGCGATCCCGACCTTGCTGACACGGCGGCCTTCTGTGAGGCCTACGGGTATGCGGCTGAAGACTCGGCCAATGCCATCGTGGTTGCGAGCAAGACCGATTCACCAGAGTTCGTGATGTGTCTCGTGTTGGCCAACTGTCGCCTCGATGTGAACAAGGCAGTACGCAAGAGGATGGGGGTTCGCAAGGCCTCCTTTGCATCTGCGGACCAAACCATGGACCTGACGGGCATGCAGATTGGTGGCGTCACGCCGTTTGGTACCGCAACAGATCTTCGCTTGTGGATCGACGCTGCGGTGATGGAGCGAGAGCAGCTCATCATCGGTGGCGGATCACGCGATCGGAAGCTCTTGGTGCCGCCGGCGACGCTCGCCGGTCATCCAGGTGCTGAAGTGGTTGATGGCCTAGCCAACCCGATCGGCTAGTTGGCTTCCTTGGCGGAGGCCGACGTGTCCTGCGTCGGTGCCTGGCTCTGTAGACCACCGACAGGTCGTTCGTCCCGAAAGCGCAACACGAGCAGTATTGGGCTGATGGCCATGATGGCGGTCATCGTCCACCAGCCGATTCGGAACTCATCGAGTCGCTCGCCGACCACAGCGTTCCCGATGATCGCGGTCGTGATAGCGACGCCAAACGTCGAGCAGGCCATGCGAGCCATGTTGTAGGCCGCATTCGCCGAGCCGAGTTGGGCCCCCGGGATGCTGCGGAGTGCCGCTGCGTTTGCCGGGCCGAGCATGAATGCCATGCCAAAGCCGATGGCGCACGTACCGGGGAAGAAGGCCGTGAAGTACGTCTCATCTGGTCGAAGTCGCCACGCCATCCATGCGGTGCCGATCGTGGCCATGGTCGCCCCCATGATCAGCAGCTCGCGGTAGCCGTAGCGATCTACAAGCCTTCCGGCGAGTGGGGCAAACAACACAAGGGCCGCTGGTCCGGGCGTCATCGCCAGCCCGATCTGGAGGTTGGAGTAGCCCCACACATCGCTCATGAAGAGGGGGTACAGGAACCACGTTGCGGAAGTGGAGGTCGACAGGATGGCGCTTGCCAAGGTGACGACGCGGAAGCTCGGGATTTTCAGCAGCTCGAGGTCGAAGAGCGGTTCGCTGTGGCTGAGCGACGAACGAACGAACGCCGCACCGCTGACCACCGCAGCGATGCCAATAGCGAGGATGCGAGGGTCGGTGAAGCCCCACGCTCGGCCCTGCACGATCACGAACGTGATGCCCCCGACAGCGAGGGTTCCGGTGGCGGCGCCGAGAAGGTCAAGTGGCTGAGGGTCCTCGACCACTTGGCCAGGGCTGATCACTTTGCGGGCGCCGATGATCGCCAGCAGGGCGACCGGGATCGCTGCGAGAAAGACGATGCGCCAACTCGAAACCTCGAGCAACACCGCAGCGACGGTCGGCGCTGAGGCGGCGCCCAGAACACCCATCGACGACCACAGCGACACCACCGAACCGTGGCGCTCTGGCGGAAACTCGGGCAGCACGGCGGCGAGTGACGCCGGAATCATCATGGCAACGCCGATCGCCTGCACGATGCGAGCAGCGATGATCAAGTCAACGGTTGGCGCGATGCCAGAGAGCGCCGCTCCGAAGGCGAACACGCCGAGCCCGGCAATGAAGACACGGCGCCGACCGATTCGGTCAGCGACACGGCCGCCAAGGAGCATGAAGGTCACCTGCGCCACGTTGAAGGCCGAGATCACCCACGAGATCTTTGTCAGGCCGGCACCAGGAAACTCCTCTTCGAGTACCGGGACGGCGATGTTCGTAGCAGTGCCCACAAATGCAGCGAGGAGCATCGCTGCGGCTGCGACGCCAAGCGCCTGATTCGGTCGAGAGAAGATCGGCGCAAGTTAGCAGCGCGGGTGGCAAACGATCCCTTTCGCACCGGCGCTGCAAGGGCGGCGTGACGATCGGCACCGCCGTTGTGTCTGCGGCCTGACGGAACAGTCGTCGCAGAAGCGGCACGATCTCTTCAGAAGCCACGAGTCAGACGGAGGTCTCGACGTGACGGCGACGATTGTGCTCAACCTCACGTACCTGGTCCTCGTGAGTTCGACCTTTACTCGAACGGCGATCTGGCTTCGGCTGTTCGTGTGCGTCGGGTCGGTCGGATTCATCACGTTCGGGGTGATGACCGATGTCCCATCGATGGTGATCTGGAACGCACTCATCGGTTCCATGCACATCGTGGCGGTCGCACGGATCTTGCGACGTCGCCGAGAGACGACCGCCGGGCCCCAAGCTGATTGGATTCGGCGGGTGGTGTTTGCGGATCTCGAACCGGCGCTCTTCAACCTGCTGTGGACCGCGAGCTGGGCTGCCGAGTACGACGACCACACCCTGACGGTGCAAGGAACGGCCCATGACCGGTTGGCGATTGTGCTTTCCGGTGTCGTTGACGTGCGAATCGACGGCGTTCTGATCAACCGATTGGGACCGGGTGCCATGATTGGCGAGATGAGCATGATGTCTGGCTCGGTGGCCACCGCTGACACCAGGGCAGCCGGACCGGTCGTCCTTCGTGAGTGGAACCGGGCCGAGCTCCTGGCACTCGGCGACGCCGAAGCAGCGATCGGGCGATCGGTGGAACAAGCCGCCTTGCGATCAATCATCTACAAGACACAGGTTGGCGTATCGCCAGCCGCGGCCGGATAGGTGACCCTGGCTGGCGTTGCTGTGCTGGGTCAGGCAACTGCGTTTTTGGCGGCGACCATGTCGAGTGCGACGTCGACGATCATGTCTTCCTGGCCACCGACCATGCGCCGCTCGCCAAGCTCGATCAGAATGTCTCGGGTGTCGAGCCCATACATCTCGGCCGCTTTCTCTGCGTGGCGTAGGAAGCTCGAGTACACACCTGCGTAGCCGAGGCTCAGGGTCTCTCGATCGACTTGAACAGGGCGGTCCTGCAACGGCCGCACGAGCTCCTCGGCCGCGTCCATGAGTTTGAACACATCGCAGCCGTGCTCCCAGCCCTCGAGGTTTGCGACCGCGATGAACGGCTCGAGTGGGGCGTTGCCAGCGCCGGCTCCCATGCCGGCGAGGCTGGCGTCAACCCGGTAGCAACCCTCTTCGACGGCAACGACTGAGTTGGCGACGCCAAAGGTGAGGTTGTCGTGGGCGTGGATGCCGATCTGCGTCTTCGGGTCGAGCACCTCTCGGTATGCCCGCATGCGGGCCCGCACGTCGCCCATGGTGAGACGGCCGCCTGAGTCGGTGATGTAGACGCACTCAGCTCCGGAGTCCTCCATGATCTTGGCTTGTTGAGCCAGCGGCTCGGGCTCGTTCATGTGGCTCATCATGAGAAATCCGGCGACGTCCATGCCGAGGTCGCGGGCTTTGCCGATGTGTTGGAAGGCAATGTCGGCTTCGGTGCAGTGGGTGGCGACGCGGACGGAGGTGACGCCGAGGTCGAATGCTCGTTGCAGATCGTCGATGGTGCCGATGCCGGGGAGCAGCAGCGTGGCGAGCTTGGCGTTTGTGAGCACACCGGCGACTTCTTCGAGCCACTCCCAGTCGGTGTGGGCGCCAAAGCCGTAGTTGAAGCTCGATCCAGACAAGCCATCGCCGTGAGCAACCTCGATGGCATCGACCCCGGCCTCGTCGAGCGCCTTTGCTATCTCGCGCACCGAGTCGATGGAGTACTGATGACGGATGGCATGCATGCCGTCTCGAAGGGTGACGTCTTGTACGTAGATCTTCGTCATGACGTTGCCCCGGCAGATCCGGCATTGATGCGGCTGTCGAGAGCCTCGGCCGTCTTGAGCGCCGCGGAGGTCATGATGTCGAGGTTGCCGGCGTAGGCGGGTAGGTAGTGGGCGGCTCCCTCCACTTCGAGGAAGATCGACACCTTCCAACCGGTGAACTTCCGGTCGAGATCGGGGATACGAACGGGTGATCCACTGTCGAGCCGTTCGAACTGCACCGACTGCTTCAGCCGATAACCGGGAACGTACGACTGGACGGTCTCAACCATCGACACAACCGACGCTTCGATGGCCTCGGGCTCTCCCGACTCGACCAGGCAGAACACGGTGTTGCGCATGATGAGCGGGGGTTCAGCAGGGTTCAACACGATGATGGCCTTGCCCATCTGAGCGCCGCCGACCTGTTCGATCGCCGCCGAGGTGGTTTCAGTGAACTCGTCGATGTTGGCCCGGGTGCCTGGCCCGGCCGACCGCGAGGAGATCGACGACACGATTTCGCCGTAGACCACCGGCGCCACCTTGTGCACCGCAGCAACCATCGGCACGGTGGCCTGTCCGCCACAGGTGACCATGTTGAGGTTCGGTTCATCGAGATGCTCGTCGAGGTTGACGGGCGGGATCACGTAGGGGCCAACGGCGGCTGGTGTGAGGTCGAGAATTCGCTTGCCGTCGCGGCGCAGAACCTCGTCGTGTTTTGCGTGAGCGCCAGCAGACGTTGCATCAAAGACCAGATCGATGTCGTCGTACACGTCGAGCTTGGTGAGGCCCTCGATGCCCTCAGACGTTGTGGCAACGCCCATGTCGCGAGCCTTGGCCAGGCCGTCGGAGTCGGGATCGATACCGACCATCGCCACGAGATCGACGATCTCCGACGTTCGCTTCGACTTGATCAACAGGTCGGTTCCAATGTTGCCCGAACCGATCACGGCAGCCTTGATGGTCACAGCTCACACAGTAGATCCGGCGCCCAAGGCTGGGGCAAGTGCGTTCCGGCCGGCGGGACGGCGACTGGTAGGTTCTCGCCGTGTCTGAGCCTCGGCCACCGCTTCCGAACTACATGCGAGCCTTGCTGGCGTCGCGGTTGTTCGATGCGGGGGCTGCCGTTGGCCTCGTGACGATTGTCGGCAAGCAAGCGTTCGACATGACGCAGAACGAGTTGACGCTCGGGTTGCTTGGTCTCGCTGAGTTCTTCCCGACGCTGATCCTCGCCCCGTTTGCGGGCTCAGTAGCCGACCGTTTCGACCGGCGGCTTGTCGCCGGTGTGACCACCGGCGGGTTCGCGCTCATCTGCCTTGCCCTGTACTTCTACGTGCAGGGCGATCCGACCTCGGTCGGGCCGATCTACGCACTGATGGCCACATTCGGCACGATTCGTGCCTTTCAGCGGCCCGCAGTGCGAGCCCTCCCTATTGATCTCGCCCCGGAGGCGGTCGTCGAGCGGGTGGTTGCGCTGAGCTCAGCAAGTTGGCAGGCCGGCATCATTGTCGGGCCGGTGATTGCGGGCTTTGTCTTCACCGTCGCGATCGAGCTGCCCTACCTGGTGCTTGCCGGCATGTTTGCCATCTCGATCGCTGCGCTGTTCAACACCCCACCCACGGGTGTCACGAAGTTGAGCAGCCGGCCGGGCGGACGCCAAGCCATCAGCGACGCGTTCGAGGGTCTGCGCTTCATCCGCCAGGCACCGGTGGTCGGAGGCGCAATCGTGCTCGATCTGTTTGCCGTCCTGCTCGGCGGGGCCGTTGCCCTGCTCCCAGCGATCGCCGAAGAACGCCTCGGCGTTGGCGCCGTGGGGTTGGGCTGGTTGCGGGCCGCGGTTGGTATCGGGGCGTCGTCTGTGACGCTGATGTTGGCCGTCCGCCCAGTGGCCCGGCGGGTAGGAACGATCTTGCTCGCGTCCATCGGCATCTTTGGCGTCGCCACAATCGTGCTCGGGCTCACCACCAATTTCGTTGTTGCCATGCTGGCCCTCGGAATCATCGGTGGGTCGGATTCTGTCAGTGTGTTCATTCGGGCGACCCTGGTGCCACTGGCCACGCCCGAGCACATGCGGGGCCGGGTACTGGCGCTCGAGAGTGTGTTCATTGGTGCGAGCAACGAGCTCGGAGCGTTCGAGTCGGGAGTGACGGCGGCAGCCTTCGGGTTGGTTCCTGCCGTCATCTTCGGAGGTACCGGCACGCTTGTTGTCGTGGCGGGCTTCTGGTTCTTGTTCCCGGTGATGCGTCGGATCGACCGCTTCGCTGATGCCCGGGTGGCCCCGGTCAGCGGGTCGGCGGAAGCCGCAGATAGGGCCACGGACTCGGAATGAGATCGGGCATCGACGCCACGACCAACGACGGGCCGCGGTGGGCAAATGCTGTCTCGAGGGCAGACCGCAGCTGTGTGACGTCATCGACTCGCTGGCTCTGCACGCCGAAGCTCTCACCAAAGGCGACGAAGTCCGGATTCTGAAGGTCAGAGGCAATGGTGCGGTCTGGACCGTAGCGCTCGACCTGGAATCGCTTGACGTTGCCGTATGAGCCGTTGTCATGCAGCAGGATGGTGACGCCGATGTTGTACTGCACCGCCGTGGCCAGCTCGGCTGCGGTGAAGAGGAAACCACCGTCGCCAACGAGGTTCAACACGGTTCGATCAGGCGCGGCGGCTTGGGCTCCAATGGCGTGGGCCACACCGGCGCCGAGCGTTCCGGCCGCACTCGTGGTGAGAAAGGTGCGGGGATGGCGAAAGTCGAACGCGAGGTGCGACGCGAACCCCATTTGGGTCACGTCTTCAACGATGACCCCATCGTCTGGCAGCACATCGCGTATGGCGCTGAGGGTCGACAGCTGGGGCTCGAGGTGCGCAACCTTGGCTGCAAACGCCTCACGGCGCTCGGCGAGTTCGTCGTGGCGGTTGGGTCGCGCCGGGTTCAGCGGGGCCAATGCGTCGATCAGCGCCCGGGTGCCGGTGGAGGCGTCCGCATGAATGCCGATGGTGCCGATGCCTCGGCGATCAAGCTCGTCCTCGTCGACGTTGATCTGGATGAGGTTCAGACCCTCGGTGCCCCAGTCGAGTGGGAACTCCAGGCGGCTCCCGATGCCAACGACGGCATCACACTCGGCCCAGAGTTCGTGGCCGACCGTGATCGGAATCCACAACGGGTGTTGGCTGGGCAGCACGCCGTGGCCTTGGCGTCTGGTGAAGGTTGGTGCCTGCAGCATTTCGGCGAGTTCGCGGACCTCTGCCGACGCCTCGTGGGCACCTCCACCAACGATCACAAGCGGCCGTTCGGCCGAAGCCAACAGTTCGGCTGCGGCAGCAATCTGGTCATCCGCCGGTGTCGGAAAGGTCGCCGTCGGAGGAACGAGGACACCGTCGACTTCTTGTTTCCACGCCGTGACTGGAATCTCGACGCTGACCGGGCGCGGAATACCAGACACCACCGAGTCGACGGCCTGTTGGAGCGACGCAACAGCTGACTCACCCGTTGGGATGTAGTGCGACTCCTTGGTGATCTGTTCGAGCACCGCGGTTTGATCTGGCAGCTCGTGGAGAACGCCGATGCCCTGGCCTTTGACATGGTCGGGGATGGCGCCGATGAGCGCCAGCACTCGGCCGCCGGCCCAGTAGGCGCTGGTCAGCGCGGCGCCGGCGTTGAGCATTCCGGGGCCGGGCACCACGCAAAAGGCGGCAGGGGCGTTGGTGATCTGCGATGCCCCAAGGGCCATGTAGGCGGCACCTTGTTCGTGTCGGGTGACGATCGGGGTGATGTCTCGGGCGTCGACGAGCCGGTCGAAGAAGTCGTCGTTCTGCACGCCAGGGAGGCAGAAGAGTTGGCGGATGCCGAGGGCTCTGAGGGCCTCGATGGTGAGATCGGCGACGGTCATGCTTCGTACCCCGGCGCTGGTTGGAAGCCGCCGATCTCTGTCTCCATCATCGCAGCGAAGGCAATGCTCTCTCGATCACGCAGATGGCCGGCAACGATCTGTAACCCGCACGGCAGGCCATCGGCGGTGAGCCCGGCGGGGGCAACGGTGCCGGGCAGGTACACGCCGCACGACCACCCGGCCCAGAACAGCTGATCGGTGGTCGGCTCTTCGTTGCCGTTGACGGTGATGGTTCGCTCGGGGCGCGTCTTGGCGTGGTCATGGGGGTAAGCGGTCGACGCTGCCGTCGGGCACAGCAGCACGTCGTATTCCTCGAAGAAGCGGTGCCAGGCGAGGCGGGATGCCTCTCGCTCGGCGTTCCAGCTGGACCACTCCCAGTACGACATCGTGATGGCTTTCGAAGCGACTGCTTGGTAGTCGCGGTCGCCGTTGTCGAAGCGCTCGGAATCGGGGTGTTGGGCGGCGAAGACCTCCGGGGTTGCTTCGCTGCCCGTCGTCGAGCGCAGCAACATCAAGTAGGTCTCGTGGCTTCGCTCGATGTCGATCTCGGGTCGAGCCTCAAAGTCGAGTTGCACTCCGAGCTCACCGAGTTTGTCGACCGTTGCGGCGAGCTGGTCGATCAAAGCACTGTCGGTTTGCAGCACCGGGCTCTCGAACATGACGGCAGCCTTGAGTGTGTCGGGTCGGGTCTTGCGAGGGGGCGGTAGTTCGAGGTTCCAGGCCACCGAATCGAGCACGCCAGGGCCGGCAACGATGTCGAGACCGAGGGTGAGATCCTCTGCGTAGCGGGCCATTGGGCCTCCGACACCGATATCGAGCGGAACGATTGACCCTGGGTTGCCGTGGCCCTCGACCGGCACCAGGCCATAGGTCGGCTTGTGGCCAAAGATGCCGCAGTAGTGGGCCGGGTTTCTGATCGAGGCGCCAATGTCACTCCCGAGTTCGAGAGCCGTCATGCCAGAAGCCAAGGCCGCAGCGGCGCCGCCCGAGGAGCCACCCGGTGTCAAACCACCCTCGACGTTGTCAGGGTTCCAGGTGTTCGACGTCGTTCCATACACGGGGTTGAACGTCTGCCAGTCGGCCATCGACACTGGCAAGTTGGTCTTTCCGTAGATCACTGCACCCGCGTCGAGCAGCCGTTGAATCGGGATCGAGTTCTGCTCAGGGCGCCAGTCCTTGCGGCTTTCGTGGCCAGACGTCGACGGCGATCCGATCCAATCCCACGCCTCCTTGATCGTCATCGGAACACCGTGAAGCGGTCCCCATGATTCGCCGTTCGCCGTTGCGGTGTCGGCAGCGACAGCTCGTTCTCTGGCCAGGTCAAGCTGGGTGAAGATCACTGCGTTGAGCGTCGGATTGAATCGCTCGTATCGGGCGAGGGTCGCGTCGAGCAGTTCGACGGCAGAGATGTCGCCCGAGCGGATGGCGCCAGCTTGATCGGTTGCAGAGGCGAGGGTGATGTCCATGGCTTGCCGACCGTAGTCGGTGGGCTGAGTGCGGCCCATGTGAACCGAACGCGGGTGCTTCAAGACCGCTCCGTTCTGCCGATGGAGCGTGATGTCGAATTCTCGTTCTCTGCGCGTTCGCCTTCTTTCGATCTTGTTTGGATTCAGCCTGCTGGCCACAGCTTGCGGTGGCGAAGCCGAGGATGCGGGCCCGTCTGTCACCGTTGCTCGGACCAGCACACCAGTCACAACGGCTTCGACAACCACTGAGTCGACGACGACCACCACGACCGAGCCAACGACAACCGAGGAAGAGACAGAAGCTGACGACGAGGCAGAAGATCTCGAAGAGTCGACCACGACCGCAGCGCCGACCACCACAGCGACGCCGACGACGCTCGCCTTTGCCGACGACGACTCGGCTGCTGGCGGCGGCTCAGGCTCAGGTAACGGTGACACAGCAACCGCAACGACCGTTGCCGGTGGCGCTGACACGACGGCTGTTGCCGGTGACGCAGCCGAAACAACAACCACCATCGCAACCACAACCACGATTGACCCGTTTGCGCCGCTCGAGAATTTCGATCAGATCGTGTTGCCCTTCGGCGACGCCGTGTCCTCGGTGTCGGTGCAGAGCGTCAATCTGAAATGCGACAGCAACGGCGTGAGCCCGCAGGTGCTCATCTTCGCTCCCTTCGATCTCAGCGGCGCAGACCAGCAGGTGACGTTCTACGGGCCCTCCGGCGCTGCCTACGTTGCGACGGGCCAGGCCGGTTCGGGCAACATCGAGACCTTCACCACGTGGCTCAGCGATCCAGTAGTCGCAGACTCGTTCGACTGGGTGGCGATCTGCTCGCAGCCGTCGTGGAAGGTGCTCATCGAGCTCTCCGACGAAGAAGGCCCGTTGTTCACCGCTGCCGCCTTCGCATCAATCTCGGGCTGAGTTCAGCCGGCGAGGTCGTACGTCGCAATCGTGCAGCTGACGGCGAAGATCGGGATCGGTTCACAAAAGTGCACGGTGCCGATGGCGCCCTGTGCTGCGGCAGCAACGGTCAAGAAGGTTCTGATTTCGAAGCCCCCTTGCCCGGCATCGGCGTAGACCGACTCATCGGTGTAATCGAGCAAGTCGTCTCGGTCGTTTCGGCACCAGCGGTCGAGAAAGTCTCGATCCCACGCTTCGTTGATCTTTCCGGAGTCCGGAGTTGCAGGCCAATGTGAGATTCCTCCCGTCCCGACGATTGCGATGCGCTCTGGAACCGCATCGCACGCTCGGCGTAACGCTTCGCCGAAGTTCCATGCTCGGGCCAACGGTGTGAGTGGGGGGCCTTGGCAGTTGATGTTCACCGGAATGACGGGCAGATCGAAGTTGGGTGTGAGGAAGTGCAGTGGGACGGCAATGCCGTGATCAAACTTCCACTCCTCGCAGTAGGACACGTCGGCAGTCTCCATCACCTCGGCGATGAGACGGGTCGAGATGTCTCGGCTGCCGGGGGCCCGGAACTTGTCGATGGCGAGCCAATCGGGGTCTTCGATGGGACCGTCGTAGAAGTCGGCCATCCCGATGGCAAAACTCGGCATGTTGTTCATGAAGAAGTTCGCGAAGTGCTCGGCCGCAACAATTACTACCGCGTCGGGCTTCGTCGTCTCGAGATCGTGTCGCATCTGTTCGAACGCGGCGTAGAACCCGTCGCGCACCACTGGGTCGGCCTGGTCGGCCCGCCCGGTGATGCCGGGGGCGTGGCTGCACACTCCGGCAAAGACAAGCGGCATCAGCGATCTCCGTTGGTGTTTTGTTGGCCCACCGCAGAGTTCTGGCCGAGGGCCGTGCTGTGGGCGTCTGTTCCTTCGTAGCCCGTCATGGCATACACGCCTTCGCGCACCGGCCCGTGTTCGTCGATGCCGTCGCGCATGCGCTGCAGATAGTCCTGCCACTCGATCTGATGGAACGCAGCGAAGTGCATCAGGATCTGGCCGTTGCAGCCGAGGTGGAACAGCTTGCCGATGTCCGGCATGACCAGCGCAGCAACTTCTTCTTCGGAGAGGTCGGCCCCTTCAGACACAAACGACTCCACCGTTGCCGTCGCATCGGCTCGGAACGCCGCTTGGACCTGCTCGCTTCGATTGAGTTCGTAGAGAAACTTCTGTACGTAATAGAGGCTCACTGGTCGATGACCTCAGTCCCACTCGACCCAGAGGTTGTCCGGGCCTCGAAAGGTGATGTTGGGAAAGTAGGTGTTCTGCTGATCGTCGGCCAAGCGCAACGTGGGGATGCGCTCGGTCAACAGTTCGAGGGCGATGACGGCCTCGATCTTGGCCAGGTTGGCGCCGAGGCAGTAGTGAATGCCCTTTCCGAAACTGATGTGGCGGCTCGCATCTTCACGGTGGATGTTGAACGTGTTCGGATCATCGAATCGGTCGGGCTGGCGGTTGGCGCTGGCAAAGTTGAGGAAGATCCGCGTGCCGGCCGGCAAGTCGACACCGGCGAGGGAGGTTGGTTCGGTCGTCACCCGCCGCCACGCGATCTGGCTCGACTCAAAGCGAAGTGTCTCCTCGACTGCGTTGGGGATAAGTGACGGATCATCAATCAGCGCCTGCCACTGGTCGCGACGAGGGAGGAGGCACAGGAGGGTGTTGCAGAGCAGGTTGGTGACTGGGTCGTGACCTGCGAACGAGAGCCCGTAGATGATCGATTCGACTTCGACGTAGCTGAGCTCGTTGTTGTCGGCGTCGTGTGCATCGAGCAGCTCCGAAGCGAAGTCGTCAGCCCGGTTGTCGCGCCGGCCAGCGGTGAACTCCCGGCAGTAGCGCCAGTAGGTGAGCATGTGCTCGGCGATTCGGATCTGCTCGTCCGGCGTCGGACGGCCCCACGAGAACGCCTTCCGTTCGACGCACCATTGCTTGATCATCTCATCGTCGCTCTGGGGGAACCCGATGAAGCGGAAGACAATCTCGGCTGGTAGCGGGAAGGCAAGCGATGAGACGTACTCGGCCCGGTTACCAGCGGTTGCGCCGTTGGCGAGCATGGCATCGATGAGCACATTGGCTCGCTCTCGCATGTAGTCCTCGAGCGTGCGGAGTCGACGTTTCGAGAAACCCTTGCGGGTGTACACGCGGATGCGGGCGTGATCAGGCTCGGCCCGGTTCGACATCACTGCGGTTGGGTTGAAGTCGGGAGCGGCGAGCACGTCGGTGGCCCGCTCGTCGAGCGGGTAGAGCGGATCTTGGACGTTCGAAGAGGCATAGATGTCGGGATTGGTGAAGACCTCTTCGATGTCTTCCATTTTCGTCACGACGACATAGCCAACTTCTTCGGCGTAGAACACCGGGTGGTCGTCGCGCAGCTTGGCTGCGATGGGGTAGGGGTCGGCCAAATAGTCGTCGCCCAGCGGGTTCCAGCTCTGATGAACCGGGCAACCGCTTGGAGCACCCAGGATCTCGTCGGGAGCTTGGTGGTAGGTGTTCTCGGTTTCGGTCATGTGTCCCCTTCAGTGCGTCCAGTCCAATGTGGCCGGGTCAGGTGAAGTCGATCGTGAATGAGCCCAGCGGGCCGTAGTCGGCCACGAATGAATCACCAGCTCGCACATCAATTGGTCTGGTGAACGATCCGGCGAGAATGGTCTGCCCGGCAGCGAGCGTCATGCCTTGCTCGACGTAGCGCTTGGCCAGCCAGACGATGCCGGTCGCAGGGTGGCCGAGAACGCCGGCGGCAAGGCCAGTCTCTTCGATGGTTCCGTTGCGGCTCAGGAGGGCGCCAGTCCAGCGAAGGTCGGTATCGCGGGGCCCGATCCGTTCGCCGCCGGTGATGATGCCTGCATTGGCCGCGTTGTCAGAGATGGTGTCGACAACGGTTCGAGTCCGGCCGGTGTCGGGGTTACGTCGGAAACTCCGAGCTGCGATGAGCTCGAGCGCCGGCACGACGTAGTCGGTCGCATCAAGCACTGTCTCGATGCCGAACCCATCAGCGGACACGGTTGCAGCGTCGAGATCGTCCGCAAGCACAAAGGCCAGCTCGACTTCGATCTTCGGGTCGAGGTGATCGGCGGCCGGTATCTCGCCACCAGCTTCGAACACCATGGCATCGGTGATGAACCCCGAGTCGGGCGTTTCGATGTTCATCGCCATCTGCATGGCGCGTGACGTGAGGCCGATCTTGTGGCCAACGAGCGATTCGCCACGGCCGAGCTTGAGATCTTGCCAAGCGGCCTGAATCCGATACGCATCATCGATTGTGGCGTCGGGGAAAAACTCGGTCGTCGGTACAACCTGGGTGCGGTTCTGCTCGGCTTCGTCGAGTCGTTGAGCTTCGGCAATCACGTCGAGGGTCATGCGCTCTCCTTGAGTTCATGCGATTCATGGTCCGCATTGGGCGCGGTGTCGATCAATCGCTCCAGCAGATCGAACAGGCGGTAGAGGTCGTCCGTGCCGACAATCGATTCGAGGTCGGCGTACTGCTCCTCGGACAATGGCGCGATGCGGGCGACGAGTCGGCGCCCTTTCGCAGTGAGCGATGCCAGCGACTTGCGTTGGTCGTGTTTGTCAGTGCGGCGACGAATGAGTCCGCGCTGTTCGAGGTTGCTGAGAATCCGGGACAGGCTCGGCCCAAGCAGACAAGTGGCTTCCGCCACGTCACCGACGTCAAGTGCTTCGGCCGTCTGGTCAAGCGCTCGCAGCACCCGCCATTGTTGTTCGGTGAGATCGTGGGCCGAGAGAATCGGCCGGAATCGACGCATTGTCGCCTCGCGGGCTCGCATCAACGCCATGGGAAGCGACTGATCAAACGGGCGAAGGACGGGGTCGGTCACTGCGGCTCCGGGGTGACGACGGGGTTGGCTTCGAGTTCAACGGGGCTGAACTCATCGACCACCGGGTTGCTGAGCGTTCCGATTTCTGGCACGTGCACGTCAATCACGTCGCCAGGCGCCAGCCATTGTGGCGGATCGAGCCTGGCCCCGGCACCGGTCGGTGTGCCAGTGAAGATGACATCGCCGGGGTGGAGTTCGGTGAAGGTCGACAAGTAATGAATCTGGTACTCGATCGAGTACTTCATCGTCTTCGGCGAATCGGCCTGGCGAAGCTCGCCGTTGACGTGGGTGGTGATTCTCAGATCGTCGAAGGGTGGTATCTCGTCCATGGTCACGAGGTGGGGGCCGATCGCTCCACTCGACATCCAGTTCTTTCCCTGCGTCACGTTGAACTTGGCATGCCGGACCCAGTCACGAATGGTGCCTTCGTTGCCTAACGACAGCCCGGCGAGGTGGCTTCGGGCATCGGCCACGGCAATTCGTCTGCCAGGCGTACCGATCACGGCGACGATCTCGCCTTCGTAATCGAGTTGGGGGCTTTCGGGCGGCCGCACGAGCGGCTGACCATGGCCGGTGAAACCATCGGGAAAGCGGGGGAACACGCTTGGGTAGGCGGCGTCGCTCGTGTCGGCGTACTCATCGGCTCGACCGCCGTAGTTGACGCCGATGCAAAAGATCTTTCGGGGCCACGGAAGCAGGCGTTCATGGGTGACCTCGGCAAGGGCATAGTCAGCTGGTTCGTCGACGAACGCCGTAGCCTCGCCGAGTCGCTGGCTCGAAACCAGTGCTCCGAGATCGGCGACATCACTCATTCGGCGGCCGAGATCGATCACGCCAAGGCCATCCTGTGTGTGGGCGCCAAAGCTCGATTGTCCGCCCGTTGAATAGGAGAGCAACCGCATCGACACATGTTACGCACCCTCGGACACAATTTGCCTAACATGTGAAGCAATGCCTCATGTGACGATCGAGTATTCAAGCAACGTGCAGCTCCACCACGACATCGATGCGTTGGTGAACGCCGTGCACGCTGCCGCCCTCGACGATGGCCTCCCGCCTCTCGCTGGACTTCGAACACGAGCGGTGTCGCGAGAGCACTACCAAGTGGCAACGGGCGATGACGAATTGGCCTTTGTTGCCATCACAGCCCGTATCGGCCCCGGCCGCAGCGACGAGCAGAAGACGCGGTTTCTGACTGCGTTGCTCGACGCCACCGAAACGATGTTGCAGCCAGGCCCGCTGCACATCGCCTTCAGTGCAGAGATCCAAGAGATCGATATCGAGTTCCGGATCAACAGAAACCACGTTCGGCCCTACCTCGAAGGCCGCGATCAACAGGAGACGACCGATGGCTGACGCCGCTGATCTCGAGACAAACACGCGTGCGGCGACCGAGCATCTCGCCCGATTCGCTTCGACGCCGACCCATCACCTCATTGCCGGTGAATCGGTGCCGAGTGCCGACGGTGCAACGTTCGAGAACGTGTCGCCGATCGATGCCATGCGGCTCGGCGATGTCTCGTCAGGGGACGCCGCCGACGTCGATCGAGCGGCTGCTGCTGCCGCCGATGCCTTTCGGGAGTGGTCCACGACGCCGGGGGTCAAGCGCAAGGCGATCTTGCATGACGTTGCCGACCTCATCGAGGAGCGAGCCCAACAGATTTCGGTGGTCGAATCGGTCGACACCGGCCAGGCCATCCGCTTCATGAGTGCCGCTGCGGTTCGAGGCGCTGCCAACTTCAGGTTCTTCGCCGATCAAGCACCCGGGGCAGCTGACGGGCAGAGCCTGCCGACCGACACCCACATCAATTACACGACGCGCAAGCCGATCGGTCCTGTCGGCGTCATCACGCCCTGGAACACACCGTTCATGCTGAGCACGTGGAAGATCGCACCGGCGCTCGCAGCTGGCTGCACCGTCGTGCACAAGCCCGCCGAGTGGAGTCCGCTCACTGCGCACCTCCTGGCCGAAACAGCCCTCGACGCAGGCTTGCCACCCGGCGTTCTCAACGTGGTGCACGGCCTGGGCGAAACTGCAGGGAAGTCGCTCACCGAACACCCGGCGATTCAAGCCGTCGCCTTCGTCGGCGAGTCACACACTGGCTCGCTGATCCAGGCCCAAGGTGCGCCGACCCTCAAGCGCGTCCACTTCGAGCTCGGCGGCAAGAACCCGGTCGTCGTCTTCGACGATGCCGATCTCGACCGGGCCATGGATGCAGTGATCTTCATGATCTTCAGCCTCAATGGCGAGCGATGTACGTCATCGAGTCGGGTGCTCGTTCAGTCGTCCATCTACGACGAGTTCACGGCCAGGCTTGCAGAGCGAATCAGGAGCATCCCCGTCGGTCACCCTCTCGACCCGGCAACGGTCATCGGTCCACTCATTCATCCGAACCATTGCGCCAAGGTGCGGAGCTATCTCGACCAGGCCGCAACAGAGGGGGCGACCGTACATCGCGGAACCGAGATGGTTGATGCGCCGTCGACGAACTTTGTTGCCCCTGCGCTGTTCACCGGGGCGAACAACGAGATGAGGATCTCCCAAGAGGAGATTTTCGGCCCAGTGCTCACGGCGATCCCGTTCGAGGACGAGGCAGAGGCAATCGCTCTGGCGAATGACGTCGACTACGGCCTCGCGGGCTACTTGTGGACGGGCGACGTCGGGCGCGCTCACCGTGTCGCTGATGCTCTCGACGCCGGAATGATCTGGGTGAACAGCCAGAACGTCCGTCATCTGCCAACGCCATTCGGTGGTACCAAACGAAGCGGTATCGGGCGCGACGGTGGCGACTGGAGCTTCGACTTCTACATGGAGACCAAGAACATCTCCGTCGCTCTCGGCGACCACCTGATTCCGAAGCTCGACGCGTAGCCCTCGAAGAGATTTGCTGCCGAGGTCAAGTAAACAGCTTGTCCGGGTTGAAGGTGTTGTTCGGATCGATCGCGTTTTTGATTGTGCGCATGAGGTCGATCTCGACGTCGCCCTTTTGAGTGAGCATGCGGCTGCGCAGTTCCTGCCCAACCCCGTGCTCGGCGCTGATCGTGCCGCCGTGGCTCCAGGTGATGTCATCGATGGCGGCGGTGATTTCGGCCTTTTGCTCGGGAGCCATCGTCATGCCTGGTTCGGTACCGGGCAAGACGTACAGGTGGAGGTTGCCATCGCCCACGTGGCCAAAGGCAAAGGTCAATGACGTTGGCTCGATCGATTGTGCCCGTGCCGTGACTTCCTTGAGGTATTCGATGATGTGACTGACGGGCACGGCCGCGTCGAACTTGGCCCCCGAAACCCCGAAGAGTGGCTCAGGAGGAAGCTCCTCTCGGAGAGTCCACAGGTTGTCATTTTGCGCAGCGGTTTCGGCGACTGCCGCGTCAACGATCATGCCGGCGTCGCTGGCCCCGCTCAGGAGTTCGGTGAGATCATCGGTGACTGGCCGTCGGCCACTGAATCGAGCCAACACGTGCCATGCATCTGCGGCGCTGTCAGGAAGCGGATGGTGAGCATCGTGAACCGTCTCGACAATCTTTCGAATGCCGAGGTTGGGCAGCAACTCAAAAGCACTGAGCTTGCCCTCTGCCTGTGTCGTCGCCATTGAGAAGAATGGCAGCACGGCATCCAAGGACGACACGGTTGCCAGGAACGACTGCTCGTAGAGGTCGAGCGGTTCGAGCTTCAACACCGCTTTGGTGATGATGCCGAGCGTGCCCTCCGCCCCGACAAACATGTGCTGGAGGCCGTAGCCAGAGGCGTCTTTGCGCAGCGATCGCAACCCGTCCCACACCCGACCATCCGGAAGCACCACCTCGAGCCCCAACACCTGATCTCGCATGGTGCCGCTGCGCAACACGTTGATGCCGCCGGCGTCGGTCGAGAGACCACCGCCGAGCGTCGCAGTACCGCGCGCGCCCCAGTCGGCTGCGAGCTGACGGTCGGCGGCGCGGGCCGCTTCTTGCAGCTCTTGGATGGTCACACCGGCCTCGGCGGTGATTGTCGAGCAGTCGGCGTCCACCTCGATGATCCGGTTCATCCGCTTCGTGGAGATGATGACGGACTGTTGGTCGGTCGGAATCGAACCTCCGGACAAGCCGGTGTTCCCACCCTGGGTCACGATGTTGACAGCCGCATCGCGACAGATCGTGACGACCGACCTGAGCTCCTCGACGGTTGACGGGCGAGCGAGTAGCAGCGGCGCTTGGGTCCAATACCCGCGATGATCAGTCGAGGCGTCCACGGTGTCGGGCCCCGCCAGCCAGCCGCGTGGTCCCAGCACGTCTTTGAGCTGTTCGATGGCGGTGGTCACTGCCGACACGGTCATGCGGGCACCGTACCGCCCGAACAATCGGTGCTCCCAAGTGTGCGTGTCAGTAGGGCGGTGGCGGATCGCAGTCCCACCTCTGCGACCCACCCTGACGTCTCCGTTGTTCCCTCCGGTTGCAAATCTCCCTCCGAGCTTGCAACCGACAACGGTGTCGACAGCCCTAGTCGACGTCTCGAGACGAGTCGTCGACCGGGACCAGCGGTGTCACAAACAGCCGATGCATCGGCTCGTCGAGAGCGACGAGTTGCACCTGCAGGTTGTCACTGTGCTGGTGTCCTGCTGAGGGTCCCAGATATCGAACGGCGGCGGCCCGGTGCTCGGGGGCGACTCCGATCACCGAGTCGCTTGTCGCTCGACCTGGAAACTCAACAAACTGCGTGGTGCGAGCCAGCGTCTCGGCATCGGCGTCAGCGGGAGAAACCGCCGTGACGGGAAGCGAGACGCAAACACGCGCCTGGTCCAGCCCTGACCAAGGGGCAGTACCAACAGCGCATACGACGAGTTCTGCACCGTTCCAGTGAAACCACGAGTGGAGGCAACGAATGTTGCCGGATGATTCCGTGAAGGCGACACAGGCGTCGACGGGGCTTTGCAGGACGTGCGAAGAAATGCTGCGGGCTGGGGCTGAAACCGACAAAGATCCGACCAAACAAACTTCTTGCACCGGCTCCGTCGCCGGCTGCCCGAGGGCGATTGTTGTGCCGGGCCTTTGCATCCCTGCGAGCGGCATTTGCTTCACCCACGCAGTAGAACAAGGCGCCGCTAGCGGAGTGTTAGCTGGGGATAGCTGCTGCATCATCGCATGCCGCTCTGTGGAGTTTCCCTGTCGCTCTCAGCTGCGTTCGTCGATGAAATCCGCTCCATACTTAGGGCAATGGCGAACGAGCAGGTGTTGCGTGATCGATTGGTGTCGGCCATCGATCCCCGCTGGAACGGCGGCCTTTGTGTTCTGTTCGGCGGCCCTGGTATGGGCAAGTCAACGCTTATTCGCCAAGCCATGCTCGAAAGCGGCACGCTCGAACGGGGCGAACAGCACCTGATCCGATGTCGACCAGCGTGGACTGCTGCGGCTCTTCATCGAGCCATCGCTGATGCGATCAATCTCTCTGATGATGCTCCTCTTGGTGGCCAGCCGGACGACCTGGCTGGTGCGGTAGCTGAAGCGCTCTGGTCATCAGCGCCAACACGAGTTGGCATCGTCCTCGACGACCTGCACGCGATCGATGAGGGAGCTCTCGACTACGTCGTCGCCTTGAGCCGGCTGCTGCCTGCGAACGGTCACCTGCTCATCGCCAGTCGAGATCACCCGCGCATCGTGGCGACGCTCATGAGCGAGAACCCCGACTTGGTCATCGAGGAAACAAGCCTGCTCTTCACCGATGACGAGGTGGTGCGGCTCGCCGAAGCGGTCGGCCTCGAGAAAGCGGCACTCGACAGCGCCGGCGGGTGGCCAGCTGTTTTGGCCCTCACCGTGTCAGCTGGGCCAGATGTCGCCGGGGCGTATCTCTACCAGACCGTGTTGGCGGGGCTGAGCCGTCGACAGCAAGGCGATCTTGCTGTCGCCGCGGTCCTGGGAGAACTCGATCGGGAGGTCGCGGGAATCGTCCTCGAGGGGCCCGTTGCCGAACTCGGCGGAGTCCCGCTCGTCGATCTTCCGGTTGGCGGCGGTGTCATCGTTCACGACCTCTGGAACGAGCCGCTGCACGGGTTGGTGAGCCAAGAGCGACTCGAGGAAGCGGCAGCAGTCTCATCGGCGGCAGCGCTTCGCAACGGCGACATCGAGCGAGGCGTGAGTGTTCTCATGAGCGTCGGGCTCGTGGCCGACGCTCGCCACCGAGCCATCCAGCACATCGCAGAGGCCGCCGACCGTGTTCCGCTCGTACGAATCGACCGTTGGTTGCAGTTGTTTGTGACGCCGACCCAGGCGCTGCTTCGCCAGACACTTCAGTTCATCCGGAGTGGTCTCGTAGAGGGGCACCTTCGGCGCGACCGGCTCGACGACTTGATCGAGAGAGTTCGTGCCGCTGGTGAACTCGATCTCGAAGCGCTGCTTTGTGAGGTTCGCTTCGCCATCGCCTGGTCGGCAGACGACGTCAATCAGTGCATGGATCTGGCGAATCGCATGGTCGAACTGCACAGCGGAGGCGTCGACATCACGGCGCACGCCCACTACACCGCAAAGATCACCGCGGCGCGGGCCGCTGGCCAGAACGACGAAGCGCTTGACCTGATTCGCCAGGCCCGGCTCGAACTCGGTGCGTCGAGCGGTCTCGATTGGTGGAACATCCCCCTTGAACTCGAAATCTTGTTGGCCCTCGGACGCCCCTTTGACGCATTGGAGATTCTCGAAGAGCACAGCAATCGACTCAGTGCGGCAAACGTCCGCAGCGTCACCTATGGCCTTACGTTCTGGTTCACCGGAGATGCGGAGCGAGCGATCGCCGCCCTCGACCTGCTGCTCGTGGCCGCCGGAAGATTCCACGGTGTCGAGCGAAGCTGGATCACAACGGCGGAACTGTTCCGGCGATGGCGTGGCATCCCGATGGAGAGTCCGGTGTTGGCGCCGGACGATCCGAACGAGACGCTCAGCAACTATTCGCGGGTATGTGAAGGGCTCTGCGAAGTCGCATCGCTCATTGATGACGGCGACGAGGCCACTGCTACGGCGCGCATCAACGACTTGGCTGAGCGCCTGCCGCCGACCGATGGCATCACCATGAACGCCTGGTTCATGGGCGGAGCCGCTTGGTATGTCCTGCGCGAAGTTGATCGTCCACTGCTCGATGGGTTCATGACCTTCGACCTCATGGCCCAAGCCAATTCGGTCTTCCGGGCGCTGCTCGAGAGCCGCGAGGTCGGCGTGCTCTCACGCGTCGATCGAGCAATGTGGCTTTCGCCGGAGCAGGTCGGCACGGTTCTGCCTCTGCGGTGGGCTGTGGAGTTTGCGTTGCGGCTCCCCGATGCCGGTCGAGAGTTTCGAGATGAGACTCTGGCCTCGCTCGAGCTGGGTGGTTCTCGGATGCTCAAGGACTTCGCGTCCGGCGATGATCCGCTCCTCGCCGAGCGTGCGAGTGCCGTTCTCGCCGAGCGGCCGCCCGATCCGACGGCGGCGATCCGGGTATCGCTTCTCGGTGATGCTCGGCTTGAGCTCCCCGAGCTCGACGAACCATCGGATTGGCGCCGTGGTCGCGTTCGCGCCCTGCTTGGTTTGCTGGTGACCCGAGGACGAGTCACCCGAGAAGTCGCCATCGATGTGTTGTGGCCGCAGCTCGACTTGGCCGCCGGTCGTCGGAACTTGCGAGTAACACTGTCGTATCTGATTCGAACATTGGAACCCGAGCGCCCAAAGCAGACCCCCTCCTGGTTCATCCAGGCCGACCAGCACGTGATCAGTCTGCGGACGCAGGGCATCGAGGTTGACCTCTGGGCCCTGAAAGACGCCTTGGTCGAAGCCAAACAGCATCAAGACGAAGGCCTGGCTTCGAAGTCGATCGAGGCGTTGCGCTTGGCCTGTGAGGCGTACGAGGGGCCGTTTCTTGCCGGACTCGATGACGAGTGGATCTACGACGAAAACAACGTGCTGGCGCGAGAAGTGGTCGCAGCTTGCCTGCGTCTCTCGGCGCTACTCATCGCTGGTGGTTCCCCCGAAGGGGCAAAGTGGGCCCGGCGAGCCATCGAGATCGACGAACATTCGATCGAAGCCCACGAAGCGCTGATCGAAGCGCTACCCGACGAGTTCTCCCCAGAACGCCAAGCCGCCCAAGCCCGACTCGACCTCCTCCTCACCTAACCACCTCGTAGGGGTCAGGTCTCAAACGTTAACGAGGCTCCCGGGCCTGCGGTCGACGCACACCTCTGCTGCGGCGTCCGCTTCGCTCCCGAGTCCTCGCTTGAGGTGTACCTCGGCCTTCGGCCCTCGATGGGGGCTCTACGTGTCGAGCGTGGCGGGGCTCAGGACGTTGGCGTCGTCTGTGACTTCGTAGCGAGCCGAGGGGCGCAGGTCGAGTGGGGTGGTGAGGCCGCCGGTGAACACGATGTCGCCGGGCCGTAGCAGTGGCGTCGTCGGGTCGAGTCCAAGGGCCTCATTCTCTGCGGCAAGGCTCCGGAGTAGCCATGCGACCGCCTCCGTCGGGTGGCCCATGGCCGCCGTGCCTGCTCCGTGGAAGTGGTCGTGGTCATCACCGAACACGACCGTGACGGCTGATGGGTCAGCGATGGATGCCATGTCGCCCACGACGTAGCCACCGGTGGATGAGCTGTCTGCGGTGTTGTCGAGCCAATCAAAATTGAAATCCGGGAACCTGGGATCGACGAGCTCGAGTCCGAGTTGCCAGCCCTCGGCCCCCGATGTGATCTCGTTGTTCGTTGAGAGGCCATCAAGATCGGCGCCAGCCACGTAGACGAGCTCAGGTTCGATCTTCGCCTGCCGAAGACGAGCGAGATCGTCGCTAGACGTGACGAGATGCGAGTCCCACAGTCGACCCCAATTAGGCCGGGCGATGCCCAACGCTTCTCGCATTGCGGCTGAGGTCCACCCGAGCTTGTATCCGGTTGGCGTTTCGCCGTCCTCGACGCGTAGCTCATCGCGAGCTCGCGACACAGCCCGGGCATCTGTCCAGCTGAAGTCGCTGAATCTCGTGGTGAAGAGTTCAACGGGCCTTTGTTGGTGCTCGGCGTCGCGTAGCTCGGCGGCCAGGGCGGTTGGATCGATGCTGGTCATTCACACTCCTAGTCGCTCTGCGATCGCCATCCATGACGACTCGGCGTTGGCAATGTCGAACCAGATGGTCTCGATGCCGAAGGCTCGAGCCCCCTCGACGTTGCCTGGCTGATCGTCGACGAACACGATGCGTTCGGCTGCTACTCCGGTGATGTCCACTGCTCGTTGGTAGGCCCGCGGATCGGGTTTCAAGATGCCGGTGTCTGAGCAATCGACGAGATGATCGATTTGCTGCAGGAGGGGAATGCCGGCCTTCCATTCGTCACCGTGGAATGCCGCCAAGTCGTTGGTCAACACCGATACGGCGATACCGGCGTCCTGGGCCCTGGCCACGACGTCGTTGCACCCGGGTCGGATGAGCTCCGGAGACGGTGGGTCGTAGAGAAGCGTCATGTAGCTCCGGGTGTCCATCGGACGCGAAGCGAGCTCACCGACGTGGCTCGCTCGAGTCGCCCAGTACTCGCGCTCGCTCAGACCCTGTCCGCTGACCAGCTCCTGCCACAAAGGATCGGTGGATGGATCGATCGGGCCAAGCCAGCTCAAGGTGCCTGGTGTCAAGCCAAGCTCTCGTTCGGCGACATGGTGGAGTTCGACGGGGTTGACGAGGCACACGCCTCCGAAGTCGAGCAACAGGAGTTCTGGTTGGGCATCAGTCACGACGGGCTCCGGGGTGTTGTGCATCGGGTGGGTCGTCTCTGTTCCAGGTTTCGGCTCGGGCCAACAAGTGGGCTCGAAGTGATCCTGGCTCTGCAGTAGGTGGCGACGGTAGGTCGACCACAACCTCGTCGTCCTCGACAGAGACATCGACGGTGGCGAGGCATGCTGCGGCCTCCGCCTGGGAACACAGCCGGCCCTCCGGGAGCTCGTAGCGCCAGAAGTGATGCGGGCAGATGAGCACACCATCGGCAACATGTGCGCCGGTCAGGGGCAAGTCTTGGTGAAGGCAACGATTGACGAAGCCGTACACGCCATCGTCGGTCCGCACGAGCACCGCGTTGCCACCTGCGATCGCGACGGCTTCGTTCTTGGGAAGGTCATCGACGCGCGTACGGGAGATGGTCATCAGTTGTGGCCGACATAGCCGAGTCGTCGTGAGACCAGCGCCGCAGTCTCCATGGTGAGGTGGGCCAACTCTCGCCTGATCGGGTCGACCCGCTCCGCCGGTCCGGCGACGCTGATCGATGCGATGGTGCGGCTGCCATGGTCGCGAATCGGTGCGGCAACTGACACCACCCCGACCTCGGACTCATGCCGGTTCTCGGCGTACCCCCGCTGGCGGGTGAGCTCGAGATCAGAACGCAGAGCTTTCTGTGTCGTGAGCGTGTGTGGAGTGCGGGGCTCGAGCTTCCAGCCCTTCAACAGGCTCTCGAGGTGCTCGCGGGGAATGAAGGCCAGCAGCGCCTTGCCCGTTCCTGAGCAGTGGGCGGAGTTGCGGCGGCCGATGGCGAGAAACATCCGGAGCGTGTGCTGGCTCTCGAGCCGCTCGACGTAGACGACGTGTCGTCCATCAAGCACCGCCACCTGCACGGTTTCGCCCGAACGATTTCGCAGGTCGGTCATGGGGGACAGGACCGCTTCGTGAAGGTCGAACTGCGTCGAAACAGCAGCCGCCAGATCAAAGATCACGAGCCCCAGCCGGTAGCGACCCGTTCCGTGATCTTGCTGCAGCATCCCCTCCTCGGTCAGGGTCGCAAGCAGGCGGTGCACGGTGGATTTCGACAGCTCAAGATGGCGAGCCAAGTCGCTCACACCCCATTCGCGGTCGGTCGAGGAGAACGCCTTCAATAGGCGCACGGCGTTCGTCACCGACGACAGGGTCGAGCTGCTCACACCGCTGAGGATACCGCCGACGCATAGCCGTCCCTGTATACGGGACATCATCCCATCGAGCGGAACGCACGATGTAGCGTCCGTCACACATGGGAGTTCTCCGCCTCAGCCACGTCGACATCACCGTGACCGATCTCGAGTTGGCGCATGCCTATTACACCGAGGTGATGGGTCTCGATCTTGTCGAGCGCTCGGCCGATCGTCTCTATTTGAAGTGCTGGGACGAGCGCGATCATCACTGTTTGTCGATTCGCCAAGACGCCAGAGTCGGGCTCGACCGAGTGTCGTATAAGTGTGATCACCCTGATGACCTCGCCCACTTCGAATCGCGAGTGGAGGCCACCGGCCGTGAGGTGCAGCGGGTATCGGCCGGCTCAGAAGTCGGTCAAGGCGAGTCGATTAGATTCGAGCTGCCGTCTGGCCAAGAGATGGAGCTCGTGGCCGATATCGAGAAGGTCGGTGGTCGGCTCCCGCTCGTGAACCCGCAGCCGATCGTGCAGGGACTAGTTGGCATCGCACCGCCTCGCATCGATCACGTGTTGCTCCACGCTGAAGAGGTCGGCGAGGTCGCCCGTTTCTTCCAAGATGTGCTCGACTTCCGCCTCACCGAACAGGTGCTGAGCGGCCAAGGTCACCAAATCGGGGCGTTCCTCGAACGGTCGCACCGCCCCCACGACATTGCCTTCGTGCAAGGCCGCAACGGTGGTCTGCACCACTTCTCGTTCTGGCTCGACGATTGGGATCACATTCGCCGAGCGGGCGACATCCTCGCCTGCAACTCCATCGACGTCGACGTTGGCCCGACCCGCCACGGCATCACCCGCGGCAACACCATCTACTTCTTCGACCCCATGGGCACCCGCAACGAGGTGTTCACGGGGGGATACCGCCCTGATCCGGATTTCCCGACGATCACCTGGACCGAAGATCAACTCGGTCGAGCGATCTTCTACTACGAAGGCGAGCTCAAGGGCCGCTTCATGAGCGTGCACACCTGATGGGCGTCCTGCGACTTTCTCACGCCGAGATTCGGGTGCCCGATCTTGAGTTGGCCCACGCCTACTACGCCGAAGTGGTTGGCCTGATCGAAACAGCCCGGACCGACGATCGTGTGTATCTCAAAGCCTGGGATGAGCACCAGCACCACTCGATCATCTTGATGGCCGCACCCACGTATGGTCTCGAAACGCTCGGCTTCAAAGTCGAGTTCGAGGCCGATCTCGACGACTTCGCCGAGCGGCTCTCAGCTCGTGGCATCGAGCCGACTCGTTATGCCGCGGGCGACCTCGGCCCAGGTTCTGGCGCGACGTGCCGGTTCACGGCCCCCAGCGGCCACGTTGTCGATCTGGTGCACGGCATGGAACAGGTCGGCAACGGCCTCCCGGCGCACAATCCGCCTCCGGCGCCCGAAGGTCTCACCGGTATTGCCCCGCCCCGAATCGACCACATCTTCTTGATGTGTGAAGACGTCGATGGTGTCACCGCCTTCTTCCGAGAAGTGCTCGACTTTCGACTCACCGAGCAGATCATGGCCGACGACGGTCACCAGCTCGTGACCTTCCTCGAGCGCACCCACACGCCACACGACGTTGCCTTCTTCACCGGGCCAGACGGGGGCTTTCACCACGTCGCGTTCTGGGTCGACGAGTGGAACGACCTGCGCCACGGTGCCGACACCTGCGCCTATCACGGCGTGAACATCGAGGCGGGTCCAACTCGTCACGGGGCAACGCGCGGCTGCGGGCTCTATTTCTTCGACCCGGCCGGCAATCGCAACGAGCTCTACACGGGTGGTTACTGGTTCGATCCTGACGACGAACCCACCACATGGACCGAAGCCGAGATGGGCCGAGCGATCTTCTCGTATCAAGGCAAGGTTGATCCGCACTACATGACGGTGCACACATGAGCGCATCAGATCGCGTTGATCCACCGCTCTACTTGGCCCGACATCGAGCCAAGACTGAAGCGGGCGCCACGAACGGGTCCGAGGCACCGACCGCTGAGGTCGACACCTCAACGCCGCTGTACCTCCGGCGATTCCGCGATCGCAACGATGCCGGCACCTTCGATGGCGACGCGCCCCTCTGGCAGCGGGCCAATCTCGGCGTGCAGCAGGCGCTCACCGAGGACAATCGCAACAAAGAGATCAGCCCGCCACCGGCGTCAGCCCGCACGCTTGCCAACGACGTCTACTTGATCCGTCATGGTGAGACACAGGGTTACTCGACCGATTCTGGTCTGACGCCTCAGGGCGTGTGGCAGGCCCACACCTACGGCCACACGTTGGCCAAGCGCATCAAAAGTGGTGAGACCGTCGTGTTCCGTCACGCCTTCACCAACCGAGCCAGAGAAACCGCAGAGAACATCCACCGAGGTTTCGCAGACGGCATCGTCCAATACGAAAAGGACGTCACGATCGTCGAGCCCGGGGGCATGGACGAGTTCCGTAACTTCCAATTCGCAGCGCCCGATGGTCTCAAGGACGTCACCGCCGCCTTCCGTCAGTTTCAAGCCAAGCTGGAGGGCATCGAACGGATCGATGCTGGCGAGCGCCCGCAATGGCTCGTCGAGATGGATCGTTTCTGGCGAACACAGCAAGGCGGCGGTGACCCGATTCAACACTGGCTCACGATCCCACTGCTGCACTTCGAGCCGCCGGCGATGTGCGTGCGTCGATTCTGGGCCGGCATCAACAGCCTGGCGGCTGAGTTTCCCGGGGCACGGTTGGCAATCGCCACCCACTCAGGACCGATACGCGCATTTGCCGTCTCGGCCCTTGGGTATGACCCGGGAGAGCCCTACAACACCGAGCACGTGCGGGTGAAGCTGATGGAAGGTGGGGGCCCAGACGGCGATGCGTTCGTGGGCTACCGCAATCGAGTCCAAGAGACCCGTATCCCCAAGATCGACAAGCTCCCGCAATGGCAGGTCCACGACACCTGGAAGGGCCTGGATGCATGACGAGCGCGAAGACCGCCGAACAGCTTGCCCAGTTCGCGAGGCTGCGCAGCGGAGCGGAGCAGCTGGAACTGGTGAGACCCGGATGGCGCCGAAGGCCGCTCTGCGACAGCAGAGCCAATGCGATTGGACTTCGCCAGGCTGCGCAGCGGAGCGGAGCAGCACCGGGCGTGAGACCCGGATGGCGCCGAAGGCCGCTCTGCGGAAGCAGAGCCAATGTGACAGCGCTTCGCCAGGCTGCGGAGCGGAGCGGAGCAGCAACGGGCGTGAGACCCAGTTGGCGCCGAAGGCCGCTCTGCGACAGCAGAGCCAATGCAATGACATCACGAAGCGGAGCGAGTGATGTGCGAGGCGTGTCCTGTTATCGACTGGGCCGAGATGTTGCCGACCGTTCGGTCGTTCACCGCAAGGAGAGTGGATGCTGTGAGTGATGATCTGATTGTTTGGTACGACCGCTATGAGCGGAGCCAAAAGGAGCTGGTGGGGGGCAAGAACGCCAGCCTCGGCGAGATGATGGTGGCTGAGTTGCCGGTGCCACCCGGCTTCGCCCTCACCATCGATGCCTACCATCAGATTTGGAGCCACGAAGGCCTTGTCGATGAGGTGAACGAGCTGCTGCGATCGATCGATCACGATGACTTCGCCGCCAACATCGAAACGTCGAACAAGATCCGGGCGGCGATCGAAGCGATCGAAGTACCTGAGTCTGTCGTTGAAGCCCTCACCACTGCGTATGCCGCACTTTGTGATCACTGCGGGGTCGAGGATGTACCGGTCGCGGTGCGCTCGTCGGCCACCGCCGAAGATCTGCCAGACGCGAGCTTCGCCGGTCAGCAGGACACGTTCCTTTGGGTGACAGGTATCGACGATGTCATCACCAAAGTGCGACGTTGCTGGTCGTCGCTGTTCACCGACCGAGCGATCGCGTACCGCCACCAAATGGGCTACCTCCACCAGGCGATCTCGATGTCTGTTGGGATCCAGAAGATGGTCGATCCGACCGCTTCCGGCGTGGCCTTCACCCTCAACCCGACAAACGGCGACAAGTCACAGGTTGCCATCGACGCATCATGGGGGCTCGGCGAAGCGGTGGTGTCTGGTGAGGTGACCCCAGACAACTACCTCGTCGACAAAGTCATCCATGAGATCGTGCACCGCAACGTGTCGACAAAAACCATGGAGTACCGACTCACCGATGGCGGCACGGTCGAGAAGCTCGAAGTCAATGCCGATCGCCAGAACGCGGCGTGCATGACCGACGACGAACTCAAGGCTGTGGCGATTCTGGCCCGCAAGGCCGAGAAGCACTACGGCTGCCCACAAGATGTCGAGTGGGCCATCGATAAGCATCTGCCGGCGGGCGAAAACGTCGTGATGCTCCAGAGCAGGCCCGAGACGGTCTGGTCGCAGAAGCCAAAGAGCTCAATCAGCAAGGGGGGCGGTGACTACATGTCGTCGATTGTTTCGACGCTCGTGTCTCCGCTGCACAACAAGAAAAACAACTAGGGGAGACATTCAGTCATGGCACAAAGCAGGTTCCCGAGCCCGTTCGAGATCGAAGGCCCAGAGGGGGTCGAAGGTTGGGAAGAGCTCTATCCGTATTCCGTTTCCTTTGGTGAGAATCGGCGCGAATACGAAGACAATCGCTTCTGGTTCTGGGATTCCATGCACTGGGGGCAGGCGCTGACGCCGTGGGACTCCACGTTCATGGAGATGGCGCTTGCGTCGCTGAGCCAGATGAACAGCCGGCACTATCGAATCCCGCCGGCCGACGGTGTCGACTTTCGGGTGTTGTATGGCTACGCCTACCTGTCGCCGGTCGGGGTTGATCCGTCCAACATCGAAGCTCGCGTGCCCCAGTTCATGGAGCGCGCCGGTCACTACTTCGCCAACTGGGGAGACCTCTACGACTCCTGGCTCGGCAAGATTCGCGAGACCATCGGCGAGATCGAAGCGCTCGACTTCTCGCCACTGCCCGAGATGGAAGATCTCGAGATCATCACCGGCGGCACAGCGCTTGGCTCTGGCTACGAGCTGCAGAAGTCCTACCACCACTTCAAGGATCTCATCTTCAAGACGTGGCAGTACCACTTCGAGTTCCTCAACCTTGGCTACGCCGCCTATCTCGATTTCTTCGGCTTCTGCAAGGAAGCCTTCCCGTCGATTCCCGACCTGGCGATTGCCAAGATGGTGGCCGGTGTCGAAGTCGACTTGTTCCGCCCCAACGAAGAGCTGAAGGTCATCGCCCAGAAGGCAGTCGACGGTGGCGTTGCCCGAGCGTTCGACAATCCTGACGACGTGGCTGGCATCCAAGCGGCCATCGCGGGATCGGACGCTCAGGCCCATTGGGATTCCGTTGCTGAGCCATGGTTCAACTTCACCTCGGGCAACGGCTTCTACCACTTCGACAAGATCTGGAAAGAGAACCCCGAGATCCCCTATGCCTTCGTGCGCGACTACATCACCAAGATCGAAGCGGGCGAAGACATCGCTCGTCCGATCGAAGCGATTCGAGCCGAGCGCGATCGGGTCGTGAGTGAATACCGAGACTTGCTCGACTCCGATGAAGACCGCGAAGCGTTCGACGGCAAGCTCGGCCTTGCTGGCGTCGTGTTCCCGTATGTGGAGAACCACAACTTCTATATCGAGCACTGGACGATGTCGATCATCTGGCGCAAGGTCAAAGAGCTTGGTGCTACCTGCGCCAAGGAAGGCCTGCTCGGCGATCCTGGCGACATCATCTACCTGCGCCGCGACGAAGTCGATGAGCTGCTGTGGGACTACTACTCGAACTGGGCCGTCAACGCTCCGACTGCCGCTGCCGGTCACTGGGGACCGATCGTCGAGAAGCGGCGGGCCATCCACGCCAAGCTCTCGGAGTGGAGCCCGCCCAAGGCCCTCGGCGAACCACCAGAAGTAATCACCGAGCCTTTCACCATCATGTTGTGGGGCATCACCAGCGACTCGGTGTCGACGTGGCTCGGTTCTGAGGACGACTCTGGTGGCCTCACCGGCATGGCGGCCTCACCTGGCGTGGCTGAGGGCAAGGTGCGCATTGTGCGCAACCCAGAAGACGTCGGTGATCTGGAAGACGGTGAGATCATGGTGGCGCCGATCACGGCCCCGAGTTGGGCTCCCGCCTTCCCGAAGATCCGAGCTTGTGTCACCGACATCGGTGGGATGATGAGCCATGCTGCGATCGTGTGCCGGGAGTACGGCGTACCTGCCGTGACTGGCACTGGCTTTGCGACTGCCAACCTGCAAACCGGTCAAATGATCAGAGTCGACGGATCATCTGGCACCGTCACCGTCCTCGAGGAGTGAACCGATGTTGACCCAGGAACAGAACGACGAACTGACCCAAGTGGGCCCCGGCACGCCGATGGGTGATGTCTTGCGGCACTACTGGTACCCGGTGGCCATCACCCGCGAACTCGAAGAGTTCCCGGTGAAGAAGGCTCGCCTCCTCGGTGAGGACTGGGCCGTCTTCAGAGAGCCGAACGGCAGCTACGGGATCGTGGCTGAGCGTTGCCCACACCGGGGTGCCTCGCTTGTGTACGGCATGGTCGAAGACGGCGGGCTTCGATGTGGCTATCACGGCTGGAAGTTCGATGGCGAGGGCACCCTCGTCGAGATCTTGGCCGAGCCCGATTCGTCGCAGACATTTCGCGATCAGTGCTCGGTGAAGGCAGGCAAGGCTCAGGAGCTGGGTGGCCTGATCTGGGCCTATGTCGGCGACGGCCCCGCACCCGAACTGCCTCTCTATTCCGGGTACACGATGGACGGGGTGCGCGACATCGGTCACTCGATGCTTCCTTGCAACTGGCTCCAGATCATGGAGAACGCCGTCGATCCGTACCACGTCGAGGCGTTGCACGGGATGTACTTCGAGTTCTTGGCCCAACACAAGAGCTTTGACATGCCGAGCGCTTTCAAGGCCAACAAGCACGAGAAGATCGGCTTCGATGTTTTCGAGCACGGGATCATCAAGCGCCGGCTGCTTGTTGGTCAAGACGAAGAGTCTGATGATTGGCGTGTGGGCCACCCGCTGGTGTTCCCCTACAAGATGTGGGTGGGCGGCAACGGTGTGTACCAGATGCAGATTCGGGTGCCGATCGACGACACCACCACGTGGGTCATCTTTTACACGGTGCACGCGCCGGAGGGCGTTGACATTCCGGAGCAGGCGCACGCCGTCGACTACGAGTACGAATGGATCGACGACAAGGGCAACTACATCGTCGACTACATCGAGGGCCAAGACATCATGGCCTGGGTGAGCCAGGGCCCGATCGTCGATCGAACGGCAGAGAAGATCACCAAGAGCGACGTGGGCATTGTGACGATGCGCAAGATGTTCCGTGATGCCGTCGAGGATGTGAAGGCCGGTAAGGACCCGGTCGCCGTGCTACGTGAGCCTCATGACCCGATCGAGCTGCCGCTCGAGCGCGACAAGTTTGGTCGGGGTGCAGAGTTTGCGACGCAGTGGATCGATCGTGGCTCGATGCGGTACTCACCCCAGGCCGACGATCTCAAGAAGCTGCATCTCGAAGCCGCAGCAAACCGCGGCGACGAGTCAGCCAAGTTCGCCTAACACCCGCACCCCAACCCGTTCTGGAGTCTCCCACCGTCGTTTCAGGCGGTACCGGCCTCCAGATCGGCTCAATTGGGACGGGATGAGGAGAGTTCTGTGACCATCGATCACGCCCACTGGGCCCAGTATCTGCTGGCGGCAGTGGATGAACGCCACGAAGTGCAAGCGATCACCAAGCAAGTCGACGAATTGTCAATCGACGATGCCTACGCCATCCAGGCTGCGCTGCTCGAGTTGCAACTCGGTCGAGGCGACGCGCTCGCCGGGGCCAAGCTGGGTCTGACCTCGGCCGCCAAACAAGAACAGATGGGTGTGTCTGAACCCGTCTACGGATGGGTGCTCGCATCAAGCGTGCTCGGTGCGAATGGGGGAGTGGTCGAGACGCCGATTGCCGACTTGATTCATCCACGAGCTGAACCCGAGATCGTGTTCCGGC
Organism: uncultured Acidimicrobiales bacterium; assembly: GCA_937976305.1. Classification (GTDB taxonomy): domain Bacteria; phylum Actinomycetota; class Acidimicrobiia; order Acidimicrobiales; family SZUA-35; genus CALEWY01. Next base: position 97,401 of record CALJSB010000041.1, read on the forward strand.
TGGCTGAAGACCTGGCCGGGCCCGGCGTCACACGGGAAGATGCCCTCGACGCGACCGAGGCGGTGCTTGGCGGTATTGAAGTAATCGACAGTCGCTATGAGGCCTTCTCGTTCACGCTGCCCGACGTGATCGCCGACAACACCTCGGCAGCCCGAGTCGCGATCGGGGCTGAGGGGGTTGGTCCCCGCGATGTCGACCTGCAGACGCTCGGTTGTCTTTTTGATGTCGACGGTGAGATCACCGGCACAGCGACCGGCGCAGCATTGCTCGATGATCCTGCGACCTGCCTGGCGATGTTGGCGAATCACCTCGGCAAGCACGGCCAGAAGCTCGAAGCCGGTTGGATCGTGATGGCGGGGGCACCGACCGACGCCAAGCCGCTTGTCGTTGGCACCACGGCCCAAGCTCGTTACAGCAGTGTCGGTTCCGTCACGGTCAAGGGAGTCTGAGATGCCACTCGTCAACGTCCACATGTCAAAGGGACGCACCCCCGAGCAGAAGAAGGCGCTCATGGATGCCATCACCGACGCCATGGAAGAACACATCGGGGCGCCCCGCACGGCTGTGCGGGTGTGGATCACCGAGATGGAGAACACCGACTTCATGGCGGGCGGAGAACTCCTCGCCGACAAGCAGGCCCGCCTCGCCCGTGAGGCCGGTTCCTAGTCTCTTCCGCAACTCCGAGCCGCGTCCCGGGCCTGCGGCCGACGCACACCTCTGCTGCGGCGTCCGCTTCGCTTCCGAGTCCTCGCTTGAGGTGTACCTCGGCCTTCGGCCCTCGTACCGGACGCCGGGCCTCGTCGAGGATCAATCGTCGGCCTCTGCCGCTAAGGACGGGCCTGTCTGTCTTGCTCGTCGGGCATTGGGCGGGGCGCGTGCTCGTAGGGGTCAGGTCTCAAACGTTAACGGGAACCCGGGCCTGCAGCCCTCGTGCCGCAGCTGGGCAGATCCAAAGCGTTAGCAAGGGCAGCTATCTGACATGCTTGGCGGGTGAGCGAACATCCTGTTGATCTGTCCACCCGCATCATTGATACCGGCGTCCTTGAGGGGCCCGTGAATCGGATGAACGAGGAGCTCAGCGAGCTGGCGGATGGGGTTGCGATCGTTGAGTCGTTCAGCCACTCGATCGCGGTCGACACCGGCGCCGGCCTTGTGGTGTTCGACGCCAGCGTGGTCAACAAGGGCAGGGCGGTTGTCGAAGCGCTCCGGAGTTGGAGCACCGAGCCAGTCGACAGCCTGGTCTACACCCACGGCCACCTTGATCACGTTGGTGGCTCGGGAGCGTTTGCTGACGACGGAGAAAGGCGTGGGCAGAGCCGGCCCCGGGTCATCTCGCACGAGGCACTCCCGCCTCGTTTCGCCCGCTATCGAGACACCTCCGGCTACAACCGCGTGATCAACCTTCGGCAGTTCGGCGGTGCCGCTACCGACATGGCCAAGGCCACTGAGCGCCCGTTCTTGCCCGAATCGGTGCTCGACCCAGACGTCACGTACGACGATCAGATGACGATCACGGTTGGTGACACAGACTTCGAGCTGAACCACTGCCTCGGCGAGACAGATGATCACACCTGGACCTGGGTGCCCGATCACAAACTCATCACGGCCGGTGATCAGTTCATCTGGATGTTCCCCAACTTCGGAAACCCACAGAAGGTGCAGCGATATCCGCTCGAATGGGCACAATCGCTTCGGGCCATGGCAGCGAAGGACGTCGAACTGTTCGTGCCCTCACATGGTCTGGCCATCGCCGGCCACGAACGCATTACGACGTGCCTGATCACCGTGGCAGAAACACTCGAAAAGCTCGTGGCCGATGTCGTCGATGCCATGAACTCGGGAGCAGTACTCGACGACATTCTCCACTCGGTGAAGGTGTCAGACGACAAACTGGGCATCCCCTACCTCGTTCCGATGTACGACGAGCCCGAGTTCGTTGTGCGGAACATCTGGCGGCTCTACGGCGGTTGGTGGGACGGTGCTCCGGCTCGGCTGAAGCCGCCGGCAGACGAAGCCGTCGGCTCTGAGATCGTCGATCTCGTTGGTGACATCGAGCTGGTGGTGGCTCGCGCCCAGCAACGCAGCAGCGAGGGCGATCATCGCTTGGCCTGCCACCTGATCGACATGGCCATCGCGGCCGAGCCAGAGTCTCGATCGGCCCATGAGGCTCGCATCGAGATCTATACAGCACGCCGGGCTGTCGAGACCTCGCTGATGGCGAAGGGCATCTTCAAGGGCGCCGTCAGCGATTCTCAGGCCGCGATCAGTGGCGAGCTCCCCGACACGAAGTTTGTCGTCAACCTCGACTAGCTCCAACGCTTTCAGTGTCAGATCAACAACGTCAACAACGTCATCGTTAACGTTTGAGACCTGACCCCTTGGGATGACCCCTTGGGAGAGTGGGTGGATGCGCGAACTAGTGTCTGCTCATGAAGCTTGGCGTCAACCTCATCAACTTCGGGCCCGGTGCGACACCAGACTCGCTCGTTGGGTGGGCGCAGATGACCCAACGCCTGGGCTACCACGGGCTGTTCACCTCAGATCACGTCACGATCACCAACGACGTCAGCGAGCGATATCCGGCGCCGTTCTACGAACCGATGTCGCTGTTGGGATGGCTCGCCGCGTCGACCACCGACATGATGATCGGCACCACCGTCAGTGTGTTGCCCTACCGCAGCCCGCTCGAGACAGCTCGAGCCTTTGCCAACATCGATCAGCTGAGCGGCGGCCGCTGCGTGCTCGGCGTTGGGTCGGGTTGGGCGGCAGAAGAGTTCAAGATTCTGGGTGTGCCATTCGAGCATCGCGGCGCCATGACGACGGAGTACCTTCGAGCCATTAAGGCACTGTGGACCTCAGACGTTGCCAGTTTCGAAGGTGAGTTCGTCTCATTCGACGACGTGCACTCCACACCCCGTCCCGTGCAAACGCCGCATCCCCCGATCTGGGTCGGCGGCAACAGTGCGCCGTCGATGCGGCGAGCGATTCAACACGGCACGGCGTGGCATCCGATCCGACCCACCACACCCGACTTTGTCGAGACGATGGTTCCGGATTTCGCTCGCCTTGCCGAGAAGCTGGAGCGGCCCATGCCCGACCTGTGTCCGCGCATTCGCCTCCGAATCACCGACGCTCCTCGGCCAGATGACGAACGGCTGTCCGGCGAGGGCACGCTCGATCAGATTCGCGGCGATCTCGCTACGTTCCAAGACATGGGCTGCACGTGGATTGTGCTCGACACCTACCACGACTACCTGGTTGACGAACTGCGTACCAACGAGCCGGCATGGGAGATGTTCGAGAGGCTCGCCATCGACGTTTTTGACCTCGAGCGCGAACAGCTTCGTTGACTGGTCCAGCTCATCGGTAGAACCCTGTGAAAGCTGACCCGCCGGTAGGGGAGCGGTAGGGTCTCGGCATGGCTGAAACAGAGGTTTTGGAGCAGGCGGCGAAGCAATTGCGAGAGGCGGCCGCAGCCGGTCTCCCGTGCGACCCGATTCGCGATCTTGTCGGTAGCGAGGACGATGTCGAGCTCGGTTATGCCATTCAGCAGATCAACATCGATCGCGATGTCGTGAACGGTCGCCGGGTGAGCGGTCGCAAGATCGGACTGACGGCACCAGCCGTACAAGCGCAGATGGGAGTCGACCAGCCCGATTTCGGCACGCTGTTCGTCGACATGGAGTACGGCGACGGCGTCGAGATCGAGGCGGGCCGCCTCATGCAGCCTCGGGCCGAGGCAGAAGTTGCGCTCGTGCTCGAGCACGATCTCGATCTCGGCAAGCACGGCTTCGCCGACATCGTCCGCTCGACCGCCTTCGCCCTTCCCGCCATCGAAATCGTCGACTCCCGTATCGCCGATTGGAACATCCGCTTCGTCGACACCGTTGCCGACAACGCCAGCTGCGGCCTCTATGTGCTCGGTGGCAAGAAGGTGTCGCTGGCAGATGTCGACCTGCGAACCATCCCGATGGCGATGACCATCGACGGTGAGGAAGTCTCGACCGGTGCCGGGAGCGCCTGTCTCGGTCATCCGCTCAACGCAGCCCGCTGGCTCGCAGACGTCATGTCTCAACGAGGCACGCCACTGAAAGCCGGAGATGTCGTCATGACGGGAGCGCTCGGCCCGATGAAGCCGATGCGGTCTGGCCAGACGGTCGTTGCCGATTTCGGCCCGCTCGGCAGCGTCACGACCCACGTGGCGACGTCATGACCTCAACCAACACCCCTCAGTTCGCAGCGTTCAACCTCGAAGCGTGGATTGCCGAGCATCGCGAAGATCTTCGTCCACCGGTCGCCAACAAGATGGTGTGGACCGACAGCGACATGATCGTGATGATCATTGGCGGAGGAAACGAGCGCACCGACTACCACGACGATCCCCGCCCCGAGTTCTTTCACCAGATCAAGGGCGACATGGTGCTCAAGATCTGGCCTGAGCCAGGAACCCCGCCCTACGACATGGCAATTCGTGAAGGCGACGTGTTCATGCTTCCGCCCGGGGTCCGTCACTCGCCGCAGCGGCCCGACCCTGAGAGCATCGGCTTGGTGGTCGAGTACGCCCGCCCCGAAGGTGAGCTCGACGGTTTCGAGTGGGTGTGTCGCAATTGCGCCAACGTCGTGCATCGAGTCGACGTGCAGGTGCGCAACATCGTGAAGGATCTGCCTCCTCTCTTCGAAGCGTTCTACGAGAGCGTCGAGGCCCGCACGTGCCCGGTGTGTGCAACCGTCCACGGTGGCAAGGCCGAGCTCGATACCTGAGCTCTCCTCTGGCCGGCCACGCGTGTCTCAGCGGCAACCGGTACAGCCGACCAGTGAATCTCCGTGGGACACGGTGGTCTCGAGGTCCCCGAGCCCGCCCCGTGCGGTACCGATCGATGTCGGGTAGATCACGACGGCCCAACGGAACGTGTCTCTGCCACTGTCGATGCCGTCGACTTCGAGAAAGCCCGTTGGGCGAGTCTGAGCGGCGGTTTCGTAGTGCCCGTTCCAGAACATCACGTATTCGCCTTCGAGGACTCGTTCATTCACCAGTGAGTTCTTGAAGCGGCTCTGAGTGTCTTCGGTTCGCACGATGAAGTTCTCTTCGATGTTGGTGTCTTCATCAAACCCCAGCTCGGCAAAGCCGTCGGCGTAGAAGGGGCCACTAGGAGAGAATGGGATGGCTCGATCATCGGTCCCGCAATACCAGGTGGTGCCTTCTGGGTACCACTGGAAATACCCGGCGAGCGGCAACGCAGTGTTGCTGATTGCGACGTACTCACGACTCTCGCTGAAGCTCAGCATCACTTCGCCGCGAGTTTGGATGCCCTGATCGAGACGGCCTGTCCAAAAATCGACGCCCGTTTGCTCGCCAGCCCGACCGAGAATGTTCTGATAGATGAGGTCGATGAACTGGCGGTTGGTGAGGGAGCCATATAGCTGGATGAACTCTGTCGATTCGGAAAAGTGTTGCGAGATGGGAGCAAGCGAGCGGCGACCTTCGGAATATTCAGAAAGCCAGAACGCAAGCCCACCGGCATCAGGGGCTCGAAGGAAGTAGGCGCTGTAGAGCCGGACTACCGAATCGCTCAGTTGGGGACACACGTCAGTTGATTCGATGCCCTCAGCTGATGCAGGCGTCGTCGCAAGTGTTGTGGCCGCCGTGAGGGCGAGCGTCAGAATGGCCAGGTACTTCTTCATGTTCATGTTCTCCCTTGAGTGGTCACAGGTGAGATGCAACCAGCCCGCGCCGAGTTTCACAGCCTGCCAAATTCTCAGGCTCCGGGGAGACAGGCTTGACCGGACGCCGAGAGCCGTGTTTGGGCAGCTGTTTCACTCGGGAGCCGACGTGCCCAGTCGCTCACGAAGTTGGCGCAGGACGTGGTAGCACTAAGGGGTGTGCGGACAGAGGGGCGAGCGAGAGTTGGTACGAGCAGGTTGTCTGGCGTTTGTATTGATGTTGCTTGCATCGGCGTGCACGAGCGGGAGTGACGAGGATCCGGTAGCGGTCGGTGATGTGTCAACGACATTGCTTTCCGGTTCGGCTGACGCACCCAGCAGCGATACCGAAGAAGCCGATGCAGAGGGCGGTGACGACGACGCTGCGGCCGAGGAAGACCCGAACGCCCAGGCCGAGCCGGCCCGCCGAGTGCCGAGCCAGGTGTCGTCTGAGACCGGCCATTGGGTCGGCCATGGCTTCATGACCGAGGACGCCATCGAGGTTGTGTGGTCCGAGGTCGAAGGCGCTGACGTCGTCTATCAGATCTTCCGTTTCGACTCGATCGGACTCGATCGCGATGCGGTCGAACTCGTCACGCCAGTACACGAAGGCATCGGCACGCTGAGTTGGATCGACGAGTCGGTCGAAGCTGGTGAGTTCTACACCTACGTGATGCGAGTGATCGCAGACGACGAGGTGCTTGAGCGCCGCTGGACAAACACCTTGGCTGTGACCGACACGACCCCTCCGACCGACATCACGGGGTTGGCGGCCACGATCGAAGGGGGAGAGGTTCTGCTCGAGTGGAACCCGAGTGAAGACGATGTCGAGTTTGGCTCCTATGGCGTGTTCCGAACCGACGTTGGCGACGAGCCCCAATACGTCGGTGGTGGAGGCGACATCGCCGTCACCTCGTTCATCGACAACGACCTTCCCAGTTCGGGAGAGGTCGGTTACGAGGTTGTGGCCTTCGACTTCCACGGCAATCGTTCAAACCCCGTCGCCATCACCGTGTCGATTCCCTAGCCTCGCAGAGGTGACTTCGAGCTCTCAGCCGCTGCGATTGGGCGGTGTGCCTGAACACTTCAACTTGCCGTGGCACTGGGCCATCGCGTCCGATGCGCTGAGCGATCTTGATGTGGTGTGGGAAGACCAGCCTGGTGGCACAGGGCAGATGCTCGCCGGGCTAGAGGACGGCACGCTCGACCTGGTCAGCATCCTCACGGAAGGCACCGTGGCCGCCATCGACAAGGGGCTTGCAGCCACGATCGTCGCCGTCTACGTCGAATCGCCGCTGCAATGGGGTGTCTTCACACCAGCCTCGTCGCCATACAGCGACGAGGCCGAGATGGAAGGCGTTCGAATCGCCATCAGTCGATTTCGCTCGGGTTCTCATCTGATGGCGTTCATTCAGGCTGACCGCCACGGCTGGACAATCAACGAGGAGCAGTTCGTGCTCACCGGCGGTCTGGACGGTGCTCGCGAGTCGTTTGCGAAAGGTGAGTCCGATCTCTTCCTCTGGGATCAGTTCATGACGCGGCCGCTGGTCGACGCGGGCGAGTTCCAGCAAGTTGGCGTGCAGAAGACGCCGTGGCCCTCGTTTGTGTTTGCCGCCCGCAACGAGATTCTCACCGGTCGCACCACCGAGGTCGGCCGCATCGTTGATGCCGTCGTTTCTCAGGCCGGTCAGCTCCATGCCAAAGAAGGCATCGTCGATGAGCTGGCGACGACCTATGAGCTCACACCTGCCATCGCCCAGGCGTGGCTTGACTCAGTGACCTTCGCCGAGCGCGGCCCACTCGACCCGGCACTGGCGCCAACGGTGCTCGAGACGTTACGCCGAGCCGACTTCAGCTGAGCTCAGCTGGCAGAGCTGCGAATTGCGCAGCGTCGTGGCCGAACAGCAACCGGCAACCGTGTTGGTCTCGATGTTCCTGCAGCAGCCGCATAGATGCGAGCTGCTGCTCGGTGTCGTAACTGAACGCGGGGAGCGCCATTTGTTCGAGCATCCACTCGAGGTAGATGCAGTCACCGGTGAGCACGACTGGACCTGAGTCGAGCTCGACGCGAAGGGACTGGTGGCCTGGCGTGTGTCCCGGTGTGGGCAGACAGCGAACCCTCCCGTCGCCAAACACGTCATGCTCGCCGTCGATCAACTCGAGATCGTGACCCATGTCGAACTCGTCTGGGAAGTATTCGCCGCGCTCCACCAAGTTGGCTTGGTGGCCCGCCTCCCACTCGCTTCGCTGCACGACGATACGGGCATTTGGAATTTCGGCCGTACCCCCGGAATGATCGAAGTGCAGGTGGGAGAACACCATGACGTCGATCGACGCGGGATCGATGTGTGCCGCTTCAAGCCGGGCCGTCAGGGTTTCGTCCGCCGGTAGATCGGGATTGAAGTGAGGCGCAAGTGGCCCGAGTCGATCCTTGCTGTGTTGGAGGTCGGCGTGTTGCCCGGTGTCGAACAGAGCCGTCTGGCCGTTGTGTTCGACGAGCCAGCTCGGGACTGGCAGCGTGATGCGCCCTTCTTGTTGCGTGAGCGTGCGAGCCGATGCTTCGAGCCGGCCGATTTCGAGTGGGACGATGCGCATGAGATCTCCAGTTGGGTCGAGGTGGTGTTTCGGCGCCCAGCGCCGAAAGACCCGAAGCAAGCGGCACTAGTAGCTGCGGGGGAGGCCCATGACGTTTTGGGCGATGTAGTTGAGGGTCATCTCTTGGCTGACAGGGGCGATGCGTTGCAGACGGGCTTCACGCCAGTACCGCTCGACGTGGTACTCCGATGCGTAGCCGAGGCCACCGTGGGTTTGCATGGCCTGATCGGCGGCGAAGTACGACGCTTCGGCAGCCAAGTACTTGGCCGAGTTGGCGTGTTCGCCACACTCGAGCCCGTTGTCGTAGCGCCACGCTGCCTCTTTCATGACCTGCCAGGCGGCATTGAGCTCGATGTGGGCCTTGGCCAATGGATGGCTGATGGCTTGGTTGGCGCCGATTCGGCGCCCGAACACTTCACGCTCATTGGCGTAGCCAACCGCTTTGCGAAGCGCGGCCTCGCCAATGCCACACGCCATACCCGCAAGCAGAATTCGCTCGGGGTTGAGGCCATGCAGGATGTGGTGAAAGCCTCGCCCGCGCTCGCCCACCATCCGCCAGCCCTCGACGGGCAGTTCGTCGTAGGCCACTTCGCATGAAGCCACGGCGTTTCGGCCAACCTTGGGGATCGCAGCGATGTCGCAGTACTCCTCATCGAGGTCGACGAGAAACAGTGTGAGCCCGCCGAACCCTTCGCCTGGCTCGCCGTCGGTCCGGGCGAGAAGGAGGCACACCTCTGACTCGAGGGCCTTGGAGCTCCAAATCTTGCGGCCGCTCACGATCCACCCGCCCATGCCATCTTCGACGGCCCGAGTCGTGATGCGGCTGGTGTCTGTGCCGGCATCGGGCTCGGTCACCCCAAACGCCACATGGAGGTCACCTGCCGCTGCCCTCGGCAGGAACGTGTCTTTCAGCTGATCGTTGCCAAACTTCACTACCGGGTTGAGCCCGAACATCGTCAGGTGAACCGCCGTCGACCCGTTCATGGCCGCACCCGATGCGGCAATACGGTTGAGGACGAGGGCACCTTCCATGATTCCCTGTCCGCCACCGCCGTACTCCTCGGGGATGGCGATGCCGACCCAACCTCCCTCGGCCATGGCGGCGTAGAAGTCCCACGGAAACTCATGTTCGGCATCGCAGCGCGACCAGTAGGCATCATCGAACTGAGCGCACACCTTGTCGACCGCTTCGACGATCGCCTCGTGATCCGGATTCGGCGAGTAGTCCATTCTGATTGTCTACAACGAACGCCGAG